>CAXSED010000091.1:0-16160 GCA_964236475.1 uncultured Chthoniobacterales bacterium
AGTCCCGTCGCCCCACCGCAAACCGTATCAATCCCTAACGACTATAAAGTCTAATTATTTGCCTCGATGATCACGCGCCGAGGTTGGTGGCGCGAATCATGAGCGTTTGCAAGCCGTGGACTACAGCAAAACTTTTGCGGCTGTTGATGTTAACGATGGAAGTCTAATTTTGAATGCAAGCTACGTTGGTCAGATGATCAATGCAGTAATTCTTGTTCATCCACCGATAGCAATTCGAATGTCTGATGCCGTTCTTACGGTGGAAAGAAGGGAGATGCTGCCGAGATCATGCTGCTTTAAACTCTCAAGCACACGGTGAATCCTATTACTTCTTCCGACAAGGATTGAAGTTTCGTCGCCCCATGTGGGACTCGAAGCATTATGGTTCAAATCGAACCACATCTTTGAATCGGTCTAAATCCCGGTCGGACGAGGCCACCGGAATCTTCTGCTCAGCCGCCAAGGCCCCGAGCATCGCATCGCCGAAATCTACCTGCGGATGCCGCCGGTAACGCTCCAAAGCGTCGTTCAACAGGGCAGGTCGATCCGTCTCCACGCCCCCACCGCTGTTGATCAGGTCCAGCAGCGCGTCGGCGATGGCCTCTCGCCCCAGCTTATAGACCGACTGCAAGACGAAGACGATTTCTGCCAAAATGAGGCTGTCGAGCCTTAGTCGCACTTTACCACGCTCTGCGCGGGCGAAGAGCGCGTCGGCCGCGGCAGCCATGGTCGGTTCGTCTCGACGCAGAAAACGCAGGACCACATTGGCGTCGAGCAGAAAGATTTCCATGCAAAGTCGATCTTTTTAAAAAGGTTGCTCTACTTCTTGACCTGATGTTTGCGGCCGAGCTGCGTGGCATGTAACGCGGCCACTTTCTCCTTCTCTTTCTCGATGCCAGGGAACGGCACCTCCGATGCCAAGCTTCCGGCGAGCGCCGACAGCGGTCGGCTGGGGCGAACGACGAGTTGAAGTTCGCTGCTTTGTTCGTTGCTTCGCAACTCCCACACGATCCTTTTGCCTGAGACGAGTCCTAGCGCCTTGCGAATGGCTTCTGGTACGGTAGTTTGGCCTTTGGTGGTGACGGTCGAAGTGTGCACGGACATAGTTTTAGCTCCTTACCATTGTTTTACATCCCTTGTTTTCTGGCGTCAAGCAAGGCGCATTACATTTATTGTTGATAAATAAAAAGGGTTATCACTATCAAATGGGAGGGATGCCGAAAATGAGGGTGAAAGCAGTGAAAATGGGGGAAGGAGAGGGAGTCGTTCTGGGGAAAAGCGAACGTCGGCTGCTCACCGCCGCCGAGTTCCAGGGGTTGGCCGACGTGCCGCCCGAAGCCGAGTGGTTTGCCAACATCAGCAATCCGAGGACGCGCCGGGCGTACCAGGGCGACATCCGCGAGTTCATGGCGTTTGTGGGGATCATGGGGGCGGGGGAGTTCCAGCGGGTGACCCGCGCCCACGCGCTCGCCTGGCGCAAGGAGCTGGAGCGCCGGGGGCACGCGGCGGCTACCGTCCGCAGGAAGTTGTCGGCCTTGGCCAGCCTGTTCGATCATTTGTGCGAAAGGAACGCGGTGCCCTTCAATCCGATGCGCAGGGTCAAGCGGCCATCGAGTGACACCAACGAGGGCAAGCCCCCCGCCATCGGGGACGGACAGGCCAGAGCGTTGCTCAACGCGCCCTCGGCGGACACCCTCAAGGGCGTCCGGCTACGACGAACGGGTGATCGCGGCGGCGCGGACGTTCCTGAAAACGCTGATCGATCACGAGGCGGTTTGTGGGCTGACCGTGAAGGACCGGGCGTTCAGCTTCCGGGACGTGGGCGAGGTGCGACGCAGCTTTGCGCAGCTCAGCCAAGACAACATTCACGAGGACGTTCGGTCCTTGGAAGGCGAAATCATCGGGGCACTGCCGCATCGCCGTACCTTCGAGTTCCGGCTGAGCGGAACCCACGAGATCATCGTGGGAATGATTGGCCCAGGTATCATCCTCCCGGAAGAGATCAACGCCTACCTTTACGTTTCCGTTCGCATCGAGGTCCTGACCACCCAGGTCGGCCAAGGGCGGCCCCGGTACATACTTGGCACGCTGCCGGATTGGCAGACGCCTGCCTAAAGAACAACTCGCCCGGACGAGCGGTTTGCGGATGGTTTTGAGTGATTCACCCCCCCTCGAAGCGGCAGGTTGCGCTGATAGTCACTTCCTCCATGGCGAAGGCAAAAGTCGCTGCCATCCTGCGGGTCGGGTGGAGCGGGGCGGTGGATTTACCATGGCCTGACCGCCTTCCACGAAACGCCGATGAACTGCCACTACCGCTGGACAAAAGCGGTCACGGCGGCAGCGAAATTTTCCCCCTCCCCTGCCGAACCGACAGAAAATGCTCGCAGGAATGAAGCGCATGGCTACCAACCCCAAATTTCGGGCGCTTCGTCCAGAAGCGCCTTTCTCGAAGATCACCAATCCGCCCAACCGATCTGATCCCAAGGGGGAAGGAAGCACTAAAGCCGGATCGAACGCTTCACGGTGTCGGCTATCCGTTGGACTTGTCCAATGCTGCGATGACCTTGACTGCCGTGTGCAGATCCGTGTTCTCCCGCTGCAGCCGCTCCCGTTCCGCCATCAGTGCTGGCATGCCACCTGTGAAGGCGAGGGTCAGTGACTTCATCAGCTCGACTTGTGCTTGAACCTCGAGCCGGAGTTGTTCGAGCGTTTCCTGGTTGAGTAAGCCCCGCGCCGCCTGACCAAGCAGCACGGAGGGCGCGGTTCGTTCGCCCCGGACGACCAGGGAGCGACTGACTCCGAGCCGGTTGGCAAATTCCTGCTGCGTGAACTTCAGGCGTTGACGCAGGGCCTTGCATTCCGCCCCGCTCACTGGCGACGCCTTTGCTGCCGGTGCTTGGCAATCGCGGGTTCGCGGCCTATGTGCCCGACCATGCCTAAATCTACCGCCTCTGCTGTTGCTGACAAGAAGCCAGCCTCTGCCAAGAAACCGAAGATCAAGCTTGCCGATCTCGCCTCGCCGTTTTTTGTCGGCATGTCCGCGAAGACTCATCCCGGCACGCGCGAGTGGTTGCTCGATCTTTGTCGGACGGCTGGATTTGCCGGAAAGATTTTACAGGAGGCGGACATTGAACCGACCGCGCTCAAGTTCGTTACCGGCGGGCTGGGCGTAGTATTGCTGCCCGAGCAAGTCATGGAACTGCCTCACGCGAGTCGACCGTCGCCTGGCGCGCTGACAACTCCTCACGGCCGCTCAAGGATTACGTTCAGATCGTAAAAGACTTGTCGCATTGCGAGTGACACAAGGCACGGCCGAACGCCATTCAAATCGAATGGCGAAGAGCACCAAGATCGGCTGTTTGTTCCTGAATCGTTGCGCAATTCGAGCAGCACGCGCCAGATTTGAGATCTGATGGTGTCCGGAGCCAGCTCTAACCGCCGCGACGAAGAAACGCGGATGGTGAGCCTCCACAGGGGCGAAATCTAATCGACGTTATGGCGAAGGTGATCACAACGCGGCGTCCTCCATCACGGTTTCCTGCCCGTGGAAGGTCGATGCTTTTACCCCGCGCATAGCTTTCCGCTATGGCGGCAGCACGCAGGAAGTATTGGGTGGTCCGGAGAAGCCAGCCCATGCTTAATCCCCTGGGCTTTCACGCACAGGTGTGGCGGTTACGTCCTCTTCCTCTCTCGGCCTGCCTGATGAGTTATTCTCCTTTGTTGCAAACATCCAGATGGAACGTCGTCTGGCGAACGCAGCCGCCAACCAGCGAAGGCTTTCCATGAGTGGCTCCAGCCAGAGCGAGGGCCATCCGCCGAAACGCCGCCCACCAGCCGCGCGTTGCACGGGAAAACGGTGTGCATCGCCGGGCTGGGCGGTATCGGCAGGCTGATCGCCGAGCGGCTCCAACCGTTCGGGATGCGCATCCTTGCCACGGACGACCATCCACATGAAGTGCCTAAAGGCGTGACCCTGTTCCCGACCGATCAGCTCACGGCGGCGGTCGGCGAAGCAGACTATCTGGTGCTGTGTGTGCGGGCTTCCAAAGAAAACGAGAACCTGGTGGATGCCGCCACCCTGAGCGCGATGAAAAAGGGGGCGATCCTGATCAACATCGCGCGGGGCACTTTGGTGGATGAATCGGCGCTTTTCGAGGCCATCAAGAGCGGTCACATCCTGGCGGCCGGCCTCGATGTAATGCGGATGGAGCCAACCGATCCCAAGAGTCCGTTGCTGACGCTGCCCCAGATGTTGATCACGCCTCACGTCGCGGGCGAGACGGACCTGATGCTCGATGGGACCGCCGAATATATCGGCAAATTAATAGAAGACTTTTCAGCAGGGATCGAGCTGGCCTCGTTGGTCAACCGCCCCGATAAACCGCGCTGGCCACTTTACCCAAAGCCATCATGACCAAAAACCGTGTAGATATTCATACGCATCTGGTGCCGCCCTTTTGGGCCGAAGGACTGAAGGCGCATGGGGGCGACCCATCCGGCTGGACTTCCCCCGAATGGAGTCCGCAGCGGCTGTTAGAATTCATGGATGCGGAGGAAATTGCGGTCTCGGTCCTTTCACTCACCGCCCCGGGCATCGAAGGCTGGCAGGGGGCTGATCGCATCAAGATCGCCCGTGAGATCAACGACTACGGGGCCTCTTTGGTCAAGGACCAGCCCCCCAGGTTCGGCTACCTGGCCACGCTCGCTTTACCCGACGTTGAAGCTGGCCTGGCTGAGATCCGTCGTGCGTTTGACGAACTGGGTGTAGATGGAATCATCCTCCACAGCAACTTTGACGGCACCTACCTCGGCGACCCTTTGTTCGAGCCGGTGTGGGAGGAACTCGACCGGCGTGCGGCGGTGGTGTTCGTTCATCCGACCACCTCGCCAGGTGTCAAGGTCTTGAAGGGGCAACCTAGTCCTCTCGAGGATTATCCCGCTGACACCACCAAGTGTGCGGTCGACCTGGTCGCCGCCGGGGTCATAAGAAAGTTTTCCTCCACCAAAATCGTGCTGTCCCACGGAGGCGGGTTCCTGCCCTACGCCGCCACCCGTTTCGCCGAACTGATGCACTCATTGTCACCAGACCACTCCGTCGACTCCCTGCTGACAGAGATGAAATCGTTCTACTTCGACACCGCCCTGACCGCTCCTTCCGGAATGCCCAGCCTGCTTGCCTTCGCGGCACCGGAGCACATTCTCTTGGGGACGGATTACCCGTACGCGTCGGAAAAGGTCTGCAAGACCTTCACGGGAAATCTGGATGCGTACGCCCAGCTGTCGACGGGCGACTTGGCCGCCATCAACAGTGGGGCGCGAAACCTCTTCCCAAGGCTGAAAAGCTGACGATTGCAGCAAGGCGGAAACTACGCATGCAAACTGCCGCTGCCAACGCATCTGGTCGAGCATTACGCACTGCGGTTCGGCCTCAAAGTCAGTCGGGTGCCGTTGGAGCTACGGGTACCCGCCGATGGCTACCTTGTCGGCGGGCAGAGCGTCGGTCTCGGCGTACTTGATCGCAAACACCTCGTACGACGGACCTGGGTCCACCGGTTTGGTCGGGTGCCGTCATGGCTCGCTCAGGGACAACACGGCTTCGCAGAAAGCTTCGGGTGCCTCTTGGGGCAGGTTGTGGCCGACGCCGGAGAGAACCGTTTGCCGACGCAGATGGGTGAAGTGAGTTGCCACGGACTCGGGCTCGGCGGGCGGGTCCACGCCGTCGTCGGCCCCTTCCAGCACGACCGTGGGCACCGTGATCCGGGGTTGGGCCGCCAAGCGACGCTCCGTGGGCTCCAGAGCCGGGTCGCCGGGAACGGCTCCGATCCGGTAGCGGTAGGAGTGAAGCACCACCTCGACGAAATCCGGGTTGTCGAAGGAGGCCGCCGTGCGGGCAAATATCTCGTCGTCAAAACGCCAGGTCGGTGAAAAGGTGCTCCAGAGAAACCGGCAGTAGCCGGCACGGTCCCCGGTGAGCGCCGCCTTCCCTCGCTCCGAGTTGAGGTAGAACCAGTACCAGTGTGCCCGCTCCTTGTCCGGGCTGATGGGTTCGAGCGCCGTCTCGGAGTTCTGGAGGTTGTAGCCGGTGCCGCAACTCACCAATCCGCTCACCCGCTCGGGCCAAAGCGCCGCGACCACGCAGGCCGCCCGGCCGCCCCAGTCGTAGCCCGCCAAGATCGCGCGTGGGATGTGCAGAGCGTCGAGCAGGGCGAGCAGGTCCAGGCCGAGCGCAGCCTGCTGGCCGACACGGGGCGTGCCCGCCTTCAAAAAGCGCGTTGGCCCGTAGCCGCGCAGGTAGGGGATGATGACGCGCCGGCCCGCTGCCGCCAGCTGCTCACAGGCCGCGTCGTAAGAGTGCACGTCATAGGGAAAGCCGTGGAGGAGCACCGTTGGCGGCCCGTCGGCGGGTCCAGCCTCCAGGTAGGCAACATCCAGCGCACCTGCAGCGACGTGTTTGGTCATTTTGACTTCTGCTTCGGACGAGGAACCCGGCGCGGACGCACCAAGGCCGCGGCGGGCGGTTGCCCCGACGGCAGCGAGGACCGATGTCGCAGCGAGCGTCCCAAGAAATTGACGGCGGTTTGTGTTCATCAATTTTTCCGAGGCAAATTCTGTTGCCCAACTCGAGTTTTCTTCATTGCATCCCAGAGGCCCATCAACTGCGAGATGGCCTCCTCCAACGAGGCGAGCGAAGCGCCATCACGCGCCTGCGTCGAGAGTCCGACCAGAAACGTGTTGAAGACCGCTGCCAGCGCGCCCGCGTCGGTTCCCCGGCGCAGTTCGCCTGCCGCGATGGCGCGCTCCACGCAGGCTTGCAGAAGCGCGTAGTTGGCCTCGCGCTCCTTGGCCAGCCATGCGCGCAGGTGCCGGTTCTCCGGTGAACCGATACTCTGCGAGAGAATCAGTAGGCAACCCGGCGGATGCGCCGGATCAGTCTGCATCCGGGCAGATAACCGCAACGCCCGGGCAATGGCTTCCCGTGGCGGCAACCTCGCATCCTTCAACGAAGCAAGCACTTGGCCATGCGTGTGGAGATACCGGTCGAACGCTTCCCGGAACAAAGCTTCCTTGGAGTCGAACGCCGCGTAAAAGCTGGCCGTGGAGATCCCACCCATCGCGGCCTTGAGCTGGGTCAGCGTGGTTGCCTCGTAACCCTGCTCCCAGAAGAGCCGCAACGCCTGTTCGACGGCCTGCTCCCGGTCGAAGCCGCGCGGTCGGCCTGTTCTAGCCACAATAATCTCCTCGCATCGACTTGAAGACTAATTGATCCATAAGTCATTGACAAGCTTGGAACAGGTCGGTAACTTCGGGACCAAACGATCCATAAATCCGGCAGATGCCGTCGGCGGCCAGTCACCGACGCTAACCAAACAGCACGTCAAGCTACCTTCCGCCACCAGCATGAACTCCCGACCACTCCAAGACAAGGTTGCCCTCGTCACCGGCGGCAGCCGCGGCATCGGCGCGGCCATCGTCCAGCGTCTCGCCCGGGAAGGCGCGCATGTCGCGCTGACCTACAGCCGTTCGCCCGAACGTGCCGAACAGGTTCTTCACGAGGCCGCGTCGGGCGGAGGCAAGACGCTTGCCATCCAGGCCGACAGCGCCGATCCCCAAGCCGTGACGGAGGCGGTCGAGCGCACGGCCCGGGAACTCGGCGGCCTGGACATCCTCGTCAATAACGCAGGCGTGGCGGTCTTCGCGCCGCTGGCAGATTACAAGCTGGAAGACTTCGAGAAGACCTTCGCCATCAACGTACGTGCCGTGTTCGTGGCCACCCAGGCGGCGGCGCGGCACATGCGAGAGGGTGGACGCATCATCAACATCGGCAGCACCAACGCCGAGCGGATGCCGTCGGTAGGCGGCGGGGTATACGCCATGAGCAAGGCGGCATTGCAAGGGATGGTGCGTGGCTTCGCGCGTGACCTGGGACCGCGCGGCATCACGATCAACAACGTGCAGCCCGGACCCATCGACACCGAACTCAATCCCGACCAGGGCGACTTTGCCGAAAGCCTCAAAAGAATCACGGCCCTGCCGCGCTACGGCACGGCGGAAGAAGTAGCCGCGATGGTCGCCTACCTGGCTGGCCCGGAGGCGGGTTACGTCACCGGGGCGCACCTGATGATCGACGGCGGCTTCAGCGCCTGAAGTGAAATTATCCAATCCTTTCCCAAAAGACCACTATGTCGAAAACACCCGTCGAGATCGTCCAGCAACTCCTCCAAGGCAGCAAAGATCCTGCGGTCGTCCACGCGCTCGTGGCACCCGAAGCTATTTACGTCTCCTTGAACTACGACAACCCCGAACTCAAGCGGATCATGCCGTGGACAGGGACCGCCCGAGGACCGGAAGCGATCCTGGGGACCTACATCCGGGTAGCCGAGTTCTGGGAAAGCGAAGCGTTCGACGTGGAGACGATCTTCGGCGACGGAGAAAACGTGGCCGTGTTCGGACGTTTCACCTACCGGTCCAGGACGCTGGGAAAGTCGATCACCTCGCCCTTCTCGATTCTCGCCAGGGTGAACGACGGCCAGGTGACCTACATGCAATTCATGGAAGACACCTTCGGCACGGCTTCGACCTTCCGGTCGGAAGGAGCCTGGAAATTTCAAAGCGATCCCGCCGGCGGAGAGGTCGTAGTGTGAAGCCGACGCCCGAGTTTATCCCATCCTTTATCACCACCTCATGAACACGAATTCTTCTTCCAACGACACGCCGCGCCGGGTGCTCGAACGCTTTTTTGAAGCCGAGCGCCGCTACATGCAAGAGGGCGGCAGCTTCGCGGAGTTCGCCGCCACGCTGGCCGACGACGTGGTGCTCCACCAGTCACCCGACCTGCCGTGGGGCGGTGAGTATGTCGGTCCCAACCGTTACGAGGAATGGGCGTGGGCTATGAACGCCGTCTTCGATCAGGTGGACATGCGCGAGCCGCAGTTCTTCGAGCAAGGCGACACGGTGGTCATCGTAGGCACGTTGGCAACCCGCATCCGGGCAACGGGCGAGACGATGGAGCTGCCCATGGCACAGGCCGTCACCGTCAAGGAGGGCAAAATCACCGATTTCCGTCCCTTCTACTGGAATGTGCCCGCCTACGCGGCTGCCGCACGTAGCAGCGCGCCGTGAACGCCACTTCCACCGACTCCACCGCCATGCCCGCCGAAAGCCTCGCCTTGCAGACGATCCGACGGTTCTACGGGCAGTGTTGCAAAGTTCGGTTTGGGGTCTGGTGAGGTGGCCGCATGACCCCGGCTGTGACAATCGTTTCTCCCTTCAAGTGGCGGCACTTTGCTCCTGAAATCATCTTGACGGCGGTGCGTTGGCACCTGCGCTACTCTCTTTCTTTGCGCGACGTGGAGGGACGGCTTGCCGAGCGTGGTCTGGAAGTCGATCACACCACCATCTGGCGCTGGGTGCAACGCTACGCACCCGAATTGGGAGAAAGGCTGCGCTCGCACCGCCAACCCACCAACGACTCCTGGCGAGTAGACGAGACTTACGTGCGAGTCAAAGGGAAGTGGGTCAACCTCTACCGGGCGGTGAATTCCTCGGGAGCCACTCTCGACTTTCTGCTTTCAGAGCAGCGCGATGTAGCCGCAGCCAAATGCTTTCCTGGAGCGGGTGCTGCGAGGTGGCAACCACCCGAACCCACACGTCATCAACACAGACAAACACGCAGGCTACCCGCCGGCCATTTTGGCGCTCAAGCAAGAAGGTGTACTGGCCGCTGGTTGTGAGCCCCGGGCAGTGAAGTAGCTCAACAACGTGATCGAACAGGATCACCTTGCCATCAAACGAAGGGTCAAAGCCAACGGGCACTTTCGGGCCTTTCACCGTGCAGCAGCGACGCTGGCAGGCTACGAAGCCATGCCCGTTTTACGCAAAGGCCAGACTGCCGCGGTGCCAGCGGGTGACGTGCGGGTGCAGAACCGCTTCATCGAAGCGCTCTTTGGTACCGCGGCCTAAATTCAAGGCGGCGCAGACGCCGCAGCAAAAGTGCCGGTTCTGCGTTGCACTTCGAAACCGGACGCAGCTATCCTCCTGCCCTTTCGCTAAGCGCGAAAGGGAGCCTCGCTAACGCTCGAACCGGCTCCGCCGGAAGTATTGAATGGGTAAGGTCGGCACATCCCTCGTAAATACTGACACTGTACCAAAAGACAATTGACCAAGCTGCAATGCCTATTTGTTCGGGGGACCAGTTGATCGCCGCCGTTGCGTACAACCGGCAAAAACTCCGCCGAACCATCATCGCCGCACCCAGTCAACACTCTGGAATGTGTCTTGTACGCAATTGCTCCCGAACCATCTGGCGAACCGTTTAAAAAGCCGGCGGCGTGCAACAGAATTACACTTGTACACAAGCCGTCAAAATCAACGCTCCAAGCTTTCCGATTTTCCCTTTCCACGAGCCTCCTGCTGAGGTGCGGCTTGAATATTCGAAGGCGTTTTACGGTTGTACGCAAGACCCACTCATAGTCCGGTGTCGGCGGAACGAAAGCGCCGCAAAAGCCGTGCCGGTGACGAGTTGCAAATTCCGATCCTCACCAACTAACTGGGCTCGGATAGCGACCCGCAGTTTGGCTTGCGAGGGAACGTTCAAGGGGCGCAGAAGAGGCTCGAACATCCGCTCTTGTGCCTAACGCTGAAATGGCTCTGCACCCACATCGCGCCCAAGCAACCCCAAACTGTACAGTTTCAAATCACGTAATTGGCTGATCACTGTGACCGCTTCACCGAGGGATAGCACCCGGGGTCGGTTTTCGGTTAACAGCTTGCGAGCAGCCTGGAGAATAGGCCAGTGGTGGCCTCCACAGGCACAAAGGCGCGTAGCGGGTCCATGCTCGCGTCAATGAGCCACGGACGGCGTTCTGGCAGGCCAGGCGCGACAATGGCTTCGACAGGGTCCCGGACCGAATCGCGAAGTTCCCGGGCGTAAGCTTCTGCGGACAGCGACTTGGGCGCAATTTAAGAAGGGCTCGGCAGATAGCTTAGATCCTCCGCCTTGCCCGTCAGCTCGAACGGAAAATGCCGGGCGAGCGGAGCTAGGTTGTTGGTCTTGCGGGCTTCGATCAACGCCTCGACGTAGGCGAGTTTATCGGGATGGTTGCCTCTGACGATGCCGCCACGCCCCAAGCCCGCTTTTGCCGTCGTGTAGCGCACAAAGTGTGTGAGCAGCCGCCGCCCCACGCGACCATTGCCGTCAGGAAAGGGATGGATGGCTTCGAATCGCGCGTGCAGGAAGGCGGCGACCCAGGCGACGTGATTCAGGTCAGCTTGATCAATCTGCTTGGGCAGGCGGCGGGTTTGATCCTCGATCAGGCGAAGTTCAAGCGGGGTGCGATGCTCCGGCGAACCACGGAATTCTCTGATCGTGGCTCGCTTGGCCCAGTGCCCGGCCCAAGGCGTCAGCTGATCGAACTGCCGACGATGCACCTCGGCGACCCGCTCGGCGGAGAGGACGCCGCTTGGAAGCGTGGAAAGAAAGGGTCTAACGTTGCGGTGAGTGTTCTCGGCGTAGCGTTGCACGTATGCAGCAGCATCCACCCCGGGCAGGACCCCCGCCTTTTGCACGTCTTCCCAGACTTTTTGCCAGCCTTTTCTACTTCCAGTACTGGGCCAAGTATGGCAAATTGAGAACATACGCACGAGCGTAGAAACTTCCAGTCAACCGATGACTCCCGGGTTGGAAAAGCCAGACAATTTCTGCTTGGCTAATTCGCCCGTATATCTCAACGACGAGGAGCTTGATCGGTTGGCTGATGAAGAGGCACAGGCGGAAGTGACCTCCAGTGCCTACGAAGGCATCCCGCTGGACAAGGCATTTATCAAAGCGGGGTTGATCGAGTCTTACCGCAAGTTACGGGCTGAACGGTCCAAGTAGATGGAGCCTATACAGCTGTAAAACGCTGCGGTTGGCATACGTATTTGAGAACGGCGACACCCTACTCGACGCAGAATCGGGTCAGTTCGGCTTCGGCTGCCTCCACGGAGTCGGAAGCGTGAATGGCGTTGACCATGACATCCGTGCCGAAATCCTTGCGGATGGTGCCGGCGTCGGCTTTGTCCGGATTGGTGGCTCCGGCGAGGGTGCGCACCTTCGCCACGGCTCCCTCTCCGGCTACCGCCAGCGCCAAGACGGGGCCCGAGCGCATGAACTGTTCCACTTCGGGATAGAAAGGCTTGTTGACGATGTGCGCGTAATGCTCAGCGAGAACCGCAGCGTCGAGCAAGAACAGCTTGGTGCCGGTGATTTCGAGGCCGGCCCGTTCAAAACGGTCGATGATTTGGCCGATGTGACGAGCGCGCATCGCGTCGGGTTTGATGAGGACACAGGTGGTTTCCATAAAGAGATGATTTGGGCCGGCACTTTGCCGGTGGTTGCGCGCTCGTGCAACTCGCCGGATTGCCTGCGAGCGGATAGCGGTCGGACACGCGGAACCATCGAGCCGCTGTGACCTCGTTTGGCTGGATCGAACCTTGACGCTTCGCAGCAAGCTGCTAACACAATTGGCAGCGAAACAGAAAATAGTCCGACACTACTTTTTTATCATGGGCTGGTCATTTCGCGAAAGCATCAAAATCCTGCCCGGCATCCGGCTAAATTTCAGCCGCCGGGGCGTCGGGGCGAGCATCGGGCCCAGAGGGCTGCACTTGGGCTTCGGCGGCGGCCGTGCTCCGAGGATCACCGGCGGGATCGGCCCCTTGCACTACTATCAATCCCTCGGTTCCAACCGAGGGGACCACCAGCGTGCCGTACCCACGCGGCGACGCCGTGCCCACTTCGGCCTGCTGACTCTTCTGGTCGCTGGCATCGCCGCGTGGTTTGGCTGGAAGGTCATTTCGCCGCAGTGGAAATCTGCGCTATTCTCGCCGGTTGCTCCGCTGCTTTCCACGCCCGTAGAACCGGGCACGTCCACTGCCCACCAGACGACCGTTCTGCCAACGGACGCATCAAACCATCCGCCTGCCTCCACATCGCCCGACGAGCGGCACGTTCCCAAGACCGAAGCTGCCAGGCGCAAGGGGCCGTCACATCCCCAGTCCTCGCGGTAAGAGTCAGTGTAATCGTGGCCGGCGTTCGCGTTTCGTGGCAAGGGTTATCCTGCGCATTTTATCGGTGTCTGGCAGCGCAATTAGAGACATAAATCCTTTGCCGTCATGACCTGGGATGGACTCACCGCTCTGCTTACCGAGTTGGGCGAGCAGTACGACGTGAAGGTCTGCGTCGTTAAACGCGATGGAATGGACACGGTCGCACTCCACCTGCCGCCGGTGGCATGGTTCGTCTCCATGAAGTTTGTCAGCAGCCTAAACATGGGAGTTTACAAAGGCGACGATCACCGGCTGGTCGGCACCGAGCAGATTCCGTTGGCGGAACTGACGGCGGAATTCGCGCGGGAACGGGTGGAACGTGCCGCCTGCGAGGTGCTCGCACTCGATCCGAACGCGGTGCGAGATTTCTTCGCGCGCCTCCAAGAGCAACGCTCACGGGACACCGGGCCAGACCGCTTCCGGGACATCGACCAAGAAGAATCGTAAAAGGGTCGCCCTCCGCCGCCGCCGGTATCAGTAACCGTCATGAAATCGTGCAGAGGAGATTTGATCCGGCTTGCCAACGAAGGTGCCTTCGACGTGATCGCGCACGGCTGCAATTGCTTCTGCACGATAGGAGCGGGGATCGCCAAGGGTGTGGCCGCACAGTTCCTGCAAGCCTTGGAGGTAGACCGTCAGACGCCCAAGGGCGAACGGACCAAGCTCGGGACCTGCTCTTTTGCGGAAGTCGAGACGCCGCACGGCAGGCTCACGGTCGTCAATGCTTACACGCAGTTTCACTACCGGGGCCGTGGTGACAAAGCGGACTACGAAGCCATCCGCGCGTGCATGCGTTGGTTAGCCGAACACTACGGCCAAGCCAGGATCGGCCTGCCGAAGATTGGCGCAGGTCTGGCCGGCGGCGACTGGTCGCGGATCAAGCGGATCGTCGACGAAGAATTGGCCAGCTGCGATGTCACGGTGGTAGAGTACCAGCCGTGACCCGCCTACGCAGATTCGACGTTTTCCACCGCGTGACGAAACCCATTGTCCTGGCCGCTTTTATCGCGCTTTTCTCCTTTTCGCCCAAGGGCCGGGCCCAAGAAGGCAAATGGGAGGAGGTCAAAACCGGGAACACGGCTCCCAACTGCAACGAATGCGGGATGGCCGCAGTCAACGGCAAGTTGTACCTGTTCGGGGGCGACAACGAGGCGGCCAAGCCCGTCATGAGTTTTGATCCGGCCACGAACCTGTGGACCAAACTCGCGGTTGCCCCGGTGCCGATGCACCACTTCGAGGCGGTCGCCCTGCAGAACAAAGTGTTCGTACTCGAGGCATTCTCCGGGGGCGATTTTCCCAACCAGGACAACATGCCCAACGTCTACAGCTACGACACCGAGAGAGACGCGTGGGAAAAAGGCGGCGAGGTGCCGCCGGAGAGGCGTAGAGCCGGAGCAGGTGCCGTGGCATACCAAGGTAAACTCTACCTCGCGGCAGGTATCCAGCACGGCCACGCCAGCGGTACGACCAACATGTTCGACTGCTATGATCCCCAGACCAAAGCCTGGACGATCCTGCCGAACGCTCCGCACATCCGCGACCACTGCTCGGCCACGGTGATCGGCGACAAGCTTTACCTGGTCGGCGGGCGCAACACGAGCTTTCGCGACCCGGAAAGGAAAGTCCCTTTCTTTGCCATGACGATGCCCGACGTGGATGTCTATGACTTCAAGAGCGGTCAATGGTCCACGCTGGAGGCCAAGCTTCCGCAAGGCAGTGGCGGTGGGGCCGTCGTCAACTTGGGCGGTACGCTCTACTACATGGGAGGAGAACGGGCGACGGCCACCGAGCGCAACGCGCCGCGCAAAAACGTCTACGCTCTCGATCCCGCCACGCCGAACCCTTGGAAGGAAGTCGAGAGTCTCAACAAGGCGAGAAACGGCATGGCGGCGGCCGTGATCGGGAACACGATTTACGTCGTCGGCGGTTCGGGTGGACCCGGCGGTCCGCCGCCCGGCGGCGCGGGTCCAGGAGGTCCGGGCGGCCCTCCTCCGGGCGACATGGGTATGGGGATGATGCCTCCGGGGAACCCACCGCCGCCCCGACCCCACGGTCCAGACGAGAACACTCCGCTCAATCTGGAGAAGTTCGTTGGAAACTGATGGGGCTTTAGAAAAACCGGCGCATTCGCCTTCCCTCGATGAACGATCCCTATGACCTCAACCGCTTCGTCCTGGCACAGCAAGACGATTACGAGCAAGCCCTTACGGGAGTGAAGAACGGGCGCAAGCGTCCCCATTGGATGTGGTGCATCCAATAATGAATTAATGTGATACTCTCAGAACAAAGGATTTACGTTTAGAAACATGCGAGATTCTGCTCCGTCACAACACAGACGTAGGTTAGCGCCGATAACGTGGGTGCTCGTCCATGTTTGCGAATGTTGGCTCAGATGCGAATATTTTGCTTGATTGGTCACATTTGTGACTGCAGTTAATGCCAAGCGTGACCCGATGACTCCGGCATAGGTAATGCTCAGAATCGTAAGTGTATGGACCGCCTACAAAATCGCCTCCGCCAAGTGCACCCCAGTCAGCCATCACGTTCCTCCGCAGAGGCTTACGCCTAGATGGAACGCATACAGGTGTCGACGAGTAGGACTGCCTTGAGCACCAGAGGCACTTACTCCACCAGTGGGCGGCTGGCGCTGGTTTAATCATCCCTGCGGATGTGCAGCCCGCCAAGGTCGGCGGGTATGAACACGACGTTCGCCATATACCGGCATAGGGCGCTGGCTGAAGTTCACCAAGCCGTCACTAGCCGGCTGTGTAGTGGAGCTGCTCGATGGCCGAGTGCAAATGTTTCCGGCCACGCCTTTACAATACCTGCGGAGATGGCGGCTGGCCAATCAGGTCTTGGCTGATGACGTCGAGCTGATCGGTTTGGCTGAAGAGGGGCGAAAGCTGAGAATCGTCATTTCCCAGCGGGATCTGGTCGGCGAGGCCCCAACTTGGGAGGAACTGCACTTTGCCATGACCGAGACGTACGGCTTGCACCTCGTGAACACGAACGCCTCTGGAGTGACCCTATTTTTCCGGGCCGGTTGGTGAGTTAGTCCGGGGCACCAGCGCAAG
>CAXSED010000092.1:0-16059 GCA_964236475.1 uncultured Chthoniobacterales bacterium
GTCGTCGCCTCGTTCATCGACTTCTCGAAGATCGACCCTCTGGTCACGGAAATGGGCGTCCACCAGATTCGCATCGTCGCCAGCAAGACCGAAACCGGCGAACCCGCCCCCGAAGGCATCCATCAGGACGGTTTCGATTTCGTCGGCATTTTCTGCATCAAGCGTGACGGCATCAGCGGGGGCGAAACCCATCTCTACCGTGCCAAGGACCAGCCGCCGATTTTCAATAAGGTGCTCGTGCCCGGCGAGTTCGTGATGGTCAACGACCGCACGCTGTACCACTACGCCAGCGCGGTCGCCCCGACCGGCGACTCCGACGGCGTGCGCGACGTGTTCGTCCTCACCGCCTGATTCAATCACGGGTTAATTTTCCACGACGGCGCGCACTTTTCATGCAACAGGAGCGAACTAATTCCCTACGGGTGCCGCACGCGGAGTTGCGCGCGCTGTTCCCTTCTCTCGGCCAGCAGGTCGCCGGGCAGACTGCTGTCTTCCTCGACGGACCCGGCGGCACGCAGGTCCCCACGCCGGTCATGGAAGCCATGACCGCCTACCTGAGCCGCGACAACGCCAACACCGGCGGCGCGTTTTTCACCAGCCAGCGCACGGTCGAAACCGTCGCCGCCGCCCGGCTCGAAACGGCGCGCTTTCTCAACGCCGCCCGGCCCGAGGAGATCGTCTTCGGGCAGAATATGACCAGCCTGACCTTCGCCCTCAGCCACGCGCTGGGCCGGACGTGGCAGGCGGGCGACGAGGTTGTGGTCACTTCACTGGATCACGACGCTAACGTTGCCCCGTGGATCATGGCCGCTGCCGATGCGGGCGCGACCGTGCGGACGTGGGAGTTCCACCGCGAGGATTGCACGTTGCGCCTCGACGATCTGGAACGCCTCCTGACCCCGCGCACCCGGCTCGTCGCGCTCACCCACGCCTCGAACGCGGTCGGCACCATCCCCGATGTCGCCACTGCCGTCCGACTGGTTCGCGCCAAGTCACCGGAAGCCGTCGTCTTCATCGACGCCGTGCATTACACCCCGCACAACCCGGTGGACGTGCAGGCGCTCGACTGCGATTTCCTCGGCTGCTCCGCCTACAAGTTCTGCGGTCCGCACCTGGGCATCCTTTACGGGAAATACACCCATCTCGACCGGCTGGAAGCCTACAAGGTGCGCGCCTCTTCCAGCAAACCACCCGGTAAATGGGAAACTGGCACGCAGAGTTTCGAGAGCATCGCCGGGCTGCGCGCCTGCCTCGCGTACCTTGCGCAATTTGGCCCCGACATGCATGGCGCGATGGCCCAAATCCGCTCGTATGAGTTGAGCTTGACCCGCGCTTTCCTGACCCAAGCGCAACAAATCCCCGGCCTGAAAATCTACGGTCTCACCGACCCGGATCGCGCGGGTGAACGCACGCCGACTTTCGGCGTCACCTTGGAAGGTTGGAACGCCCGGGACGTGGCCGCACGGTTAGGCGAACAAGGCATCTTCGTGTGGGACGGCCATTTCTACGCGCTCGGTGTCGTGGAGCGTTTGGGATTGGCGAAGCAGGGCGGGCTGGTCCGCCTCGGTTTCGCGCATTACAACACGCTCGCCGAGGTAGATCGCGTTGTAGCCGCATTGCAAAACCTCGCCGGGTCACGCTGATTCCGATGCCTTCCGGCTTCGATTACTCGCAGGATTTCAAGACGCTCGATTTCCGCGCGCATCCCGAGCTTTACCGGATCGGACGTGGTGAACAGGGTGTGCTTTCCGTTGAGCCGTACAAAGGGGAAATCCTGCCGCACTGGCGTTTCAAAACCCCGGCAATAGCGCGCGAATCCTCGGAGAAAATTTACACCATGTACGAAGAGTACAAGGCCGCGCACGATTTTGTCGGGATGGACATGGCGCGCAAGTTCATCCAGATGGGATACACGCGTGCCCGGCGGTACGCGAACCATCCCGGTGGACGCAAATACAAACCCGGCACGCGGGAAATCTTGCCGTTCAGCGAAGACAAGACCAAGGCGGAGTGCGCGCAGATTTTCCGGACGCGATGGGAGCAAATCAAAGCCGACCCCGAGTATCAACGTCTCGCCAAGGAGCACCGGAAGCTTTCCGGCTGAGCAATCAGAGGTTCCGGCCCACGGACGAAAGTGCCACCGGCGGCGGCACGCTCTGCACCGGCGCGGCCCCGGCTCCCGCCGCGAGGTTGGCGTCGCTGCGATCAATCGCCGTGACTGCCCCGCTGCCGAACGACACGGAAAAC
The DNA here is from genome assembly GCA_964236475.1 of uncultured Chthoniobacterales bacterium. Classification (GTDB taxonomy): domain Bacteria; phylum Verrucomicrobiota; class Verrucomicrobiia; order Chthoniobacterales; family SZAS-18; genus CAHJWO01. The sequence continues at coordinate 2,248 of CAXSED010000092.1, forward strand.
CGCCCGTTCGCCACTTTTTCGTAAACCACACTCGTGATCAGACGCCCGTAACCATCGTACCCGGCGACCTGTCGCGGCACCGAAACGTAATGGATGTATTCCCACGTTTCCACGCTGCCTTGCGCATCCGAGTGTGACACTTTTTTGGTCGGCGCACCGAGGCTGCCGACCACCTCTTCCATAGTCATGCCCAGCGCGACCTCGCCGCTGGCGGCGAGCGACTGCACCAACCGGCGGCGTTCGACGCTCCGCCGCAAACCGATCACAAATGCCGGGTCGAGCGCCGAAAGATACCGCGCTTCCACCCAGCCGACCACCTGCCCTTGATGGGCCAGTCCTTTGACCCGCAGCAGCCCATCCTTGTCGTTGACCGCTTGCAACTCGACCAGCCCCCCGCGCGTCAGTGTGCCGAGGAACCGCGCGAGGTCGGAATTAAAATAGATGGGCGCATCCGTGAGCACCCGCAAGCGGTAGGGTTGCTCGAAGAAATCCTCCAGGTAGATCGCGCCCTTTTCGCGCGGCAGACCTTCCAGGGCAAAACTGCCCGTGGGCACGAGCAGCAAAAGACAGGCTGCCAGCGCGCCGCAAAGCACGATATTCCGGGGAAGGGGGCTTTTCACTGCACGGTAACGTACTACATTTTCCCCGATGATGAACAGAGAATCTATCGCCCGCCCGCGTTCGGCGGAAATGTTCGCGGAGGCGCGGCGTTACATCCCCGGCGGCGTCAACTCGCCGGTGCGCGCGTTTCGCGGCGTGGGCGGCGAGCCGTTTTTCGTGAACCGGGCGGCAGGCGCGAAAATTTACGATCTCGACGGGCACGAGTACATCGACTTCGTCGGCACCTGGGGACCGGCGATCCTGGGGCACGCCCCGGCGGTGGTCGTCGAGGCGGTGCGCGCGGCGGCGGGGCGGGGGCTGAGCTTCGGCATTCCCAACCCGGACGAGGTCGAGATGGCGCGGCTGCTGTGCGCGTGGGTGCCGTCGCTGGAAAAAGTCCGCATGGTCAACAGCGGCACGGAGGCGACGATGAGCTGCGTGCGGCTGGCGCGCGGTTTTACCAAGCGAGACCGGATCATCAAGTTCGAGGGCTGCTACCACGGGCACGTCGATTCGCTGCTGGTCAAGGCAGGCAGCGGCGCGCTCACGCATGGGCAGCCGGACAGCGCGGGCGTGCCCCGTGCGCTGGCCGAGTTGACGATGAACCTACCGTTCAACGACGAGGCGGCGGTGCGTGCGGTGTTCGAGCGGGAGGGCGACAAAATCGCCGCGATCATCCTGGAGCCGGTGCCGGCAAACGCGGGTCTCTACCTGGCGCGTCCGGGGTTTCTCGAAACGCTGCGCGAACTCTGCACGCAGCACGGCGCGCTGCTGATTTTCGACGAGGTGATGACCGGCTTCCGCGTGGCCAAGGGTGGCGTGCAGGAACTCTGCGGCGTCACGCCGGACCTGACCGCGCTGGGCAAAGTGATCGGCGGCGGGCTGCCGGTCGGGGCGTTCGGCGGACGTGCCGATATCATGGACATGCTTTCTCCCAACGGCCCGGTGTACCAGGCGGGGACGCTCTCCGGCAACCCGCTGGCGATGGCCGCCGGGTTGGCGCAGCTCCGCGAACTGGAGCGCACCGACGCCTGGACCCGGCTGGAGGAACTTGGTGCGATGTTCGAGGAAGGTGTGCGTGCTACCCTCAAACGTACCGGCAAACACTACACGTTCAACCGGATCGGCTCGATGTTCTGCCTCTTCTTCACAGACAGTGAAGTGTTTGACCTCGCTTCCGCGCAACGGAGCGACCGGGCGGCGTTCGCGGCCTTTTTCCACGCTTGCCTGGATGCGGGCGTGTACTTCGCGCCGTCGCAGTTCGAGGCTGGATTTATCTCGACGGCACACACCGCCGACGACATGGAGCGAACGTCCGAGGTGGCCACGCAAGCCTTGTTGGCATGACCAAAGGCCAATCTGTAAATGGGGAACGATCTCTGCTTGAAGAAAACTTCAATGCTCCCGTCTCAACTATGATGACCACCCTCACACCGAAGACAAAATTCGCGTTGGCAAAAAAGCTTTTGCTGGCCCTGCCATTCTTGGCCCTGCTGGCCGCCATGATCCCTACCGCCCAAGCGGACGAGTACCACCGTTACCATCGGCATGGCTACTATCGCCACCATCCTTACCGGCACTACCATCACCGTCATTACTATTATCGGCATGGCCGCCGCTATTACGGCTACGGGCCGGATTACTATGCCCCGCGCCCGGGTGTGAGCGTGAACGTCGGTCTGTAACCAGCGCAGGCTCCGCTCAAAACAGGGAGGAGCGTTCGCGTTCCTCCCTGTTGTTGTTTACAGATCCAGAAGACAAAGCGTTGACCGACAAGAGGAATCCGATCTCATCGTGCCCCCCGGTGACTGTGCATCTACGGTGATCGAAACGGCGTCTTCGTTACAAACGGACCGCCGGATTGATCAAATCCAGCGCCCAGTTCATCAGGGAGCGACCCAGCGTGGTGCGTCCCGTCTGGATCCGGGCCATCCCGGTCAGGCCAGCGCGCAAATGCTCGCCGCCAGGGTCGCGCACGATCATCTCCGCCTCGTAGTAAGCGACGCTCGGCTCCAGTTGCCCTTCCCGGTTGAGTTGCGCGGGCACGTCGCCGCCGGTCACGCTGGCGGAACCGTTGTTCGTCAATTTGCTCAGGCTCGAAACCGGCGCGGAAGAAATCGCGCCCTCGAACGTTTCGCCCGACATGGCGCGCAGTTTCAGCCGCGCCGTCTGGCCCGCCGTCACCTGGCGCGCCTGCGATTCGTCGAGCGAGATAATAGCGCGATACTCGTCGCGGCTGCCGACCTCGCAAAACTCTTTGCCCCGGGTAAAATACTGCCCGACCAGATTCGCCAGGCCCTGCTGACGCACCACGCCGTCGTGCGGCGCGCGCAGCGTGCATTCATTGAGCTGCCATTTTCTGAGCGCGAGCTGCGTGTTCGATTCCTCGACGAGCCGGGCGTAACCCGCCGCCATCTCGCGGGTGCCCTCCTGTGGGTCGCTCAATGCCGCGCGCCGCTGCACGTCGTAGGTCGCCGCTTCCCGGACGAGTTCGTCGACCTCGGATTGCAGCTCGGAATTTTCCAGCCGCGCCAACGCCTGACCAGCATGCACGGGTTCGCCGTCGCGCACGAAAACCTCGCGCAGGAACCCGGGCGTGCGTGCCGTCACGGGTTCGACCGCAGCCTGTTCGAGCACCGCGCCGCGCTTCACCGAATCCTGCCACGGGATGATCCAGCATAGGGCAAACGCCGCCGCCAATCCGACGCCGATTTGCGCGAAACGGCGGCCCGCCGCCAGCCGCGTGATAGGGTTCTGGTAGGTCGATTTCATCAGTCGAAAACAGGGCCACGCCAGCGCGGTGCCGAGGTAAAGGTAAACGTAGCTATGGCTCAAAAAATCCAACCCGTAAGGGGCCAGCATGTCGAACATGTGCGTCGAGATGCGGTAGAGCACCAACCATCCGTAGAAGTAGCTGGCCACCGCGTAGAGGCCGAACAGCGGACTCAACTCGTTGGTAAAAAATTGCGCCGGGCCGCCGCCGTGCAACCCGAGCAGATGACGCTGCGCCCAACCGCTCGCGGCGGCGCTGCTCTTCTGCTTGAGGTTGGGCACTTCCAGCGCGTCGGACAGCATGTAATAGCCGTCGAACTTCATCAACGGGTTCGCGTTGAAGAGCACCGTCGAGACGCTGCACGTGAAGATGATGTTGAAACAAATCTGGTGCAGCAGACCCGGCGCGGTCACGCTCCATACCCAGGCCGCGACGATGGCGATGGACATCTCCACGAAAATGCCCGCCGCCGTCACCAGGATGCGCTTCGTCTTGTCGGGCAGCAGCCAGGAGTCGCTCACGTTGCAGTAAAGATAGGGCGTGAACATGATGAACATCGCGCCCATCTCGTGGACCTCGCCGCCGAAATGTTTGCATGTCAGCCCGTGGCCGAACTCGTGCACCGTTTTGACGAAAATGAACACGACCCACGTCAGGGCCAGGTTCTGTAAGGTGAAGAAATTCGCGCCGTGTGCCGCCAACTCTTCCCCGTGCCCCGCGAGCATGCAGAGCGTTGCCAGCATCGCCACGCCGAATGTCAGGACGTATCCGCGTGTGAACATCCAACGGAAATACGGGTCCATCCGCCCGAGCAGCTTGTCGGGGTCGAACAGCGATTTCTTGATGTAGAGGATGCTGCCGAGGATTGCGTCGAAACGGATCGCTTGGCGACGCTCGGCGTTGGCGTTGAGGCGTTGCAGCGAGGAACGCCCCGACGACTGGACGACGCCCGTGCCCGCCAGTTGGTGCGCGAGTTGGGCCAGTTCCTCGATGGCGTGATCCGGCGGCAGGGCGCGCCAGTACGGGTCCGCCCGGCAGAGGTCGTCGGCCACGGCCTTGATCGTGACTTTTCCATCGAAACGCCGCGCCGCCAGATAGTGCGCGCGGGAAAGCCGGAAGTACGTCAGACTAATCGGGTTCTTGACGACGGTAAACGTCCGCCCGAGATAAATCTGCTCGCTGGTGATGAGATCGTTGCGCAACGCCACCGGCACGATGTTGGCGTACCGTTCGGCCACGGAAAGCTCGGGGGAGACAGGGGCGGTTTTCACGGCGCGGCCTTAGTTTCCCCTGCCGGACGCGCCACTCCCCGGCGGCGGGGTAACCGCACCCGTGCGCCGTTCGGCAGGATGGCCGGTCAGCGGCAACAATCCGACCGCGCTCATGCCCGAGCGCAAGGCGTGCGCGGAATTATCCAGCACGATCTTCACCCGGAATTCACCGCTCGCCGGGTCGATCACCGGGGCGATAAAATTGACGGTGCCGGTGAATTTCTTGCCGGGCAGGTCCGGCACGGTGATCTCGACGCTCTGGCCGGGCTGCACGTCGCGCAACCGGTCGGCGGGCAGGTAAGTTTCCAGGTACAACTTGGACAAATCGACCAGCGTGAGCAACGGCAGGTAATTATCCGTTGCCTCGCCGATTTCGCGCATGTGCTTGGTCACGACGCCGTCGAACGGCGCATGGACCGATTTCTTTTCCAGCGCGACCACCGCCTGCTTGAGCGACGCGTCCGCCGTGCGCAGATTGGCCAGCGCCATGTTGGCGTTCTGCACGCTGTCGCTGCCTTTCTTGGACAACTCGCTGCTGGTTTTGTACTCGGACTGACGCACTTCCAAGATGGCCTTGCCGCTCTCGACCGCCAGTTTTTCGTTGTCGTCGTCCAAGCTGACCACCACGTCGTCTTTGCGCACCTCTTCGCCTTCTTCCTTCATCGTGCGGATAACCCCGGTGCTGCGGCTGCTGAGGTTCGCGTGGTTGAGCGGGATGAGCAGACCCTTGAGTTCCAGGGTCGCTGCTTCCTGTGCACCGCTCTCCTTGCCCGGTCCGACCGCCCACGCGCCACCAGCCAGGACAAACAGACCCGCCAGGAAAAGGACGATCCCGCGTGGGTTTAAAATTCCCATTCGACCCTCCAGTAATCCAGAAATTTACGCATCATCACGGCGGCCAGCGGATGATGCCCGAGATCAATCTTCGCCTTGCCGGTGTAACCGGGTTTCAGAGTGTTCGCCAACGCAGCGTCCACCGGGAATTGCGCACGCACCGCGAAGAAACTCCCGCCCGGCTTGACGTGCGGCGTCTGGCTGATGGCCTCCGGCCCGTGGATGACCGAGTGCAGCCGCGCGCCGGTGCGCGCGTGCAGGATGAAATCCACCGGCAAATCCGCGCGCTGCCGGAACGCGTTGAGCAACACGCCGAGGTCCTGCTGGCGCAGGTCGATGCTGACCTCGTACACCTCGGTCGCCGCCATCTCGCAGAACGGTTTGCCGATTTCCAAAGTCTCGCCGACGCGGTTGGCGAGATTTTTTGTGAGCACGACGCCGCTGATCGGCGCAACCAGTTCGGTGTGCTTACGTAGAAATTCCATCCGCTTGAGCTTGGCCTGCGTGCCTTCCAGTTCGATCTGGGCGACCTTGCGTTGGGCGTCGTCGCCGCTGGCTTGGTAGCGGTTCGCTTCGGACTGCCATTTGCCGAGGTCTTGGAGCGTCACGTCGATTTGCGTGCGCAGATCGTCGTCCTCCAACTTGGCGAGCACCGTGCCTTTCTCGACGTGCTGGCCCTCGCTGACGAACACCTTTTCGATCTTGCCGTTCGTCTCGGCGGAAACCGTCGCCATCCGTTGCGGCTCGACGGTGCAATCCCCGTCCACGCGCAACGTCCACGGCACCAGCAGCCACAGCAAAAGCAACGCGATGGGCGCTCCCAGCCACGTGAAGAGCCGCACACGCTGGCGGCGTTTCCACAGGCCCCGCGCATGGGTCACCGGCTTGAGCACGCGCCGGAACGGCACCTCGCGGTGGGTCGTGGCGGCGAGCATGGCCCGGCTGAGTTGCGCGCGCGCCCAGTTCAGGTGGCGCAGGGCAACGGGCGCGAATGGCGCGTTGGCGGCGTGCCGCTCCAGCAAAACGAGTTGGGTCTGTCCCTCGTGCGGGTGGCCCTTGAAAAAAGCGTAGGCCACCTGCCGGGTGCCGAGCGGTTCGAGCACTTCGGTCCACTCCGCCGCCTGCGCGGGAATCTCCAGCGACAGCGACGCGGGCATCTCGCCGACCGGCAGCCGCGCCGCCAGCGTGCAGAGCTGGACGACCAATTCGCTGCGCTGGTCAATCGTTTCCTGGTTGGAAACTTGCTCCAGCCGCCAACGCCCGCCCACCTGATGAAACAGGCTGCAACGGCTGGCGTTGAAAAGGTCCGTGAAATGGTTGACCGCGCTGCGCCCAACTTTGACCGGGTCGAGTTCGCCGTTCAGATCGCCCAGGCAGCGGAGCATGTGCTCGTACTCCTGGTTGCGCGAGATGGCGACCTCGCCTTGACGCGCCTTGAGAAAACTCGTTGCATGGACGCACACCGAGTTCAAAAACGTGACCAGCGTCGGATACGTCTTCGGATCGCCCGCCGCGCGCAGCCAGACGTGCAGGATCACGCCGATCTGGTTCTCGCCGGAGAGCACCGGGATGAAGAACATCGGGTAGGGCGTCGTGTTTAGGATTTCCTCCCCGGCGGGCTGGCCGGGCGGGGCAGGGGCGGCGTCCGGCGACACCGCGCCGATGATGAACGCCCGGCGGTTCTTGAGCGTTTCGCCCAGTACCCGGGTGATGTCCCGCCGCTGCCGTTCGCTCTCGTGGTACGCGCTGGAAGCGAAATTGACCTCCGCGATCAGCTGGCACTCGCCGGTCTCGCCCGGCAGCCAGATCGCGCCGCCCTGCCCGCTGAGCGCGGTGACGGTGCGCGAAAGAAACTCGCGGAAAAACTCCGCCCCGTTGCGGCTGGTGCGCGCCAGTTCGGTGATCTCGGCAACCTGCTGACGAATTTGCGCGCGGGTCTGCTCCAGGAGTTGTTCTTGTTCCAGCGGAGACACAGGGAAACTTGGGTAAAAAGAGCCTATCCTCAGACACCGAACGCCCCGGCACGTTCGGTTTTAATCTCAGCAAAAAATCTTAGCTGCCGCTTTCTGCCAGCAGGGGCGATGCCATCCGGCCCGCCTGGCCTTACTGCTGCGGCGTCGGCGCGCCTTCTGGCTGTTGACGGATGCGGCGGCGGAAATCCATTTCGACCTCCCCGAAGTTCTGCTCGTGGCGGCGGACCATCTCGTTGAGCTGGAACAACAGCCGCTTGGCGGTCGCGGGGCTGAGGATCAGCCGGTTGGCGATGTCGATATCCTCTTCGAGCACCTTGACGCCGAACGCGTTGGCGTTGAACCCGAAATCGAGCACGATTTCCTCGGGGGTCAGCGCGCCCCGGCAGAAGTTGACGTAGGAAGTCTGGGTCTTCGTGGTGGAAATGCGCTGGACGACGGTTTCGCCGTTGGCGGCGGGGTCTTGAGGGGTGCTCATAATGGTCTCGCAACCATAACCCCGGAGCCGGGGGTGTCAAAGAAAGGATGCGGAAGCCGGGCTGGCGAAACGGAGGATGAAAATAGCCTGCGTCGGCCCGGACAATCTGTGTATTCTTTGCGCCGTTATCCCGCATCCCGTCCGATGTTTGCTTTCCTTCTTCGCCGTCTCGCCGCGCTGCTGCTCGTGGTGTTCTGCGTGGTGACGATCACGTTTTTCATGATCCGCCTCGCCCCGGGCGGGCCGTTCGACCGCGAGCGCAAGGTCTCGGCCAGCGTCGAACGCGCCGAACGGCTCAAGTATAAACTCGAAGGCCCCGCAGGCCGCGTCGCCGGGGAATCCCTGGGCACGAAACTCGGGTTGGATGCCGGGGGACGTGCCCGGCTCGGCGAGGCCGGTTCGACACTCCAGCAATACGGCGATTACCTCTGGGACCTGTTGCACGGCGACCTGCGCCTTTCGACGAAATACCTTAGCCGCACGGTCAACGAGATCATCGCGCAAACCCTGCCGGTATCTCTCCTGTTGGGCACGCTGGCGTTTCTGATCGCCACGACCGCCGGGGTCTGGCTGGGGGCGTTCGCAGCGGTGCGTCACAACGGGGTGTTTGACGCCGGGGCGATGTTCGGCGCGCTGCTGGCCATTTCGGTGCCCACGTTCGTGACTGGCCCGCTGGGCATCCTGGTCTTCGCGTTGAAATTAGGCGTGCTGCCCGTGGGCGGCTGGGGGACGGCGGCGAGCGTGGTGATGCCCGCGCTGGTGCTGGCCGCGCCGTATGTGGCGTACATCGCGCGGTTGATGCGTTCGAGCATGCTGGAAGTGCTCGGGCAGGATTTCGTCCGCACGGCCCGCGCCAAGGGGCTTTCCGAAGGCGCGGTGGTTTACCGGCACGCGCTCAAGGTGGCGATCTTGCCGGTGGTCAGCTACCTGGGGCCGCTCGCGGCGAATCTGCTCACCGGCTCGGTCGTGGTCGAGACCGTTTTCAACATCCCGGGCATGGGCGGTTTTTTCGTCAATTCGATCCTCAACCGCGACGGCTTTCTGCTGGGCGGCGTGGTGATTGTGTATTGCGTGCTGCTGGTGGGACTAAATTTCGTCTCGGACGTGGCCTACCGGCTGCTCGATCCGCGCGTGCAACTGGCCTGACATCCGGCGATGCCCCCTGACCCCGTCCAACCCGCCGGACCCGTCGCCGCCAGCGCGCCGGTTGCCCCGCCAAAAAACCCCGCCGCGCCCGCCGCCATCCTGCGCTCGACGCCCTCCGCCCTAACACGCTTCTGGCGCAACCCGGCGGTGCGCGTGTCCGTCGGCATCCTCGTCTGCGTGCTCGCCGCCGCCGTGCTCGGACCGGTGGTCCTGCCGACGCGCTACCAATCCCCGACCGCGCTCCAACTGGCTCCCCCTTCCTTCGCTCACTGGCTCGGCACCGATCTCAACGGACGCGACCAACTCTACCGCGTCTTCATCGGCGCGCGCATCAGCCTGATCGTCGGCCTCGCCGGTGCGCTCGTTTCCTTCTTCATCGGCACGACCTACGGCCTCGTCTCCGGTTACGCCGGGGGCCGCACCGACGCGCTCATGATGCGCGGGGTGGACATCGTCTATTCCATCCCCCGGCTCATCTTCATCATCATTCTCATCAACATCGTGGAATTCCGTTTCCACGGCTGGCTGCAAGCGACCCTCGGCCATTCCCGTCTCCCTTTTCTGCGTGACCTGCCGGACTACTCCAAGACGATCATCCTCATCATCTCGCTCGGGTTCGTCGAATGGCTGACCATGGCGCGCATCGTGCGCGGTCAGGTGCTCGTGCTCAAGAACATGCAATTCGTCACGGCGGCGCGCAGTCTGGGCCAGACCCACGCGAAAATTCTCTGGCGTCACCTCCTGCCGAACCTGACCGGCATCATCGCCGTCTATCTCACGCTCACCATTCCCGCCGTCATCCTGGACGAGAGTTTCCTCAGCTACCTCGGGCTGGGTGTCGATGCCAGCCAGGCGAGTTGGGGCACGTTGCTCAGCGACGGCGCGCAGGCGGTCAACCCGATCAAGAGCAGTTGGTGGCTCCTGGTCTTCCCGGCCACGATCATGTCCGCCACTCTCCTATCGCTAAACTTCCTGGGCGACGGCCTGCGGGACGCGCTCGATCCGAGGTCGCGTTAGGCGGGCCCGCCGGAAAAAAGTCGGTAACAAAACACTCGAAACCAGCGTAATCTACCGACCACTTTAACGCATGGACCTGATCGACGAACTCAACTCCCGCGTGCTCTGCGGCGACGGTGCGATGGGCACCGCGCTGATGGAAGCCGCCGACGTGCCTTTCGACCGCTGCCTGGAGGAGTTCTGCCTGAGCGCGCCGGACCTCGTCTCGAAAATTCACACCCAGTACATCGAGGCCGGGGCGCGCGTCATCGAGACCAATAGTTTCGGCGCGAACGCCGTCCGCTTGGAACGCCACGGACTCGAAGGCAAGGTCAACGAGATCAATTGGACCGCCGCGCAACTCGCCAAGCAGGCTGCCAAGGTCAAAGGCAACGTCTACGTCGCCGGGAGCGTTGGCCCGCTCGGCCTGACCGCCGACGAAGCTCGCGAGCGCAACATCGACCGCGCCGCCGTTTACCGCGAACAGATCGGCGCGCTGCTCGACGGCGGCGTGGACCTGATTTTCTTCGAGACGTTCCTCGACGCGGAGGAACTCCTCCTTGCGCTGGAGGTCAAGCAAAGCCTCCACCACCTGCCCGCGCTCTGCTCCCTGGCGTGTGCCGAGGAAGGCCGTTTGCCGAGCGGCCTGCCGATCACCGAGGCGTTCGCCCAACTGACCGCCGCCGGGGCGGAGATCGTCGGCGTCAATTGCCTCAACGGTCCGCACACCACGCTCAAGCTGCTTGAACACGTCCCGCTCGTGCCCGACCAACTTCTCGCCGCGTTCCCGAACGCCGGTTATCCGAAGTATCACGAAGGCCGCTTCCTCTATTACACCGCGCCGGATTATTTCGCTAGCGTGGCGCGCGACATGGTCGGCCAGGGCGTCCGTCTCATCGGCGGTTGCTGCGGCACCGGCCCGGCGCAGATCGCCGCGATGGCGGCCGCCCTGCGCGACCTCGCTCCGGTGACGAGCAAGATCGTCCGGCCCATTGAGCCGCCGCCCGCGAAACACTCGCCTGCCACGGTTGCCGTGGTCGATGTGCCGCCAGCCGCGCTGGGCGGCGAGGAAACCAGCATCCTCGACCTTATCGCGCAGGGCAAAACGGTCGTCATCACCGAACTCGACCCGCCCAAGACGCTCGACCTGGAAAAATTCATGACCGGCGCGCAGGCGCTCACCGCCGCCGGTAGCGATGCCATCACGCTCGCCGACAACTCCCTCGCCATTCTCCGCGTCAGCAACATGGCCGTCGGCGCAATGCTCAAGCAACGCCACGGCATCATGCCGCTGCTGCACGTCTCCTGCCGGGATAAAAACCTCCTCGGTCTGCAAAGCGAACTCATGGGTCTGGCCGCGCTCGGCATCCGGCACGTCCTCCCGCTGACGGGCGACCCGGCCAAGGTCGGCGACCATCCGGGCGCAAAATCCGTCTATGACGTGACCAGCGTCCAGCTCATGGAGATTGTCCGACGGCTCAACGAGGGGTTCAACCACTCGGGCAAATCCATCAAGTCGCCGACCCGGTTCGTCACCGGTTGCACGTTCAACCCGAACGCCAAGCATCTCGACGCGCAGATTGCCCGCCTCGAACGCAAGCTCGCCGCCGGAGCGCAGTACGTCATGACCCAACCCGTCTTCGACCCTGCTCTCGTCGAAACCGTCGCCAAGCGTACCGCCGGTCTGGGCGTCCCGATTTTCATGGGCGTCTGGCCGCTGCTCAATGGCCGCCAGACGGAGTTCCTCCACAACGAGGTCCCCGGCATCCTGATCCCCGACAACGTCCGGGCCAAGATGGCAGGCAAGGAAGGCCCCGAAGGCCGCGCGCTCGGGGTGGAGGTCGCCAAGGAAGTCTGCCGCGCCTCGCTGGCCAACTTTCCCGGCGTTTACCTCATCACGCCGTTCTTGAACTACGAACTCACCTGCGAACTGGCGAATTTTGCGCGTGGATAGCTTCGGCTTACTTCGGCTTCTTTTCGGACAAACTCTTGTTTTGTTGGGCTTTGCCGATGACGAAGACCGAAACCAAACCGGTGACGGTGGTTCCGGCGATGGTCCCGCCAACCCAATCGTGTCCTAAATAAGAGAGAACTGCTCCGGTCAGAATCCCTGCCAAGCCGATCGTGAGCCCATAGGTCTGTCCACGGGCACTCTGTCTCTGCTGGCTGGTGATGATCAGCTTCTCCATTTCGAGGCGGTGGGCCGATTGGTTCTCGGCCATTTTCAACAACCGTTCCGCCCCGCCCGGAATCACGTTTTCGTACTCCAGTAATTCCTCCGCTGGCGGCAGAGGACCCGACCGCGTGATCGTGGTCTGGGTGGCGACCAGATCGTTCTCTGGATTCAATGAATCTTTCGCGGCCTCTCTGGCGGCTAACCTGCGCTCCTGCCGACTCATCTGAGACATCAGTGATCGGTGGTTGAACGATCCGCTCAGCGTTGCTGCTTTTTTAACTGCTCCAACTTTGCCCGGATGTCCTGACCGATCACCTCCCAATCGCTCGCCAAGGCAATCTCATCCGCTTCTTCTGGTGTAAGCGATCTATTGTATTGGAAATGATTCCCACCGATGTTCAACACCGAACCCATGCCGATGACGAACGTTGACGTGGCCATCAGAAAATCGGTTTGGAAGTTTCCATTCATGATGCTGATGGTTTTAGTTTAATCTCCCCTTGGCGCACTTTCAACCAGGGTTTTATCCGCTGAAAACTGTCACGTCAAAATAAATAGTCTGCGTGCAGCCGTGCACATCTTAGGGTGCCAAGCAGTTGCCAGGCCACGTGTTACCTTCGTCATGCTTCCCAAACCCCGGCAGGCCGTCGCCTACCAAATCCTGACCCTGTCACTCGCCGCGTTGGTCGTCTTCGCGGTCAGCCGGTTCTATCCCATCGACGGGCTTATCCGCTCGCTGCACGGCTACGTGGACCGCCACCAGCCCTGGAGCACCGTCGCGTATCCGCTCATCCACGCCGTCTGCAATCTCCTCCTCCTGCCTGCCGGTGCGCTCGTCATCGGCAGCGGCTTCATCTTCGGCCTTTGGCAAGGGTTCCTCCTCGCGCTGACGGGCCATCTGCTCGCGGCGGCGGGCGCGTTCTGGATCAGCCGCACGTTCGGACGCCGCTTCATCGAACGCCACCTCGCCAGCCGCCCCCAGTGGCGCGCGCTGGACTTGGCCATCGAACGCGAGGGCTGGAAAATCGTTTTCTTGAGCCAGCTCAGCCCGATCTTCCCCACGAGCCTCTTTAACTACTGCTACGGCCTCACCCGCCTGCGTTTCTGGCCGTGCATGACATGGATCGCCCTGGGCTGGTCGCCGGGGATGTTCCTGTACGCCTACCTCGGGCGTTTGGGGCATTTCGGCTGGCAGGTGCTTGGCCACGGCGAACAGCCTTCCCGCCTTCAATATTTCCTCTGGCTGGGTGGGCTGGCCGTTTCGCTCGCTGTCACGCTGGTGCTCGGCAGTCTGGCGACGCGCTTGTTGCGCGAGGCCCGCGCCCGCGCCCTGGCCGACCAGACCGCCCCGCCACCAGAAATGAGCGTGCGTTGACACGGTTAAGCCGGGTGCTAACGTGCTTTTACACGCTTCCGCCCCACGGACTTCCGTGTTGCCCGGGTAGCTGTAGATTTCGTGCCGCCGCGATGAACCCGGACCCCTCCGACAAAACGGCTTCGATCCACTTGGATTACGGGGCCGACTCGGCTGACTTCAACGTCGGCGACCTGCACGTTTGCGAGCAGGG
>CAXSED010000093.1:0-15979 GCA_964236475.1 uncultured Chthoniobacterales bacterium
ATATGGCGATGGATAAAATTCTGGTCCACGGTGGTGCCACGCTCAGTGGCAGCGTGCGCATCAGCGGCTCGAAAAATTCGGCACTGCCCATCCTGGCCGCCGCGCTGCTGACCAAAGAACAGTGCATCATCCATCACGTCCCGGATCTGAGCGACATCAACTACATGCTCCAGATTCTGTCCCACCTGGGGGCGGAGGTCGAGCGCGCCAGCGGGACGGTGACCATCAAGGCGGAAAAGATCCGCAGCGACGCGCCGTACGACATCGTGCGCAAGATGCGCGCGTCGGTGTGCGTGCTCGGGCCGCTGCTAGGCCGGGAGAAGGAAGCCACCGTCGCGCTGCCGGGCGGATGCGTCATCGGCGACCGGCCCATCGACCTGCACCTGAAGGGTTTTGAGGCGTTGGGCGCGATGGTGCGTGTGGTCGGCGGCGACGTGAAGGTGCTCGCCTCGGAGCTGCGCGGCACGACGATTTCCCTGCGCGGCAAGTTCGGCTCGACCGTCCTGGGCACCGATAACGTGATGATGGCCGCCGTGCTGGCCGAGGGCACGACTGTGATCGAGGCCGCCGCCGCCGAGCCGGAAGTGGCTGACCTCGCCAATTTCCTCAACGCCATGGGCGCGAAGATCGAAGGCGCGGGCACCCGGCGCATCATCATCGAAGGCGTCAAGGAACTCCATGGCGCGGAACACCGGGTCATCCCCGACCGCATCGAGGCGGGGACGTTCCTGGTGGCCGGGGCGATCTGCGGCAACGGCGTGACCCTGCGCAACGTAATTCCCGAGCATCTGGAATGCGTCGCCGAACGGCTCACCGCGGCGGGTTACCATTACGAGCACGACGCGACCACGGCCACCATCCGGCAGAACGGCGGCGCGAAATCGCTGGAGCTAACCACCGAGCCGTACCCCGGTTTCCCCACTGACATGCAGGCGCAGATGTGCGCGCTGCTGGCGACGAGTCCGGGGATCAGCACCGTGACGGAGAACATTTTCCCGCAGCGGTTCATGCACCTTTCCGAGATGAAGCGCATGGGCGCGGACATCCGCATCGAAGGGCAGACGGCGATAATCCAGGGCGTCGAACGCCTAAGCGCCGCGCCCGTGATGGCCAGCGATCTGCGGGCGTCGGCGGCGCTGGTGCTGGCGGGTTTGAAGGCGGACGGCGTGACCGAGATCAACCGCGTCTACCACATTGACCGGGGCTACGAACACCTCGACGACAAGCTCGCCGGGCTGGGCGCGAAGATCGAACGCGTCAAGGTGTGACGGGCGAAATCGACGATCCGGGCGTGGCGGTGCTCGTGTCGAGTTGCGACCGTTTTTTCGACGCGTGGCGGCCTTTCGCCGGTTTCTGGCGGCGGCACTGGCCCGCGCAAACGCTGCGCTGGCCGGTATATCTGGTCGTCAACGAATTGGCGGTGCGTTCGGATTGGCTGACGCCCTTGGCCGTGGGTCGTGACCATGGTTGGTCGGACAATTTGCGCCTCGTGCTGGGGCGGACCGAGTCCGACTACCTGCTTTATCTCCAGGAAGATTACTTTCTCACCGCACCGCCCGACGCAGGGTGGTTGGCCGAGACTCTTGCCCGGTTGCGGGCCGAGCGGGTGGACCTGCTGTGCCTGCGCGCCATGCCGCCGGGCTACGGCGCAGAGGCATGGCCGCGCGTCCCGGGGGGCGACGGGCGGATGAGCGAGATTCCGGCGGGTTCGCCGTGGCGGGGACGGTTGCAAGCGGCGTTCTGGCGTCGGGAAGCTCTTCTTGCGGCGTTGCGCGCGGGCGAAAGCGCGTGGGATTTCGAGGCGAACGCGACGGAACGTTTGCGCGGGTTGCGGGCATGGACGGTCATGGACGAGGGGGGAGATGCGTTACCGTATCTCTCGTCAGCCATCGTGCGCGGCCTCTGGACCCCGGACGCCCGGCGGCTCTGCGCGGAGCAGGGCATCGCCATCGACCCGGATTGCCGGGGCACCAGTTCGCCAAACCGGCGGCTGTGCAAATGGCGGCGCGCGTTGGACCGGGCGCGTCTACCATGGGCACGGTGGCGACAGAAGCAGCAGGGAACCATTGAACTTTGAAGGCCGGTCTACCGCAGGATTGACGTTTTCCCTCTCGGGAGTCATGCTGACGCCATGAGCACGGTAACCGAAGTCACACCCGGTTTAATGACCGTCGAAGAATTTCTGGTGTTGCCGGAAAACAACGATGTGCAGCGTTGGTCGATCAAAGGCAGATTTACCGAAAGACCAGTGACCAGACGCAGCTTTCCCACAGCCGGACCGAAGCAAGAATCACACAATTGTTGTTAAACTGGCTGGATCGACAATCTGCCCCGCGTGGCGAGGCCGGATTCCGATTGAGCCGGGTACCTGCATCTACAGTGGGCATCGACGTGGCATATCTTTCCGCTGAACAAATCGCTGCGACCCCGAGAAAAGCTTTTCTGACCGAAGGCGCGCCCGTACTCGCCGTCGAAATTCTGTCCCCGTCAGACCGCAGCGATGATGTCGCTGACGAGATTTACGAATTTCTGGAAGCTGGGGTAAAACAGGTTTGGCGAGTAGAACCAACGCGCGGGCTCATCACAGTTTTCAAGCCGGATGCGGAGCCGGAGGGGTTCAATATCCACGGGCATCTCGACGGCGACTCTCATCTGCCCGGCTTCCGGGTCGCCGTGGCGGAAATCTTTGCCTGATTCTGGTGCTGACGGCCAGCTATGAATGCTCTTCCCCATTCGCTTCAACCTCCATCATCTATCGCGTTCAGCAGCGATTACACGATGGCAGAGGCTGTGGAGCGTTTGCGTGCTGCCACCTTGCCGCCCGGCTTTGACGCCGAATCAGCGGAGTCCATGATGGGGAGCGTCGAACAAGATAAGGTCCACTTGAAACACAGTTTGCCTTGGCCAAACAGCCAGCCGTTGCGTCCTCATTTTATCGGTTCGTTTCAACAACGAGAAGGCAAGGTAGTTTTGCTTGGCCGGTTCGTCGAAAGCACTTGGATGAAGTTTTCCCTCAATCCGTTTAACCGCCTTTTCCGATCCTCTTTCCGTGATGACGCGTTGTGGCTGTCTAATGCCATCAAGCAGGCGCTGACTCGCCCAGCCTAGATCTACACCATAACGGACGACCTTTGGTCGCCGCTATATTTTGAAGCATTAGCTTTCAGGGTAGACACTGGCTCATCGCCGCGAGCAGTTCGCCGACGGTTTCCTCGGTCTCGTCGCCCATGTTGGAGATGCGGAAAGTCTTGCCCTTGAGCTTGCCGTAGCCGCCGTCCACCACGAAATGGTGCTCCTTTTTCACACGCCCGAGCCACGCCGCCACGTCCACGTTGCGCGTGTTGGCCGCGCACGTCAGTGATTTCGAGCGATAGCCTTCCGGCGCGAAAAAACCGAAGCCGTTTTGCGTGACCCACTCGTGGACCTGTGCGTTCGTGCGGGCATGCCGCTCAAAGCGCGCGTCCATGCCTTCGCCGAAGATGTCTTCGAGCTTGGATTGCAGCGCGTAGATGTGCCCGATGCTCGGCGTGCTGGGGGTCATGTCATCGGCCTGGTTTTTCTGGAACTCGATGAAATCGAAGTAATAGCCGCGATCCTTGGCCTGTTTGGCCCGCTCGAACGCACGCTCGGATACCGCAAAAATCGCCAAACCCGGCGGCAACGCCAGCGCCTTCTGACTGCCGGTGAGCAACACGTCGATGCCGAGTTCATCCATCGCAATCGGCACGGCGGAAAACGACGACACCGTGTCCACCACCGAGATCACTTCCGGGTGCGCGCGCAGGACTTTGCACAGGTCGGCCAACGGGTTCATCACCCCGGCGGACGTTTCGTTGTGGATGAGCGTGACCACGTCGTAGGCCCCGGTGGCGAGTTTTTCCTCCAGCAATTCCGGGGTGATCGGCTGCCCCCACTCGACCTGCAAGCCGTCGGCCTCCTTGCCACAGCGTTTGCTGACATCGAGCCACTTGTCCGAAAACGCGCCGCACATGCAGCAGAGCACGCGCTTTTGCGTGAGATTGCGGATCGCTCCCTCCATCACCCCCCAAGCCGACGACGTGGACAAAAACACGGGCTGCCTGGTGCCGAAAAGCGTCTGGAGCTGCGGCTGCATCCCGCCGTAGAGCGCCTTAAACTCGCTGCCCCGGTGCCCGATCATCGGACGGCTGAACGCGGCGAGGGTTTTGGGCGAAACTTCGACGGGTCCAGGGGCAAAGAGCTTGTTGTGCGGGGTCATGGGAAATGAGAGGGTGGGCGGGCGGTTAACTTAACGAAAAATCCCGCGTTCGCCACTCCCTTCTGCCATGATCCACCTGGGCACCTGCGCTTGGAACTTCGAGGACTGGCAGGACGTATTCTACCCGTCCAGCCTCGCTTCCAACCAGCAACTCCCCTATTACGCGCAGTATCTTTCGGCAGTCGAGATCGACTCGACGTTCTACAGCATCCCGCGCGCCGACGTGGTGGCGAACTGGGCCAAACGCACCCCGGACGATTTCATGTTCACGGCCAAGATGCCCAAGCTCATCACCCACGAGATGCGCCTGCGGAACTGCCGCCGGGAACTGGACGCTTTTCTCAACAGCCTGCGTCCCATGGGCGAAAAGCTCGGCGCGGTGTTGATCCAGTTTTCGCCCGGCTTCCGGCCCGTGCACGACGAGGACGCCTTGCAGGAATTTCTGGGCTGGCTGCCTGCGGGAAAAATTTCGTTCGCCGTGGAGTTCCGTCACCCGGAATGGCACCAGCCGCGCATCGTGCGGATGCTTCAGGAGCACGGCGTCGCCTGGACGTGGAACGACCTCAGCCCGCTCGCAACGGAGGACGAAGCGCCGTTCAGCTTCCTGCCGCAGACGGGCGATTTCCTGTACGTGCGGCTGATGGGCGATCTGGAAACCAAGTTCCGCGCGGACGGCGAGCGGCAGTTTCGCTACGGCAGCCTGCTGTGGTCGCGTGAGACGGGGTTGGAGTTCTGGGCGCAACGCCTCAAAAAGCATCTGGACGATACGCGGAACATTTACGTGATGGTGAACAACCATTACGAAGGCTTCTCGCCGCTGACCTGCCAGCGGCTGGGCAAACTGCTCGGGATAGAGGTCGAATTACCCAGCCTCGCCCGGCACGCCGTCGAAGGCGGCCCAAAGGAGCGCGACGAGCAGTTGGATTTGTTGTGAGTTTCTTCATTAGAACCCATGCTCAGCGACATCGAAATCCGACAAGCTTTGACGGAGCTTGATGCCGCTGTGGCCCGGCGTGGAATCAAGGGGGAAGTTTGCCTCTTTGGCGGGGCGGTCATGGTGCTCGCCTTCCAGGCCCGGCAGTCTACCCGGGATGTGTACGCTGTCTTCGCACCTGCTGCCGCCGTGCGCGAAGCAGCGGCGGAGGTAGGCCGGGAGCGCGGTTGGGACGAAGACTGGCTCAACGACGGGGTGAAAGGCTGGGTGTCCGAGCACCGCAACGTGCAGGATGCGGGGCTGAACCTTCCCCATCTGGCGGTGACGATACCGGTCCCCGAATACTTGCTGGCGATGAAGTGCATGGCCGCCCGGGCGGAAGAGGGCAGCCGCGACATGGACGACGTGAAGTTTCTCATCCGTCACCTCGACTTGCGTGAGAAAGAAGCTGTCCTTGCCATCGTGGAAGATTATTATCCGCCGAACCGTCTTTCCGTGAAAACCCGGTATTTCGTGGAGGCGGCATTTGAAGAGCTAGCCGCTGGGCAGTAACCAACCAGCGTCTCCGATGAATTTGACCTTTGCTCCGTCCAGCCTGGAAAGGCTGGCCAATTTGGCAGCGGAAGGACAGGATTTTTCCTTTCTGCTCGGCGATTTTTTGGACGGCTTTTACCGTCTACCCAAGGAGGCTTCCTTACTGGCGGAACCCGCTTTGCTGGCAACTCGCCACCCCAAGGGAACAGTGCTGGATGCCTTTCTGGCGGCGGTGGCGCACGAACTGGCGAACAAACAAGGTTGGCCAGCGCCAGACTGGGCGTTTGGGGAGGCACGCTACCTCCATCGTCCCTTTTTTCCGATTCGGGCGGCGGCGTTTCGTGCCACGCTGTTGCTGGAAAGCCCGCCGCCTTTCCGTGCCCGCAACCTCTTCGTGACGGCGAACGCCCTGAGCCGGGCGTAGCGTCTACTCCGGCTGCACCTTGAGCAGCGCGCGGAACTCGTCGTCGAAATCGCGCAACTCCGTCACCATCTGCGGGCTCTTGGAAAGCACCGTTTTGGTGAGCTTTTCGATGTAGGTGGGGTTGCGCTCGGCCATCTCGGAGAGAGCCATCACCACTGCCAAGGCGTTGCAGGCGCTGTGCTTGACCGCACGGAACTTGTTGTGCAGTTCCATCAGTTCCGCCCGCGAGATCGGAGGGCCGTCGGGAACGGCGAGCGAGGAATCATCCACCGGGGCCTCGGACGATGAGGAGGAATTCATTGGCTTTGGCTGACGCGATGTGCTTTGCTGGAAACTCTTCGTTTGAACGAAACGACCGGTGCGCGCGGGCTTAAAACAGGATGACCCAGCAGACTATCAGAATCGGCGGCGCGCGCCAGCACAATCTGCAAAATCTCAGCCTGACGATTCCGCGCGGCCAGCTTGTGGTCATCACCGGGCCGAGCGGGTCGGGCAAGTCGAGCCTGGCTTTCGACACTCTCTACGCCGAGGGCCGCCGCCGGTACGTCGAGAGCCTGTCCGCCTACGCGCGGCAATTTCTCGACCAGTTGGAGAAGCCCGACGTGGATTTCATCGAGGGATTATCCCCGGCGATTGCGCTCGAACAGCGCGCCGGGTCGGGCAACCCGCGCTCGACCATCGCCACCACGACCGAAATTTACGATTATTTGCGGCTCCTGTACGCCTCGGTCGGCCAGCCGCATGATCCGGCGACCGGCAAACCGCTCAAACGGCAAACACCGCAACTCATCGTCGATCAGGTGTTGGCGATGGAGCAGGGGACACGGTTGATGCTGCTGGCTCCGCTGGTCAAGGAGCAAACGGGCGAGTTCCGCGACGTGCTGGAAAAAGCGCGCCGGGAAGGATTCGTGCGCGTGCGCATCGACGGCAAGGTCGTCGAACTGGACGGCCCCGAGCCACCCCGGCCCGCCAAAGGCAAGGAGCATTCCATTGAGGCGGTCGTGGACCGACTGGTCTTGCGCGAGGGGGTGCGCGCCCGGCTGGCGGATTCCGTCGAAACGGCGCTGCGCTGGGGCAAGAGCCGACTCATCGTCATGCACCAGGCGGCGGGCGAGAGCGACCACTGGGCGGAAACGGCGTTTTCGACCGATTACCGCGACCCGGACACCGGGTTCACGCTGCCGCCGCTGACAGCCAAACATTTTTCCTTCAATAGCCATCTGGGCGCGTGTCCAACGTGCCACGGGCTGGGCAACCTCGCGGTGCTCGATCCCGAGTTGATGGTGCCCGACCAGACCAAGACACTCGCCGAAGGCACGGTTTCGCCCTGGCAGCGTGGCGTGGGAAAGCGGATGCGCGTTTTCTACCAGACGGTGTTGCGCGGGCTGGCGGCGCAATTTAACGCCCCGATGGACAAGCCGTTTGCGGATTTGCCGGAAGCGTTCAAGCACGCGCTTTTCCATGGTACGGGCGACGCGCCGGTCGAAATGAAGATCGTCAAAGGCAAACCCGGCAAGGGCGAACAGGCGACAGTCAAGAAATCGTTCGAGGGGTTGCTCGTGCAGATGCAGCATTTGTCGGACACGACCAAAAGCGAATTGACCCGGCACCGGCTGAAATCGTTCATGAGTCCGCAGCCCTGCCCGACCTGCCACGGGGCGCGCCTGCGGCCAGAAATCCTGGCGGTGACGCTCCAGGTGAAAGACGGCGAGCCGCTGAACATCCGCGAGTTCTGCCGGTTGACCATCGGCGAGGCGCACGGGGTCATCACCCGGCTGGAACTCGGCGCGACGCAGCAGCAGATTGCGGCGGAAATCGTGCGCGAGGTTTCGACCCGGCTGGGCTTTCTGGTGGAAGTGGGCCTGAGCTACCTGAACCTCGACCGCGAGAGCGGCACGCTCAGCGGCGGCGAGTCGCAGCGCATCCGGCTGGCGGCGCAGATCGGGAGTCGGCTCGCGGGTGTGTTGTACGTGCTCGACGAGCCGAGCATCGGCCTGCACCAGCGCGACAACGACCGGCTCATCGCCACCCTTCGCCGCCTGCGGGACCTAGGAAATTCGGTGATCGTCGTCGAGCACGACGAGGACACCATCCGCGCTGCCGACTACATCATCGACATCGGCCCCGGGGCCGGGCCGCGCGGCGGCAAACTGGTGGCGCAGGGTACGCTCGAAGAAATCCTGCGCGTGGAAAACTCCCCCACGGCGCAATATCTCACCGGGCGACTGACCATCCCGGTTCCCCGGCACCGGCGCGCCCCCATGACCGCCCCGCCGCGCTCGGCCAAGGCGACCGGCACGAAGGTCAAAGGACGGCTGGAGCACGACGAATCGCTTGCCGGGTCGGGCTGGCTGGAGATCGTCGGGGCCACCGAGAACAACCTCAAAAACGTCAACGCCGCTTTTCCGCTGGGTTGCCTGACCTGCGTGACCGGCGTCAGCGGCAGCGGCAAGAGCACCCTCATTGACGACATCCTGCGCCGCGCGCTGGCCCGGCAGCTTTACCGCGCCAAGGACGCCCCCGGCAAACACGAGAAGATCACCGGCACCGAGCAGATCGACCACGCCATCGTCATCGACCAGAGCCCCATCGGACGCTCACCGCGCTCGAATCCGGCGACGTACACCGGGGCGTTCGGGCCGATCCGCGAAATTTTCGCGCAACTCCCGGCGGCGCGGATTCGCGGATACGACGCCGGGCGGTTCTCGTTCAACGTGCGCGGCGGGCGCTGCGAGCATTGCGAGGGCGACGGCGTCATGAAGATCGAGATGCAGTTCCTGCCCGACGTGAGCGTGACCTGCGAGGTCTGCGAGGGCAGCCGCTACAACCGCGAAACGCTGGAAGTCACTTTCAAGGGCAAGAACATCGCCGACGTGCTCGCGCTGACCATCGAAGAGGCGAGCCGATTTTTCCGTGCCGTGCCTGCCGTGGCGGACCGGCTGGCGGCGATGGAAGCCGTGGGTCTAGGCTATTTGCGGCTGGGACAGGGGTCGGACACGCTCAGCGGCGGCGAAGCGCAACGGGTCAAGCTTGCGGCGGAACTGGCCAAGAAATCCACCGGGCGAACGGTCTACCTCTTCGATGAGCCGACGACCGGGCTGCATTTTGCCGACATTGCCAAGCTGCTCGAAGTGCTCATGAAACTGCGCGATGCGGGCAACACCCTCATTGTCATCGAGCACAACTTGGAGGTCATCAAGTGCGCCGACTGGATGATCGACCTCGGCCCCGAAGGCGGCGCGGCGGGCGGCAGGGTCGTCGGAGCGGGCACCCCGGAGGAAATCGCCAAGCTGCCGGAAAGCATCACGGGGCGATACTTGGCGGGGAAATTATAATTTCCACGAGCGCATGCCAAGTGAGAACCCAAGGACAGCTTATAACCACGCAAGTTGCCGTTTCTGGCGATTTTGCCCGCAGATCATTTTCTCAGCGTTCGCGGTTCATCGCACGCCAGCGATAAATTCTACTCATCCAGCGGCTCGCTTCTTTTCTAACCACCGGAAAATGAGTTCACAATTTGTGCGTCGACTCCCGTTGGTGTGGTCATGGTGGAGGACCTGTTTTGTCATTCTGATGCTGACAGCCGGTGCGCTCGCGGCTGATTCCCCCTTGCCGCCGCTCCTCGACGAAGGCACGCGCGCCTTGGACGAAGGGTTGCCGCAGGTGGCGGCGTACAAGCTGCGCGCGTTTCTGCAAAGTAGCCCCGCCCCCCCTCTGCGCCGGGCGGCGGTGCTGGCTCTGGTCCGTGCGCTGCTCGCAGTGCCGGATGCTCCTGCCGCGCTGGCGTTGCTCGATGCGGAAGTTCCTATTTCCATGCCGCCCGTGCCGGCCGATGATCCGCTCGCCACTTTCTGGCGGGGGCAAACCCTCGCCGCGCTGGGCCGTTGGCCGGAGGCGTTGGCAGCATACGACCACGTGGCCGATGCGTCTGCCAAGGATGCCACCCTGGCCGCGCAGGCGCGCTTTGGCCGAGGGGAATCGCTCCTCGCCTTGGACCGTGTGCCGGAAGCGGAAGCCGCGTTCCGGCCGTTGCGCAACCACCCCCAGCTTGGCCCGCTGGCCCGGTTGCGCTACGCCGAGATTGCCCTCGACAGCCGCCACCTTAAAAAGGACGCCACGACGCTGCTCGACGAACCGGCCCCCGCCGCGTCCGGCAACTTGCTCACGACACAGGAGCACGCTTACCTCGTGGGTCGGTTGCGGTTGGCACAGCGGCAGCCCGCGCTGGCTCAGCAAATTTTCAGCGCCGCGCTTTTCGGTCCTGGCATGACGCCGCATCCCCGGGGCCTGAGCGAAAACCTGTTGGTGGATAATTACTGGGGTCTGGCGCGCGCTTATCTCGACGAGGACCAGCTCGACAGCGCGCGCTCCACTCTGGAAAACCTGATCGAGCACTACCCGCGCCCGTCCGTCCTGGAGCCGACGTTTCCCTGGCTGGAAAGCCTCTATCTGCGCGGGCCGACGCACGATCTGACCGATCTGAACCGCTGGGTCGCCGACGAAGAAAAACCCGAGCGCGCCGCGCTGGCCAGCCTGACCCTCGGACGAGTCCAGGCGCACGCCGGGGACACCGAGCAAGCCGAGGAAATCTTCGCCGGCTTCGGCGAGCGTTTCCCCGAAAGCGCTTTGCGTGCCCGTGCCTTGCTTGATCTCGCCGGGCTGCGGCTTCAACTCGGTCACTTGGACGCAGCACGCGAGGCCTTGCAACATGCCCGCCTGCTCGCGGGCGACGAACCGACCTGGCGCACCGGCATCGAGGTGCTCGACGCGCGCATTTCCCTCGCCGGGAACGAACCCGCCAAGGCCGCCGAACGCTTCGGGGACGTGGCCGCGCGGCTCGGGCCGGGTCCGCAGGCGGAAGCCGCCGCGTTCAATGCCGTGCTGGCCTGGTTGCAGGCGATGGACACGGACCGGTTCAACGCCGCCCGGACGGATTTCGAGGCGCGCTTCCCCAAGAGTCCATTGCGCGCGGAATTCCCGCTGGAAGAAGGCCTGGCTCGTGCGGACCAGACGCCGCCCATGGATCTGCCCGGACGCCAGCAGGCCGCCGATTGCTTGCGCCGGTTTCTGGACGAGCACCCGACCCACCCGCGCGCCGGGGAGGCCCGCCTCGCGCTGGCGGAACTTGCTTTCGAGCGTCCTCGCGCCGACGTGAAACTGGCGTTGCGCGAACTCGGCCCTTCCAGCAGCCTGCAACAAGTCGCTAACGACGGCGGCAGCAATGATCGCGCCGAATACCTCGCCGTCTGGCTGGCGGACGCGCCCGGCCCCACGCGCGACGCCGACAAGGCCATCGCGCTGGCCAAGCGATTCCTCGAACAACGGCCCGACTCGCCGTTGGTCGGTGATGTCCGCATGAAGCTGGGCGAGATGTACTTCCAGAGCGGGGATTATCCCGACGCGCAGACCCAGCTCGAACTGGTCGCCCGGAAATCTCCCGCCGCGCCGCTGGCCGAGGCCGCGCTGTACCTGGCGGGCCGGGCGGCCTCGCTGAGCATGAGCACGGCGGGGCTGAACCGCGCGGTGGAGCTTTTCGACGAAGCGGCGCGTCGCGGCGGGCTGCTACGGTTGTCGGCTTCCCTGCGGCTGGCGGAGTTGATGCAGACGCGCCTGAACGACGGCACGGACGCGCTCACCCTGTACGACAACGTGCTCAAGGCTACCGACAGCCCGGCGTTGAGCGACGCGGACCTGGAAGCGCGTTGCGCGGCGATCCTCGGCAAAGGCCAGACGCTCCTGGCGTTGGCGGTGGACGACCCCAAACGCATCCCCGACGCCCTCGCCGCGTTTGAAAAACTGGCGACCGGCACACCGGGCGCGTCGCTGGCGTGGCGGCGGCAGGCGCTGATTCTCAAGGGCGACACGCTGGAAAAATCCGGCGACTCCGACGCGGCGCTCTCTGCCTACGACGACGCGATGAACGCCGCCGAGCCGCCGCCGGGTGAGGCGCTCACCCCCGAGTGGACGTGGTTCTACCGGGCTGGCAACAAGGCGGCGCTGCTGCTGGAAAGCCACGCGAAGTGGTCGGCGGCCATCGCGGTCTACAAGAAGCTCGCCGCCGCCGACGGCCCGATGAAGGCCGAGTACGAAAACCTGGGCGCGCGCCGTCGGCTGGAGCATTTCGTGTGGGATGAATGACGGCATGCGTAGCCGCTCCTTGCCCCTCCTGTCTCTGTTTTCGTCAAGCTTGACCTCGGGGCATTTTTCAATAGCCTCCCTTCCCACCATTGTTATGAAGAAATTTCGCCTATTCGTCCTGCTGCTGGCCGTCGCTTGCGTGGCATTCCCGCATCGCAGCCCTGCGCCGGTGACCGTTCGCCCGGGCGAAGGCGCCACTTACACCGCCCCCGGCAGCGAGGAGGTCCCCAATCAAAAGGATGCCCAGACCCAGTACGACAACGCCTTGGCCAAGGAAACGAGCGGCGACCTGAGCAGGGCGCTCGCGGGTTATCGCAAGACCGTCAAACGTTTCCCAAAGTCCACCGTCGCGCCCAGCGCGCAATACAAGATTGGCGCGATCCTCGAGAAGCGCAACGACCTCGACGGCGCGTCCACGGCCTACGAACTCCTGATCAAACGCTACCCGCACAGCACGGATTTCAACAACGCCCTGGAAGGCGAGTTCCGGATCGGCGACGCTTATCTCGATGGTCGTAAACAGCGTTTCCTCGGTGTGCCGACCGTCACTTCGCGCGACCGGGCCATCGCCATTTTCACGATCATCACGGCCAATGCGCCCTTTAGCCGTTTCGCCCCGGCGGCGCAATTCAAGATTGGGCAGGCGTTCGAAACGGAAGCGGATTACAAAGGAGCGGTCGGTGCTTACCAGAAGGTGGTCGATAAGTATCCCACCAACCCCCTGGCGGCGGATTCCCTCTACCAGATCGCCTATTCGTACATGCAGCTTGCCACCAAGACCGGCAGCTACGACCGCGCCAACACCCAGCGCTCCCGCGAGGGTTTCGAGGATTTTCTCGCCGCCTATCCTACGCACGAAAAAGCCGCGCAAGCCCGCGAGGACCTCGCCTCCCTGTCCACCCAGCAGACCGGTGGCTCGTTGGAAATCGCCAACTATTACTTCAAGCAGAAGCAGTACCGGGCCGCGGTCGTTTACTACAACGATGTGATCCGCCAGCAGCCGGATTCGCCCGACAGCGTCAAGGCCAAGGCGCGCCTCGACACGATCCGCGCCAAGGAAGGCGACAAGTATTTCGAAAGCGCCACGCCGAACGCCACCGGCTCCGGCCTGCGGCCCGTGCTTCCGAAGCTGGGCGACGGTCGTCTCCAGGCGCAGACCGACACGGCCAAACGCCCCGATTACGTCGGCCCGCCCGTCAGCGCGCCGACCCCGCCTCCCGCCCCGGCCACCGGCGGCGCGGGCAATCTGTTTAACCCGCCGGTCGGCAACGGGGGAGGCAACAACGGTGGCGCCCCGACGCCCGACCCACGCCCGGACGCCACGCCGCTGCCCGTTCCGGCGGGCGACCAGCCGTCGCTGCCCGCGCAGTAGCCGCCAAGGATGAAACTCCCCGTTTTCCTGGCGGTGACGACGGCCGCAGCCTGCCTGCTGCCCGGCTGTGCCATGTACCACCTCGGCCCGGCCAAGCCCTCGTACCTGAAGGACGTACACACCATCGCCGTCCCGGTCTTTCGCAACAACACCCTGCTTCCACGCATCGAAAGCGTGGTCACGGACACCGTGAGCGAGCAACTCCAGCAGGATGGGACGTTCGCCATCGTCAGCAAGGATTCCGCCGACGCCGTGCTGATGTGCACGATCGAACGCGTGACGCGCACCCCGGCCCGATCGGTGACCGGCAACGTGTTGTTGACGAGCGAGTTCGAGCTGAACCTCGCGGTGCGCTACCAGCTCTACAACCGGGCCACCGGTCAGGTGCTCGACGGCGGACAGCTCAACGGTTCGACGAGTTTCTTCGTCGGCAGCGACGTGGAGCAGGATGAGCGGCAGGCGATCCCGCTGGCCGCGCAGCAGCTGGCGGTGCGGCTGGTCAGCCAGGTCACCGAGGGATTTTAGCCGGGGAGTATTTCCGCCGCACCTGCCCTACAGATAGACCATGGATTCCTGCGGTTTGCCTGGCAGCACGGCTTCGGCATTCGATGGGGCCTGGAGGTAACGGGCGAGGGTCTGCATCAGGGTGGGCACGTTGATCGGTTTGGTCAGATAGCCGCGTGCGCCGGCTTTCATGAGCCGTTCGATCTGCGGGCTGGTGGCATCGGCGCTGACGATGACTACCGGGATGTCGCGGGTCGCCGGGTCAGCCCGCAGCGCCGCCAGCACTTCCCAGCCGGGAATGTCCGGCAGGTGCAGGTCGAGCAGGATCAGGTCGGGCCGGGTGGCGCGGGCCATCTCCAGCCCGAGCGTGCCTTGCTGGGCGCTGAGCAACGTCACGCCCGGGTGCGCTTCGAGCAGCAACTCGATGAGCCGCAGATTGGAAAGGTTGTCCTCGACATAGAGGATCGTCCCCTCGCAATCCTCGCCTTCGCATTGCCCGGAGGGGGCAGACCCGCCGCGGCTGACGTTGACCAGCGGGTCTTCCGCCAACGGCAGGCAGAGCCAGAAAGTGCTGCCTTCGCCCGGGACCGAATCCACGCCGATGGTGCCGTGCATGGCTTCGACCAGTCCCTTGCTCAACGCCAGCCCCAGTCCGGTGCCCTCGGTGAAGCTTTTCTCCGCGCTCAGACGCTCGAACGGGGTGAACAACCGCGCGATCTCCGCCGCCTGCATGCCTGCGCCGGTGTCGGACACTTCCAGGCGGAGGTGATGCCGGTCGCCTTCCGACGCCAGCACCCGTCGGCAGGCCAGCCGCAAACGACCGCCCTCGTGGTTATACTTCACCGCGTTGGAAAGCAGGTTGAGCAACACCTGGCGCAGCCGCTGCCGGTCGGCCTGCACGTAGCAGGTCTCGCCGGGGTCCGGGTCGTGGCACAGGTTCTCGCAACGCACGCCGCGTTCCGCCGCCTGCTGTTTGACCAGGCTCAGGCACTCTTGGGCGACCTCGGCGACGGCCACGGGTTCGAGCGAGAGATTCATGCGGCCCGCCTCGATGCGTGAAAGCGCGAGCACCTCGTCGATGAGGCCGAGCAGATGGCGGCCCGCCTTGAGGATGTGACCGATGCTTTCCGATTCGTGGCGGTTCATCTCGCCCATTTCGAGCAACTGGCCGAACCCGAGAATCGCGTTGAGCGGGGTGCGCAACTCGTGGCTCATGCGGGACAGGAACTCGCTTTTCGCGTGGTTGGCCTTCTCGGCCTCCTCCTTGGCGAGCCGCAGGGCTTCGGCGGCGCGGCGTTGTTCGGTGACCTCGCGTACGATGCCGATGACGCCGAGCAGGTTGCCGACGGTGTCACGGTAAGGACTTTTCGTGCTGAGAAAAACGCGTTCGATTCCTCCGAGCGTGTCGGTGGATTCGTAGGTGCGAGACTGGCCCGTTTCCATGATTTCACGGTCGTGCAGCACGGTCTGGCGGGCGTTTTCGGACGAGAAGAACGCGTAGTCCGTCTGGCCGACCACCCCCTGGGGAGTGGCGCCGA
This sequence comes from uncultured Chthoniobacterales bacterium, assembly GCA_964236475.1. Lineage (GTDB taxonomy): Bacteria > Verrucomicrobiota > Verrucomicrobiia > Chthoniobacterales > SZAS-18 > CAHJWO01. Next base: position 15,682 of record CAXSED010000093.1, read on the forward strand.
GCAGGGCCGCGCCCGCCGGGTTGATGAGCAGGTACCGGCCCGCGCAGTCCTTGATGAAAATCGTGTTGTCGGTGCCGTCGATAATGGCGCGCAGCAGGTGGTGGCTGTCTTCGAGCGCGCGTTGCTCACGCTTGCGGGGGGTGATGTCGAAGAGCACGCCGCTCCAGAGGATTTTGCCGTCGGCGAGGCGTTCGGGGCGGGACATTGCCTCTGCCCAACGGATCATGCCGTCGGGACCCCGCATCGGTCCCTCCCAATGCCAGGGTGCGAGCGTTTGCGCCGAGCGCGCGACCGAGGC
>CAXSED010000094.1:0-15706 GCA_964236475.1 uncultured Chthoniobacterales bacterium
GCGAAGGCCTGGTCGGGGCGTTCGCCATCCGGCTCAAGGACCCGGTGTTCGAGTCACAGACCAAGAATAAGCTCGGCAACACGGAAATCCGGGGCGAACTGGTCAAGAAGGTGCAGGATATCGTCAGCGATCTGCTGCATCGCCATCCCGAAGCCGCCGAGAAGATCGTCGCCAAGGTGGAAGACACCGCCCGGTTGCGCCGGGAACTGGCCAGCGTGAAAAAACTGGCCCGCGAACGCAGCGGGGCGATCACCCTGCGTATCCCGCAGCTCAAGGATTGCAAGATGCACCTCAACCAAAAGAAGGGTGGAGGCGATGGTTCGATGGTTTTCCTGACGGAAGGCCAATCGGCGGCGGGTTCACTGGTAAGCTGCCGTGACGTGATGACGCAGGCCATCTTTGTGCTCAAAGGCAAACCGCTCAACGTCAACGACCTTAAGCGTGCGGCCCTTTACAAAAACGACGAGCTTTACAACCTGATGCGAGCCCTGAACGTCGAGGAAAGCATCGACGGCCTGCGCTACGAGAAGGTCATCCTGGCGACCGACGCCGACGTGGATGGCCTGCACATCCGCAACCTGCTCATCACGTTCTTCCTGCGGTTCTTCCCGGACCTGATCACGCGCGGGCACCTGTACATTTTAGAAACGCCGCTCTTCCGGGTGCGCAACAAAAAGAAGACGGTGTACTGCTACGACGAGGCCGAGCGGGTGGCGGCGATTAAGTCCATCGCGGGGCCGGAGATCACGCGATTCAAGGGACTTGGAGAAATCTCGCCGGGCGAATTCAAGGCGTTCGTCGGGCCGGAGATGCGCATTACCCCGGTGGAGGTCGAAAATCTACCGGCGACGCCACACATCCTCGACTTCTACATGGGCAAAAATACGCCCGAGCGGCGGACTTATATCATGGACCGTCTCGTGGTGGAACTGGAAGAAGCGGTCGCTTGATCCTCAGCGGCCATGCGCGCCGATAAAAATCAGCGTTCCGCCAAGGTGCCTGCGGGCACGTCCGAAGGGCGCGCGACGATGATCCCCACATCGTCGTGTTTCGACGCCAGATACACGGATAGCCGGTCGTCAACCAATACGCGCTTTTGTTTGGACGAAGCGTGCAGAAAACGCAACACCCCACTCGGGTCGCGGTAAGCCAATCCGACATGCGAGGTGTATCCGCCGGTGTCGCGACTGGTGATGGCGATGATGTCGCCGTCACGCAAGTCGGGTTCGATGGCGGGCACCCGCTGTTTGGGAATATGGTAGACGGGCAGATCGGAAACGTACTCTTGGATGCGCGCCATCTCTGGCAGCAGCGACGGATTGTTGCGCAGGTAGCGGTAATGCCGCCACATGACGGTCATCTCTCGGATGTTACGGTGTTCCATGCGTTCGGCCCCGTCGAGGTGGCGGGTGATGTTCGTCAGCAAACCGCGTTTCTCGTTGTCGTAGAAAAGCTCCTCCAAGAAATGGATGCGTGAAAGGTATTGCCCGGTGCATTGGCCGTGGCGGTAACGGTCCAACTCGACCATGCGAAGCAAATCTTCCGGCGCGTAAGGTGGGGCTTTGGTGTGAAGCATTCGGGCGAAGCCGAGCGAGGTCTCGAAAAATGTCCAGCAATCCAGGCCCATGAAATCGACCGAGGGCGCTTCGATGCGGTTATCAATTTCCAATGTGTAACCCGCATAAGGGGTGCCCGCCAGCGCGAGACCCACACGCACGGTGCGCTCGCCGATGGGCAGAGCCCGCCAGTTTTCGCGTTCGGCGCGGGCCACGAGCCGGTCAAACGTTTCCCGGCCTCGGAAAACCGTGTTCAACGGCAGCCCCAGGCTGGCGTGGGCTGCGGGCACGGGCAACAGGCAGCCCACCAGCAAACAACCGCCGATAAACAGCACGCGGGCAGCAAAATAATGAGAAGCGAATCGCCGGGAAAAAGGAGAGATCATCGCGGACGCAGGAAGCAGTGGGGATGCCAAAGCCTGAGTTTACAGAATTACGGCCCGTCCGAAAGTCGGAATCCGGGCTTTTTCGCCCGATTTCTGCGACGGGGAACTCCCTCTGAGAGACTAATTTGAAAAATTCGCTGAATCGCTCCAAATAAAGATTGTTTCCGGGCGCGGGTAGTTTTTAATCCCCTTGCTTATGGCCACTACCAAAAAACCTACTACCAAGTCCGAGCCGAAAAAGGCCAACGCCGCCTTTCTGAAGCCTGTCACCCCAGACGACAAACTTGCCGCCGTGGTTGGCGCCAGCCCGTTGCCCCGCACCGAGTTGACCAGCAAACTGTGGGCTTACATCAAGGAGCACAAACTCCAGGATGAGAAGAAGAAGACCCTCATCAACGCGGACGCCAAACTCAAAGCGGTGTTTGACGGCAAAGCGCAGGTCACCATGTTCGAGATGAACAAGCTGGTGTCCGGCCATGTGAAATAAACGGCTTGACTGGCGGGGGTTGCGGCCTCCTTTCGCGGTGAGAAATGGCTCGACGTCGTGCTGAAAGGGGTGATCCTTCGGCGAGATGTCGAGCCATTCCCGTTTGCCACCGCAGCGACCTGTTGCTTTGACCGATCCAACTGCCCATGCGGAAAACCTGCGGCGAAGCCTGAGACTTCTCTGGCAAGACGTGTTCGGCTTGGCGTTTCTAGCGACGGGTTCGTTGTGCATCGGGCTGCTGGTCAACAGTTTGCGATCACATCGGCTGCCGCTGACTTACGCGTCACCGACCGAGAGATTAGAGGAGGAGGTCGCGCGGATGTCGGCAGGGTCACCGCTGGACCATCCGCAGGAAGCCGCGCCCGCTCCATGGCATTTCATCGAGTTGGACGAGCTTCAAGAGCGCGTGGCGGCACACCACGGGCGGTGCATCGACGCCCGTGCCCCGGCCTTCTATCAGGCGGGCCACATTCCGGGCGCGCTCAACGTGCCCCGGGAGAGCTTCGAGCGCGGCTACGCCAAGATCCGCCCGCTACTGGAGTCGGCAAAAGAAACGCCAGTCATCGTGTACTGTTCCGATGCGGATTGCCCGGACGGCGAACTCGTGGCGGGTGGGTTGAGCCATCTGGGGTACCGGCAGCTTTTCGTTTACAAGGAGGGTTGGGAAGAATGGATGCGCGCGGGTTTGCCCCGGGACGTGGGGCAAGGGCTTTGACTATGGTCCGGCGCGTGGTCATTCCCATGTTGCGCGTGGGCGTAGCGTTGGTCTTCGGTGACGCCGGGTGGATCAAAATCCAATCGCCGCAGGCGTTTGCCGACGGCATCGCCACGTTTCAGCTCCTGCCCGTGCGGTTGAACAACCTGCTGGCCCTAGGCCTGCCGCCCTTTGAACTCGGTCTGGCAATCCTGCTTCTGAGTGGATGGAAAACGCGTACCATGGCTTTCTGCGCTCTGGTGGCCTGCGGAGTTTTCCTGTTGGCGCTCGGCTCGGCTATGGTCCGGGGATTGCCGATCACGTGCGGTTGTTTCGGCGACGCCCCTTCTACCCTGTCACCCGCCGCGCGCCTCTGGCTGGCCTTGGGGCGCGATGTGCTCTTGGTCAGCGCGGTTGCGATTGTTTATCGTGACGCCTATCGGAAACAGTAAGCGCGCCGCGATGCCAAAAGGCAATCGCCTCTCCAGCAGCCGGTGTCTGGCTGCCGGAGAGGCGCGCTACTCGGGGGGGAAAGCAGATCAAACCGACGCGGGCTTCGCGCCGACACCGCGCCACGCCCGGTAGGACTTGAGCGCGTTCATGAGTGCTAGGTCTTCCACGCTGGTCGGGCCGTTGACTTCCTTCTTGGGCATCCAGTCGGTCTCGTACCAGTGAACCTGCTGGGGCGTAAGTTCCGAGAGCATCAGCCCGCGGTTCTTGCCGAAGTGAACGCGGGTCTCGCGGAAATCGTTGCACACCGGCTCGATGAAGTCATCGCCAGCGTCCGCCGAGACTTCCTCGCGGTCGGAGATGTGCATCACTGGCACAATGGCCACCGGCTTCAGCGCAACGGCCTCTACCACCGGCGCGGGCACCGGAGCGTTGGCCGCGATGTTGGCGGTGATGTCCTCCAAGTCCTGCGTGAAGATGTCGCTGGCGGCAGTAGCGGTCAGCACGGCGTCGACAAGGGCGCGCTTCTTGGCCATCTTGAGCACCGTGTTGTAGTGGTCCGCCGGATTGTCGTGCTCGACCTTCTCACCACCCTTGGCGATCATCCAGCCCTTGCCCTCGACCTTCTTGACGGTGAAACCCTTGCCACCGATCAACTCTTGCGCCTTGGCGGGGTCTTCCTGACGCACGTCCCAGTAGGCGCGGGGCACCGGCTTGTCGGTCGGCTCGGCGTTGCCCTGACGGAAACGGTACTTCGCTTCCATGGTCGAGCAGATGCCGACGCCCTGGCCGATGAAAGCATTGGTCAAAATTGATGAAAGCGTACACTGCACCCTGTACTCCCGGTGGCCCCGGTCAGCAGTGCGCTCGTCCACGTCGTAGGTCGGCGCGAGGCGGAACGTCAGACACAGCTTCTCGGCACCCGGCTTGAGAAGCGTCGGCTTGTCGCCGCAGCCGGGAATCTTGCCGAAGTGCTCGCCATCCTTCATGGCAGCGCCCATGATCTGCTGGATCAACGCGACCTGACCGAGCACCTGCTGAACGGTCATCGCCGCAGAGGCCGGATCGATGGTCATCGTCACCAATTTGTCGTCACGAAGGGGAGTCGTAGCAGTGGTGTTTTTCATTAAAAACACTGTATCGAATGCATGGTGAATATGCAACAAAATATCGCATTTTTTTGCCTGTCGCAACTGCCTGGAAACGAACGATTTGCCCGGTCAAAGCTTCGCGTTGTTCACAACCGGTGAATTTCGCTCGTACAACTGGGAATTTTCCTCCAAATCCTTGACCACTGTGCACAGATAAACCGGCTCCGGGTGCAGCCGCCGGTATTTGGTGATCTCCATGCGGTTCATCACGCGGAAACCGTATCGTTTGAATACCTTCTCGCCCCGCCGGTCGGCGACACTGACTACCTGTCCGTACACCCGCTTTTCGCCCTTTTCGTGGAGGTATTGCAGAAATGCGTCGATCAGGGCGCGCGAGCGGACAAGTCCCCGGGCGTCGAGCATTAGGTTGACGTGGAAATGCGCGGTGCGTTTCGGAGCAGCGGGCACCTCGCGCCAACCGTTGAGCAAGATCCACGAGATAAACCGGCGGCTGGCGGGATTGTAACGGCGGTAACGGACCGCGATGGCGGCAAACAGGCGCAGGTTCTGGAAGAAGTTGTGCAGTTGGTTTCGCAGCGGGAAACGGCAGCCGAGCAGATAGCCGCGCACCTCGCCGTCCAGTTCCAAGACGAAGGCGGATTCCGGTTCCTTTTCGAGGTAATAGTTCGTCAGAAAGTTGGCGAAAAGTTCGCGATCCTCGAAAACCGGGTCGATGGGTTGGCCAAGGAAGCCGGTTTCGCAACAGAGCCAGCGCACGCGCTCGCGGTCACTGGGACGGTAGTTTCGGACGACGTGAGGTGGCGGCAGGACGCTGCCGGCGGGGGCTTGGCTCATAGAACAGATAGAACGGGCGGTGCGGACCGCTCCCGTCGCAGAGGATAGCAGCGAACTCTCCCCGCCGCGAAGGAGAACGCACCGGCGGTAGGCTTCAGTCGGTCAACCCCGCTCGAACCCGGCCACCACTTCCCGGTAGATGCCGAAAAGCCGGTCGAAGACGCGCGGCCAGTTGTATCGTTCCGCCACGATGGCGCTGCTGCGCTGGCCGATGGCGCGCAGGTCCTGCCGGCTCATGGTCTCGATGGCATTTGCCAGCGAACCGGGGTCGTTCCCGGCGGCCCAGTGCCCGAGATCGCTGAACACGATGCGGTCCATGTAGCTGCCTCGAATCCCGACCACCGGCGTTCCGCACGCTTGGCTTTCCAACGTGACGAGGCCGAACGTCTCCTGCACGCCGGGATGCACAAACAAATCCGCCGCGCGGTACCACCGGGCGAGTTGGGCACGGTCGCTGCAATAAGGCAGCCAGGTGACGGCCCCGGTTTTCTTCTGCAAGGCGGTGACCAGCTTTCGCTGCTGGCCGTCGCCGATGATCATCAAGTGGTAGCGTCCCGGCTGGCGGCGATGCAGGCGATGGAAACCGGCGAAGAGGGTTTGCGTGTTTTTCTCGGGGGAAAGGCGACCGACGTAGAGCAGCAATTTCACGCCGGGCGGCAGCTTCAACTCGGCGCGGGCGGAATCCGCCGGTGTTTCGGTCGGGTGAAAAATCACGGGATCGACCCCCAAATCCACGGCGACCACGTTGGACACGCCCCAATCCGTCAGCACCGCCCCTAGCGGCGCGCTGGGCACAAGGGTCCGGGCGAATTTGCAATAAAGCGCCCGGACGTACCGCTTGGCGATGTCCATGACCATTTGCTCGGCGGTCTGGCCGAAATGCTTGGCCGCGCTACGGAAAAAAGCCTCGGGAAAATGCGAGTGGTAAAATCCGACCACCGGAATCCCCAACGCCGCGCCGGACGCCAGCGCCTTCCACGCCACCTGGTACGGGTCGCCGGATTCGATGATGTCCGGCTGTTCTTTCTCCAGAATGCGCTCGACGGCCTGGAGATTGATTAAGACGCGGTAGCGGGCTTTGCGCGAGACCAGCGGCGAGCGGATCGTGTAGACCCGGGTCGGCCCGTCGTCGTGACTCTCGGTCTCGGCACCGGGCACGATGAGGATGTGCCGGTCGCCGGTGTGGGTGCGGAGATAATCGGTTTTCTCGGCGAGGTAACGCTTTACCCCGCCGCTGACCGGGGAGTAAAACTGGGTCAGGTCGCAGATTTTCAAGCGGCCACCAGTTCGCTCGGCGCGGCGGGATGGGCAGCCGAGGGCGGGGCCTCGGCGGGTTCCTGCACGTGTTCGGTCAGATAGCGTTCGGCGTCGAGGGCGGCGGCACAGCCGTCTCCCGAGGCCCAGATGGCCTGCCGGTAAACCTTGTCGGAAACATCCCCGGCGGCGAACACCCCCGGGATGCCGGTCGCCGTGCCACGCGTTTTGAGGAGGTAGCCGTCGTCGTCCATCGACAGCTTGCCGACAAAAGGTTTTGTGTTCGGCTCGTGGCCGATGGCGACGAACACGCAGCGGACTTCCAGTTCGATTTCGTTGCCGGTGTGCAGGTTATGTAAGCGGACGGCGCGCATTTCGCCTTCCAAATCGGTCAAATATTCGGTGAGGGTTGTATTCCAGATCGGCTCGATCTTCGGGTGTTCGAGCACGCGGGCGGTCATGATCTTCGACGCGCGCAAGGTATCGCGGCGATGGATGAGATACACCTTGGAGGCAAACCGGGTCAGGAAAAGCGCTTCCTCGGCAGCAGAATCGCCCCCGCCGACCACACAGATCGGCACGTTGCGGTAGAACGCGCCGTCGCAGGTCGCGCAGCTCGTCAGGCCGTGGCCGATGAGTTTTTGCTCGTTCGGCAGCCCCAGCCAGCGAGCGGCGGCCCCGCTGGCGACGATCAATGTGCGAGTTTCCAGCCATTCCTCGTCGTCCAGATGGAGCGAAAGGTGGCCGTCTTTCGGCTCGAAGTTGGTCAGTTCCGCCCACTTGAAGCGCGCGCCGAACCCTTCGGCCTGGGTCTTCATGCGAATGATCAGGTCAGGACCGTCCACGCCTTCGGGAAAGCCCGGGAAATTTTCCACCAGGGTGGTGGTCGAGAGCTGGCCACCGGGTTGGCGGCCTTCAAGCACGAGCGGCTGCAAGCCTCCGCGCGCCGCGTAGATGGCGGCGGTCAGCCCGGCGCACCCGGTGCCGACGATCACAAGTTTTTCCATGAGATATACATCCTACATCGTGGACGAACGGCAACCCTGCCTTGATGTTTCGCCTGCGTACGGAGGGGGAGGCGGACTTTCACGATCCGAGTCCACTTTTAGTGGAACTCGCGCCGCTTCGCGTAATAATGCTTTTCCCATGTTCACCGGCATCATCGAAGAAATCGGCCAAGTCACCTGGTTGCGGCGCAGCAGCCAGAGCGGATTGCAAATTCAAATTTCGGCCCCGGGCATCATGCGCGGGCTGCACCGGGGCGACAGCGTGGCGCTGAATGGTTGCTGCCTGACGGTGTCGGCCCACCGGGGTGAGCTGATCACCTTCGACCTGTTGCAGGAGACGCTCGACCGCACGAACCTGCACCGGCTGCGGCCCGGCATGGGGGTGAATGTGGAGCGCGCGCTCGCGGCGGATGGCCGGTTGGACGGGCATTTCGTCCAGGGGCACGTCGATTGTACCAGTGCGGTCATCGGCATGAAGAAAGAAGCCAACGATTATCGGCTGGAAATCGCGTTGCCGGCGGAGTTTGCCCAGTTGGTGGTATTCAAAGGTTCTATCGCTATTAACGGGATCAGCCTGACGGTGGCCGAAGTGTCGGGGCAAAGTCTGGTGATCTGGATCATCCCGACCACCCGCGAACAGACGAACTTGCAGACAATTCAGACGAGCGACCTGGTCAATTTAGAGTTCGACGTGCTGGCTAAATATGTCGAACGCATCCTAGGGCATGCCCAATTGCCACCGCCGCATTTCACGGACCGCGATTTATCGTAGGGTTAGGGATGGCTCCCCGAGTCGCTCTGGGACAGTGGACGGGTTTCCCGAATAAGGGCCGAGTGGCTTGGAAAGCCACTCCTACCTTTTAAGGGTAAAACTCCCGCACATTTGAGACTTTCAACTCAAATGTGGGGAAATGGCGATGTCGCTTGTCAGCCCGGCTGACCGCTTATAAGCTAGCGGCTTCACAACTTTTCACGCCGAGAAATTCACCGGTCAATATGGCTAAAGCGAAGCGGAAAATATCTCATTCCAAGGCAGTTATGCAGCGTTGCCTGCCCTTCAGTCACGAGGGGCAATATTTCGATTTGCGGGCGATTTTTGACAAGATCAACGAGCAGTATTTTCAGGATAAACCGTTGCGCCGGTACACCATCGCTTGGGGCCGCCGGCGGAAGCTTCCCCCGAAGGAATATTTCGTGTTCGGAACGATTCAGGAGGAGGATCGGCTCATCCGCATTCACCCCCGGCTCGACGCGCCTTTTGTGCCGACGTGGTTTCTCGAATACGTCGTTTACCACGAAATGCTGCACTCGGTGGTCCGCGACGAATGGACGCCGCAGGGTCGCCGCAAGGTTCACACGGAAGAATTTGCCCGGCGCGAGCAGGAATTCGCACATTATCGCCGCGCCCGCCGTTGGGAAGATGAAAACCTTGAGCGGTTCCTGCGCTGACGGTTGCCGCTGCCGTGTCATCCACCATCAGAAAGGCGTTCGTCCTAGCGGCGGGTCTCGGGACCCGTCTGCGTCCGCTGACGGACCAACTTCCCAAGCCGCTGATCCCGGTTGGGCACAAGCCGCTGATCACGTTTGCGTTCGATCATCTGATCGCCGATGCGGGCGTGGAGGAATTCATCGTCAACACCCACCACCTGGCGGAGACGTTTGCCGTGGCGTTTCCCGATGCGCAATACCGAGGTCGGCCACTGCATTTCCGGCACGAACCGACCTTGCTCGACACCGGTGGCGGCATCAAAAACATCGCCGACCTGCTCGGACCGCAGGCGGAAACGTTTCTCGTCTACAACGGGGATATTCTGACGGATTTGCCCATCGGCCCGGCCATCGAATATCACCGGGCCTCGGGCAATGAGGTCACGCTGGTCCTGCGTTCTAAGGACGGACCGAAACACTTGGCCTGGGACGCGGCAAGCGGAAGGGTGCTCGACATCCGCAACCGGCTGGGCACCGGGATGCCTGAAGCTTACGCGTTTAGTTGCATATACCTGGTGGAACCTGCTTTTTTGGAACGCATCCCAACGGGGCAGGTGGTTTCGGTAATCCCCATTTTCCAGGAGATGATCCGGCGCGGTGACGGTCTCGGCGGAATCTTGATCGACGACGGTATCTGGCGGGACCTCGGTTCCCGGCGCGAATATTTGCAGGCACACCGCGATTTACACAGCGGCTCGATGCCAGGATTTCCGCGTTACGGCGCGCCGGACCCGCGCTGGCTGGAATGGACCGACCCGACCGCTACGATGGCACCCGATGCCCGGGTGCTGGGGGCCAGCGTGGTTGGCGCTCGGGCACGGGTGGGGTCCGGGGCCATGTTGGAGGACACCATTTTGTGGCCGGGCGCGGAAATCGCTTCCGGTGCGTTGCTCAAAGGCTGTATCGTCCGGTCGTCGCAGGTAGCCACGGGCACGGCGAAAAACCAGGATTTTTGATGTTCTCGCAGGATTCCCTTATCGACCAGACCCGGACGCGCTTTGCCCTGCCGGGCGATGACATCAGCATCACCCCCATCGAAAAAGGTGGGTCGGGGCGAAGTTTTTACCGGGTGCGGATGGGGAACCGCTCGCTGATTCTGGTCAAATACAACGACCAACGGGAGGAAAACCGGCATTACGTGCGGATCGCCGAAGTGCTGGACGCGCTGGGCGTGCGGACGCCGAAAATCTATTTCCACGACGAGTCGCAAGGTTTGATCTGGATGGAAGACCTCGGCGAGCACGACCTGTGGAGCTTCCGCGATGAACCCTGGCCGGTGCGACGGGTGGCTTACCAGTCGGCGTTGGAGGAAGTGTGCCGGTTGCACGAACGCGGCTGGGAGGGACTGGCGCGGTTTCCGTTCACGCTGCAAATCGAGTTCGACGCAGCTCTTTACCGCTGGGAACAGCGGTATTTTTTTGACAATCTGATCGGACGCTATTTTGACAATTTGGGTGACCCGGCGAAAATGGAAGCGTTGGCAGCGGCCCCCGTTTGGGAAGGGATCGCGGAAAAACTGGCCTCGTGGCCTCGTGTGCTGGTTCATCGGGATTTCCAGTCGCAGAACATCCTGATGCACGACGGGCACGCGCACCTCATTGACTTTCAAGGGTTGCGCCCGGGGCTGGCGCACTACGACTTGGCGTCGTTGCTGTACGATCCCTACGTGAGTTTGAGCGGGCCGGAGCGCACCGAGTTGCTGGATTTCTATCTCGCGTTGGGCCGCCGCAACGACCTGGGGAAAACACGGGCGGAGTTCGACGAAATTTACCGCTTGTGCGCTTTGCAACGCTTGATGCAGGCGTTGGGCGCGTATGGTTATTTGGGATTGGTGCGGGAGCGGCCTGAATTCCTGGCGCATATCCCCGTGGCACTGGCGTCGTTACGCGAGGTCGCCGCCGGAGTGGCGGGGCTGGATGAGTTCAACGCGCTGCTGGCCCGTTTGCCGGCGTAAATTCGACAGGGAAAAATAGCTCGGAGAGCCATCCCTCCCTGTCGGCACTTCAATGCTTTGCGTACGGCAGGAAAATCGCCGCGGCGACGGCAAAGTAGATGATGAGTCCGGTCACATCAACCAACGTCGCCACGAAAGGCGCGGAACTGGTGGCCGGGTCCAGCCGACACATCCGCAGAAGGAAGGGCAGCATTGCCCCCATCAGACTGCCCCAACCGACGATGCCGATCAGCGCCGTACCCACGGCAAAGGCGAGGATATAAGGGTGCGGGCCGTAGTCAGCAAAATGCAGAATGGCCCAGAGCGAAATGCGGATAAACCCCACCAAGCCCAGGAGAATACCCAGTGACAGGCCGCTCACGACCTCCCGCCGTGCGACTTTCCACCAATCTTTCATCGTCACCTCGCCCAAAGCCATCGCGCGGATAACCAGCGTGCTGGATTGCGAGCCGCTGTTGCCTCCGCTGCTAATGACCAGCGGCAGAAAGAGCGACAGCACGACAGCCTTCTCAATTTCCTCCTCAAAGGATTGCATCGCCGTGGCGGTCAGCATCTCCCCGAGAAAAAGAATGACGAGGCAGCTCCCGCGCTTGCGGAACATTTCCCACAGGCCGCTGCTCATGTACGGCAAATCCAGCGGGGCTTCCAGGCCGCCGAACTTGTGTGCGTCGGCGGTTGCCGCTTCCTCGGCCACGTCGAGCACGTCGTCCACCGTGACGACGCCCAGCAGCTGACCGCCCTTGTCCACGACAGGCAGGACCGTGCGGTCGTACTTGCGGAACAACGCCACGGCGCTTTCCTGCGTGTCGCCGACCGACAGGCTGACGAACTGATCGTTCATCAGGTTGCTGACCTTGGTGTCCAGCGGGCGGGTCAGGAACTCGCGGATACGCAGGTCGTCGACGAGCTTACCGTGGTCGTCGAGGACGTAGAGCACGTTGAGCGTCTCGCTATCGCGCCCGCGCTGGCGCACGTCGTCGAGCACCTGTTGCACGGTCCAGTCCGAGCGGATGGCGATGAAATCCGGCGTCATCAATCGCCCGACGCTGCCCTCGGGGTAGCCGAGCAGATTTTGCGCGACGGCACGCTCCGACGGCGACAGCGATGCCACCAACCCTCGCACCGCCTCGGCGGGCAGTTCTTCGAGCAGCGCAGTCCGGTCGTCGGGCGACATCTCGTTGAGGATGCGCACCGCGTCCTCGCGGCCCATGCTGTGGATGAGTTCCTCCTGCTCGTCGGAATCGAGGTATTCGAACACCGCCGCCGCCTGCGCCTGCGGCATCACCCGGAAAACCACGACCTTGTCCTTTTCCGGCAGGTCGGCGACCACGTCCGCCAGGTCCGCCGGGACCCATTCGGCGAAAATTTCCCGCAACCGGGTAAAATCGCGGGCGGCAATCAGGTTTTGCACTTCGGGTTGGAGGAGCTTGCCAAGCATAAGGAAAAAGGTCGGTGAGAAGGTGGAAGCGATGACGGAAACGGAATCATGCCAGAACACGCGGCTACGCCGGACGAGTCGCGCGGGCAAAGGTAAACATTTTGTGACGTTCGGCAAGCCCTCTGGCGAAGCCGATAAAGGTAGGAAACCCGACTCCTGCGCAAAGGGGACTTGAGAGTGCCGGGACAGCGTGGGAATCTATCCGGTAGTTCCCCCATCGCTTGCTCATGATCCTGGCCCCATGCTGGCTGGTTTGTGCAGGGTTGGGGAAAAACCGACCATGTTTTCGGCCTGGAAAATCCGCTTTGAAGCGGTGCTTGATCGTTTTATCCCGACGCCTGTAGACGCCGAAGTGCGCAGACGTGCCCTGTTTTTCATCGCGTTCAGTTTGCAGGGAGTGGTGTTCGGGCTGCTCTTTGCCGGTTTTTACTTGGCCATCAGCCACGTCTGGGGTGCGCTCATCGTGCTCATTTGCGTGGCGGCGATGGCAGGCGCGCCGTGGATCGTGCGTTCAGCGGGATTGGAAGTAGCGGGGAACGTTTACGCTTTTGTGCTCGTGGCGGGGTTCGCCGGGTTGACGGGAATTGAGGGGGGGATCTACGGACACGCGGTGGCGTGGCTAGCGGTGGTGCCCTTGTGCGCGTGCATTTTGGTCGGGCAGCAGATGGGTCGGCTGTGGTGCGTGATCTGTCTGGCGGTGATGGGGGTATTCTGCGCGCTGGAATTCGCCGGGATCCGGGTGCCCCGACTCTATCCGCACGGTTGGGAAAACACGATCACGGCGGCGGGTTACCTCAGCCTGACCCTGTTCATGTCCACGGTGGGTATCTTTTTCGAGCGGGGCCGCCGGGTATCGCTGCAAAAACTCAACGGAGCACTCGACGCGCTCTCCGACGCCAACGAGCGGCTCAACGAACTCGACCGCGAACGCCGCGCGTTTCTCAGCATGGCCGCGCACGATCTGCGCAGCCCGCTGAACTCGATCATGGGATTTGCCCGGTTGTTGCAGGATTTCGGCGCGCCAGGGGACGAGATGCAGCGCGATTCGCTGGCGCGTATCCATTCGTCAGGCGCGCAGATGCGGGATTTGCTCGACCGGCTGTTGAGCGGGCAGGCCATCGAAGAGGGCAAGTTGCGCCTGAAACTGGAAGCGTGCGACCTGCTCGCGCTCGCGGGCACCATTCTCGAAAATCATCGCCCGGCTGCTTCCGCCAAGAGCATCGTGCTCGTGTTCAAGCCTTGCGACGGACCGGTGACGGTGGAGGCCGACGCGAACGCCACGATCCAGATCTTGGACAACCTGCTCTCCAACGCGATCAAGTTCTCGCCGTTGGGGCGGCCCGTGACGGTGCGGGTGGTGGCGGCCAACGGCAGCACGGACCACGCTTCGGTCGAGGTGCAGGATTCGGGGCCAGGGCTAAGCGCGGAAGACCAGCGGAACCTATACGGTAAATTTGTGCGGCTGAGCGCGCGCCCCACCGGGGGGGAGTCATCGAGCGGCCTGGGGTTATCCATCGTTAAACGTCTGGCCGAGGCGATGAACGGTCAGTTGGAATGCCGCAGCAAGCTGGGCGAGGGCGCGACGTTTTCCCTGACGCTGAAAAGGCTGGTTGCTGCAAGGAACTGAGTGCCACCGTTTTTTGTCTGGACGTGTCCGCGAACGAAAATCGACTTTGCGTCCGGGGCCGTTTTCTGCTCTCATCCCTGCTTCCCATTTCATTCCAAATCCCAAGCATGAAGCCCCGTTTCCTTTCGTTCCTCGTCCTCGCTGCCACGGCGGGCGCGCTCACCCTTCTGACTGGCTGCGAAACCGGCACCGGCGTCGGCGGGAGTAGCACCTCGTACAACCCGGTCGCCTACAAGCCGCACAACCCCAGTGCCGTGCGTGTGAAAGTTTCGCTCGATAAGCAGGTGGTCTACGTTTTTGAAGGCAGCAAGCCGCTACTGGTCGCCGCCACCAACGTTGGAATCCCGGCCAAACCGACGCCGACCGGCCATTTCACGATCACCCGCAAAGAGAAGGAAAAACGCAGCGGTTCCTACGGATTTTATCGCAAAAACGGGGTAGTGACCCCCGCTGAAGCAGGGCACGGCTCGGGCGAATACATTGGTTACCCGATGGCGTTCTGGTGCGAGTTCAAGCCGGAGTATGGCTTTCATCAGGGATACGTCTGGCCGGTGCCGCGCTCGCACGGGTGCCTGCGCCTGCATCATAATGTCGCGCCGAAGTTCTTTGCGCTCGTCCACACCGGCACGCCGGTCGACATTGAGCGGACCCAACCCGAGGACGCGACCATCGGCGCGCACGTCCAACGTCCGACGGATTACAACGATCCCGACCCGGCACCTTCTTATTCGGCCTCTTCGGCGGTGTTCGCCTCGCCTCCGGGTGGTGGGCTGACGCCTTACTGATCGGCTTCCGGCCAGCGGTTTTTGCAAAGGACAGGGGCGATCTCCTGTCCTTTGTTGTTCAACGGGGCGGCTTTTCATGCTAGGGTCCGGCGAAGTTTTATTTGCATGAGCATTCCCAGCCCCGTCGATACGCCTCTCGCACCCCCCGCCGCACCCGAGGCCCGCAAGCGCATCAACCTGCGCACGCCGGACATCATGGCATCGGTGCAGGCGCAGGTGGAGAGCCATTACCGCAGCGAATTGGTCGAGAAGATGCGCGCCCGGGGCGGGATCATCTCGGCGGCGGGATTGACGGTGCGGCTGGCGAAGCAGTTCGGGTTTTGCTACGGCGTGGAGCGCGCTATTGACCTGGCCTACGCGGCGCGGACGAGCAAGGAATTCGAGGGGAAACGGCTCTTCATCCTAGGCGAGATCATTCATAACCCCGAGGTCAACGCGCAGATTGCCGCGTTGGGAATCAAGAATCTTATCGGGCCGAGGCGCGAAGCGGAAATCGACGATCTGACGGCGGACGACGTGGTGATCGTCCCCGCGTTCGGGGCGGAAGTGGGCATCGTGGACAAGATCAAGTCGTTGGGCTGCTACATCGTCGATACGACCTGCGGCGACGTGATGAGCGTCTGGCGGCGGGTGC
>CAXSED010000095.1:0-15599 GCA_964236475.1 uncultured Chthoniobacterales bacterium
AGCGCCGGGGTCCACGCTGCTTTTGAGGAACACCGCGCTGGGCACGTCGGACAACCGGGACTTCGTGGCTCGGCAGTTCACCGAGCAAGGCATCCCGGCGGCCCGGCTCCGGTTGGAAGGCCCGGCGGAACACCACGCGTTTCTGGAAACCTACGGACGCATCGACGTGGCGCTCGACACCTTTCCCTACAACGGCGGCACGACCACGACGGAAGCCATCTGGCAGGGCGTGCCGGTGGTGACGTTTTGGGGGGATCGGTGGGTTTCGCGGACCAGCGCGTCGATCCTGCGCGCCGGGGGGCTGAGGCGATTCGTCACCAGCGGCCTGACGGAATACATCCAACTGGCGGTCGAGCTGGCGACGGTGCCGGAAGAGCGCGCAAAACTCGGCGAACTACGGTGCGGGATGCGAACGATGTTGCAAGGCTCGCCGGTTTGCGATACCCGCACATTTGCGCGCGAAATGGAACGTCTCTATCACCGGATTTGTGGGCGTGTCCCGACTTCCTAACTCCACTTCGGACGAAGCTGATCCATTTGCGGGGTAGGACCGGACGGGATTTCAAAACCGATTTCCCCGCATGGAGTTAAATACCCTCAAAGACCTCTACATCCTCGAACTGAAAGACCTCTACAGTGCCGAGACGCAAATCATCAAAGCTTTGCCCAAGTTGGCCAAGGCAGCGGTCAACGCGCAGTTGGCGGCAGCTTTCAACGCGCACCTCGCCCAGACAAAACGGCAGGCGGAGCGGCTCGAAAAGCTCCTGAAAAAGCACGGCCATTCCACCCGGGGTCCGAAGTGCCAGGGCATGGAAGGCGTGCTCAAGGAAGGCGACGAAATCTTGCAGGAAGACGCGCTGCCGGAAGTGCGCGACGCGGGCCTCATCGCGGCGGCGCAACGCGTCGAGCATTACGAGATGGCAGGCTACGGCTGCGCCCGGACCTACGCCGAAGAGTTGGGCGACACGGCAGGCGCCAAGGTGCTGGCCACCACGTTGCTCGAAGAAGAGCGTGCCGATCAGAAGCTGACCAAAATCGCCAAGACGGTCGTCAACCTGCGCGCGAAATCGCCCACCCCTCCGAAGAAGACCGACGCCGTGACAGAAATGGGTAAGACGATCAAAAAGGTGGTCAAGAAGATCACCGGCTAAACCCGGCGGACACACCGGGTGCGGCGCGCGGCCTCAGAACGCATACCGCACCTTGCAGTACGGCATCCGCTCGGCCAGCAGTTCACGGAAGCGCGTCACGAGTTTGCCCTTCATGCCGTGCCGGTAGCGCACGTTGTCGCCGCCGGTCTCCGATATTTTGGCTTCCTGCCACCGGGGTTGCCACAGCAGCTCTTCCGCCTGCGGATGCCAGCGCAGGTTGACCTCGTGCAACGGCCCGTTGTGGGTCAGGAAAATCACCTCCGCCGCCATCTGTGCCTTGGCAGCGGGGGAAAGCGCGGCGTCCACTTCCTCGAACAGCGCCGCGTAATCCGCCGACCAGCCCTCGTACACGATCACGGGGCTGAAGTTGACGTGCACCTCGTAGCCCGCCGCGACGAAATCGTTGATCGCGCCGATGCGCTCGGCCATCGGCGAGGTGCGCACATCCACCAGCCGCGCGATGTGCGCGGGCATCAGAGAAAAGCGCACCCGCGTCTTGCCGCGCGGATCGTAATCGAGCAGCGCGCGGTTGACGTGTTTGGTCGCAAAGCTCGCCTTCGCGTTGGGCAACCGCCGGAAGAGTTCCACCAGGTCGCGCACGTTGTGACTGATGGCCGCGTCCACCGAGCAATCGCCGTTCTCGCCGATGTCGTAGACCCACAGGCTGGGATCGACCTGGTTCGCCTCCAGCTTGGGTCCGATGCTCTGCGCGTGCCGGCTGATGGACCGGCACACCGCCTCGATGTTCACGAAAGTCGTGATCGGGTTGGCGAAACCCTTGCGGCGCGGCACGTAGCAGTACGCGCAGGCCAGCGCGCAGCCGTTGGACGGACCCGGGGCGATGAAGTCCGCGCTGCGTCCGTTGGGCCGGGACGCGAGGCTCTTCTTGACGCCCAGCACCAAGGTCGTGCGCTTGACCTGCAACCATTGCTCGGCCATCCCCTCGTTGCCGTGCAGGCCGGGGATGTTCCAATGTGATAAGACCTCGATGCGCCGGGCCGCCGGGAAGCGGTCGAACACCTCGCGTCCGCGCAGATGGTCCAATGCGGCGCGTTCGTAGTAGATGGTTCCCACGTCCATCAACCGCGCGAGCGAATCGGCAGCCGCCGCCCGGGTGATGGACGAATCGATCACTCCGCTTTCTAACTCGAAACCTGGGTCCGCCGGAGCATCGAAAACCATCGGTAATCGTAGCCCGAAATCGCCGGAAAATCCTCTGAAATTCTCGGATAAATTGAAGAAACAAAGGTGGATGGCGACCTCCGGGCGTCATTTGAATGACGCGAGTCCACCCCATGGCGACCGGAGGTCGCCATCCACCTCGGAGAATTCTTAAAACAACTCCCCTTGCCCCGCTCCGTGCACCTCTTTGGCCGGGCCGATAAACTCCTCGTACTTCTTGGAAAGCTCCTCCAATTTCGACACATAATATTCCACGTTTTCGTCCCGGGCATCGGCGCGCCATTCGCTCGCCAGCTTTGCGTTTTCGTACGAACTGACCTTCTTCTTCGTGCCGGTGATGTAATACTTGATCTGGTCGCCCGGCTGGTAGCGCCGCGTGGAGCGCAACGCCAACTCATACGGCGCGGAACGGTTGCGTCCGCCCGCGCCGATCTTCTTGGAATACTGGTCGAGCGAATCCTGCAAGGTATCGGTTTTCGCCAGCATGGAAATATCCCACGCCTGTCCACGAATCGCCCGTTCAAAATCCGCCTTCAGCGCCGCGACCTCGCCGCCCTTGCCCTCCAGTAACATGCGGATCATGCGCTCCAGGTATTGCCGCTGGAAACGCTCCAATCCGCGCGACTTCAGCGCGCCGCCTTTCAGGATGAGCCGGTCGTCCTCGTCGAGCAGCGCGTAATTCTTCGCCTTGTAGGAAAACATCGCCCGGTACTGCGCGTCGAACTCGATGTCGATCCCCGGCGGCAGCACCTCGCCCAGTCCGGTCTGAAGCTTGCCCGTCGTCGCCCCGGCGGGCGGCACGAAATAGATGCCGTCCGTGTCGATCTCGATGACCTTTGCGCCGTGTTCGCTCAGCCACGCGACCATCTTCTTGAGCAGGTCGCGCCCGGTTTCGGTCACGCGCGCCGCCGCGTCGTAGTCGGCGAAATGCCCCTGCGAAAAACCCAGGTAGCCGTAGAACGCGTTGATCATCACCTTGAACACGTTCTGTAAGGCGTTGAGCTGCCCGTACTCGCGCGACCTCGGCGCGGCGGCGCGCATCTGCGCCTTCGCCGCGAGCCGGAACTGCCGCAGGTCTGCCAGCAGTCCGTGGAAGATGCCGAGCTTGTCCGCCGCCGGGAAGATGTCGAATTTCAGCATCACCGACGGGTACAGGCTCGCCACGTCGCAATGCCACACGTTGCGCTCCACGCCGGTCACGAAAATATCCGTGTACCCGCCCTCGAAGGTCGCGGTTTTCGGCAGGTCACTCAGCGAATGCCGCCGCTGGTAATATTCGCGCAGAAACAGCGCGTTGATCCGCGTCGCCTGCCCGCGCACGATCACCTCCTGGTAATTGTACGGGAAAATCCGCGCCATGATGAAGTACGAACGGCTGAGCAAATCCGCCAGTGCCCGTGTCTCGCGCACGTCCTCCAGCGAATACCGCGCGAACGCCGCCGGGTCCTCGGTCCACGCCCGCTGAATCCCCTTACCTTCGAGATACGTGCGGTCTTCCACCGCCGTTTCCGATTGCTCGCCCGTGCCGCCGCCCACGATGCCGAAGTGCCGCGCGGCGTCCTTCAACCCGAAACTCTCCAGTTCCCGCGTGCCCACGTCGTAAAGCTGGAGCAGCAGAAACGTGTCGATGATGTGCCGCCCGCGCACCTCGAACTTGGGATAGTTGATCGTCTTCTCGGCGATCTGCACCCGCGAGGGCCGCGACGTGAGCAGCGTGCCGTCCCGCCCCCACGCCAGCTTGACCTTGTGCCGCTTGGCCCGCGCCGCGAGGTACGGCAGGTCGAATTTGAAAATGTTGTGCCCCTCGAACACGTCCGGGTCGCGCTCGCGGATCAGCGTGTTGAGCCGTTCGAGCGCGGTCTTCTCACTCTTCAACGGGTCCGCCGCATCAACGGGAATTAGCTCCTCCCAGCCCGTCTGATCGCTGACGGCAATGCTCATGAGATGATCCTCGGCGCGCTCGGCGTTGGAAAACTCGAACCCTTCGGCGCAAAACGTCTCGATGTCGATCTGCATCCGGCGCAGGTCAGCAAAATCCATCCCCTTGAACAGCGTCCGCCCGCTGGCCGTGAGGTACTGCTGGACGGGGTCGGTCAGCGCAAAGTGCCGCACCCCCGAGCGTTCGCGCAGGGTGTTGCGCACGCCGTTGAAATCCCCCCAGCCTGCACAATGGATGAGGTGATCATAGGTCAGCCCGCCGGAAAGCGCCTCGCTGGCGAACCCTTCGGTTTCACCGGCCACCCAGACGAACGGCGAGAAGCTGTCCGTCTCGGCCACGGTCGGCGCGCCGTCCGCCGGGCGGCGGTACACGGTGACCTGATTCTCACCGGTCAGCTCGACGGAAACGATGCGCTCGGCGGAGTCGGGTCCGAAAAGGACGCGGTTTTCTTCAAATTGCATACCGGAATGGGTTCACCGTCATGGGGGAACGATAGGCATCAATCTGCCGTCCGTCTAACAAACGGGGCACAGGAGAAACACAGGGAAACTAAATCTGCGTTTTTTCTGTAATAATCGGCGAATGACCGCCGTTGAGTCTTGAAGGGCCGGACTTCCTGATTTATACGGATAAGAAGAGTACTCTCCGCGCGTTATGCAACTCCCTTGGCAGCACTCCCAGCGCAAGCCGGACGGCGGTCCCCTGCCCGTCCCCCTCTGGCCGCCCTCGGCGACGCTTTGTCTGCTGGCCGCGCAGGGCGTGGTCTGCCTCGCGCAACTGACCGTGCGCCGACTCCATGCCGAGGCCGACCCGTTGTTTGCCGATGGCGCGCTTTCGGTGGGAGGCCTGCGCTCCTGGCATCTGTGGCAGCCGGTCAGCCATCTTTTCCTGACGGGCTGGAACGCCGCCGCCTGGCTGCTGCCCGCCAGCGGGCTGGCGTTGGGGCTGGCGGGCCGTCCGTTGGAAGCGATCATCGGGCGGCGGCATTTGTTTCAGCTTTTCCTGCTGGCCGGGATCGGCGGCGGCATGAGCCAGGTCGGGATAGATCGTTTGCTGGACCGCGACGTACCGCTGGCGGGATCGGCGGCGGCGGCGGCGGGCGTGCTGTGGGCGTTGGCTTGCATCATGCCCCGGGCCGCGCTGCTGCCTGGGGTGACAGGGATCGGACGGCTCAAGGTCATGCACGCAGCGTTGGGAGTCAGCGCATTCGCGGTGGTCGGCGCGGAGCAACCGCCGGGGGCGGGCGTGCTTTTTGGTTGTCTGGCGGGCTGCCTTTACATGCGTTGCCTGGGGTTCGGGCAGCGGACAGGACGGGTCCCCGCACCGGCCTCGGAGCCGTCGGTGGTGCTGTCGCCGCTTTCGCCCGGGTGGTCGCCGTCGCCGCCTTCGTCCCAGCCGGTGATGACTGCGCTGACCGCCACGGCGGCGGAGCCGGTGGTGGCCGCCCCGCGTTTTTCGGACCGCGAGCGACGCATGTCGGCCCGAGAATACGTCAGCGAGCAGATCGACCCGATCCTCGAAAAGATCAGGGAGCATGGCATCGGCAGCCTGACCGAAGAGGACCGTCGGGTGCTCGCCAAAGGCCGGGAAAAGCTCGCCCTGGCAAAATTGTAGCCCGGGACGGGTCGGCACAGCGGGCGTCAAATAAGGGAACGAACTGATTGACTTTGCCCCGCCGGACGTGCGCACATAGCGGCACGCTATGAATTGGTTTTACGCTTTGAACGGCCAGCAGGCCGGCCCCGTGGACGACGCCGAACTGGACCACCTCGTCCAGGCTGGCACCATTGAGACCACCACCCTCGTCTGGTACAGCGGCATGGCCCAGTGGCAACCCTATGCCGAGGCGCGCCGCGCCGTTCCTGCGCTGGCAGGCGCGGCGGTGGTCGGCCAGGGCGAGGCGCAATGCTCCCAGTGCGGCACCGTGTTGCCCGCCGACGAGATCGTCCGGGTGGACGGCCTGCCCGTTTGCGCAAACTGCAAACCGTTGCTGCTCCAACGGTTGAGCGAGGGTGTGCCGATCCGGAGCGGCGTGCTGGGCGCGCCGGGTTACGCCGGGTTCTGGATTCGCGTGGGCGCGGCCATTCTGGACGGCCTCATCCTCATTCCTTTCTACATCGTGGTGGGCCTGTGCATGTGGTTCTTTACCGACTTCCACAACCTCAATTTTGCCCACGTCTTACCGTCAGACGTTACCAAGCTGACCCGCAGCATGTTGCCGATCAGTCTCCTCACCCAATGCGTGCTGGCGTGTTACAGCGCCTTTTGCCTCCACCGGTTCGGCGGCACCCCGGGCAAGCGCATCTGCAAACTGCGGGTCGTCCGGGGCGGCGGCGGGCGCGAGCACGTGACGTTTCTGCGCGGCCTGGGACGGTACGTCGTCAAGATGGTGCCGCGCTCCGTTCCTTCTCTGCTGCTAAACGGGTTGATTCCGCCGATGGCTATTTCGGCGCTGGTCTGGGTCATCGTGGGCGCGGATGTGATCTTCATCGGGTTCGACGACCAGCGGCGTGCCCTCCACGACATGATCTGCAACACCCGGGTTCTGTCCGAAGACCCCGGACGCTGACCCCGCCCGGCCCACGCCGCATGGCCCCGACCGCCGTCCAATCCACGACCGGCACCCCAGGCATCCTGCTCTGCGACCGGTGCCGCTTGGCGTTGCCCGACGCGGTGCTCAACACGCCCGAGCCGGTAGCCTGCCCCGGTTGCCACGCGCCGCTGCTCGCGCGCGTGTTTCCGGCCTTCCGCCAAGGGCCAGCGGCACCGCGCGCCGCCGAGAGCATCGGCTCCGACGAGGACGCTGCCTGCTTCTACCACGCGCGCAAGAAAGCGGTCGTGCCGTGCGGTCAATGCGGACGCTTCCTGTGCGCCCTGTGCGATTTGGAACTCGATGGCCGCCACCTCTGCCCCGGCTGCGTGGAAGCCGGGCGCGCCGCCAACGACCAGGCCGCGCTCCAGCAGGGCGTGCCGCTCCGGCCCCGCGTGCTGCACGACAGGATCGCCCTGCTCGTGGCGGCGGTGCCGTTGTTCCCGCTCCTGTGGTTCTTCACGCTGCTGACCGCGCCCGTGGCGTTGTTTCTGTCGATCCGCTATTGGGGTGAGCCTGACCGCAGCCCGATCCCGCGCGGACGCTGGCGGCTGGTGCTGGCGGGGCTGTTGGCGTTGGGGCAGCTCGCGGTTTGGGGCTACCTCTTTTATTACCGGCTGGTCCGGGTCAACACGTTCGCCGCGTGAGACTCGGCCCGGTGCTTTCCCTTGATCCACGATGCCGCCTCCTGACTCCCCGCGCTCCCGCTACCGCCGGTTGCCGGGGCGGATGCCCACGTTCCGGCTCGTTTCCAATGCCACGAGCGTCCTGTGGCTGGGCGACGATCACCTCCTGCAAGTGGAGGCGACGCTTGCCGCCGAGCGGTACAAGCGTTTTTCCTACGGCGACATCCAGGCGCTGCTGCTGCGGGAGACCGCGCGCGGGTTGGTCTACAGCGCGCTCCTGGGGACGTTCGCGGCAGGCTGCGCGCTGCTGGCCTGGGGCATGGAGGACCCCGGCACCCGGCGCGTGTTTCTGGGTTTGGCCGTGATCGGGTTGATTTTGCTGGCGGTCAACCTGTTCCGGGGCGGGACCTGCCGCTGCCAGTTGCAGACCGCCGCCGGGCCGCACCTGCTGCCGTCGCTCAGCCGACGGCGACCGGCGCGCCGGGCGTTGCGACTCATCACGGAAAAAGTGGAAGGCGCGCAGATCACAGGGGCGAGTGCATGAAGGTGCGCTAGATTAGGCCGAACTTTCCGCCCCATGAGCCTGCCGCTGACCCGCCAACGCTGCACGATCCACCTGGAACGCGAAGCCGCCGCGCGCTGCCCGTCGTGCGAGCGGTTTTTCTGCCGCGAATGTGTCACCGAGCACGATGGCCGCCTGCTCTGCGCGGCCTGTTTGCGGGCGTTGCTTGCGGCGGCTACCCTACGCTCTACCCGCGCGCGGCGTTCCTGGCGCAAGCCGTTGTTCGCCGCCGCCCGCGTAGCCGTGCTCGCGTTCAGCTTGTTCAGCGCGTGGTTCTTCTTCGATCTTCTGGGCCGCAAACTGGCGTCCCTGCCCGACGAATTTCACCTCGGCACCCTCTGGAACCACGCCACCGGCTCCCCGGACGAAGACGAGTAAAAGGCATGTCGAACCCGCCTCCGATTCAGCCCCCCCGCCGCGTCCCCGGTCCGGGAAGCTCCGCCGTCTCGCTGCTCGACGAGGCGGTCCATCGCCTGCGCCGCGCGCCGCCGGGTACGCTGCCTATTTACTATGCGGGGACGCTGCCGTTCAGTCTGGCCCTGCTTTATTTCTGGGCCGATCAGGGCCATAGCCCCGACGCCGACGCGCACGGCACCAGCGCCGCGTTGGGCCTCGCCCTGCTCTTCGTGATGATGAAGGGGTGCCACGCGATTTTCGCCGCCCGGCTTTCCGCGTCGATCCGGCACCAGCGCAGCGCGGCGTGGACCGGCGCGCGGCTAGCCCGGCTGGCCGTCGTGCAAACCATGCTTCAGCCCCCGGGTCTCTTCGCACTGGCGGTCGCCGCCGTGCTGACGATTCCCCTCGGCTGGGTCTACGCGTTCTACCAGAACGTCACGGTCCTGGGCGATGGCGATTCCCCGTCGGTCCGCGCGGTTTTCGCGCGCGCCACCCGCCATGCGTTGCACCAGCCCCGGCAGAACCACGCCGGTCTCGCCGTGCTTTCGCTCCTGGCGGTTTTCGTTTGGCTCAACCTGATCACCGCAGCCTACCTCCTGCCGCAATTGGCGCGCATGTTCACCGGCGAGGAAAACCTGTTCACCCGCAGCGGCTTCCACCTGTTCAACACCACGTTTTTCGCCGCCACAGGCACGCTGGTTTATCTTGCGCTCGATCCCCTGGCCAAGACGTTTTACGCTTTGCGCTGCTTCTACGCGGACTCGCGCCGCACCGGCGAGGATTTGAAGAGTGAGTTGGCCGCCCTGCCCGCGCCCGCCGCCGCGCTGGCGTTGGCGGCGGCGCTGGGCATCCTGCTCCTGCCGAGCCTCCCCGTCCGGGCAGCTGCCATGGCCACCGCCTCACCCGTACCCGTGTTGGCTGCCGCCTCGCCCGCGCCTGCCGCCGTTTCCCCGCCAGCTCTGGGCCAATCCATCGACGAGGTGCTCCGCCGTCGGGAATTCGCCTGGCGCACCCCACGCAAAGGCGTCGCCCCGGACAAATCCGGGCCGCTCGATTCGTTCTTTGATCGCCTGGAGCGTCGGTGGGCGGATTGCCAGGCTGCCGTCCGGCGGTGGTTCGATGGCCTCTCGAAGAAACTCCGCGACTGGTCGCGTTCCCACGGCGAAACCAAACGTGATGACCCCAATCTTTCCGGTCCGAGCGCCGGCACCCTGCGCTGGCTCGTCATTACGCTGATCGTGGGGCTGGCGGCGATGCTGGGTTTCCTGGCGTGGCAACAGTTGCGCGGCAGCCAGTTTGGGGTCGCCGAGGGCCGGGCCGCGCCGGTTCCCGCCGGTCCGACGCCCGACCTCACTGACGACTCCGTGCTCGCCAACCAGTTGCCCGAGGACGAATGGCTCCTGCTCGCGCGCCGCCTGGCCAACGAAGGCAACCGCCGTCTGGCCCTGCGCGCATTTTACCTCTCGATCCTGGCGGGTTTGGGCGAACGCGGTTTGCTGGCGATTGCCCGCCACAAGAGCAACCGTGATTACGTGCTCGAACTGCGCCGCCGCGCCCGCGACCGGTCAGAAGAAGTGCAAACCGCCTTTGCCCGCAACGTGGCCCGGTTCGAGCGCGTCTGGTACGGCCAGCACGACGCCGACGATCTGCTCCTGGCCGACTTCCAGACCGACCGCCAACTCGTGCTCGGTTAATCAGGGTCCATCTCCACGCTCGCGGCGACCCGGGCCTGCTCTCCTTGTCCCGAACGGTAAAAGTGCTATCATTCGCATCATGTTAAACCCTATGGTCCTCCCCCGCCGCGCCCCCGCCCGGCTTGTGTTGCTCCTGATCGCCCTGGTGCTCGGCAGCTTCTCCGCTGCCCGTGCCCAGACGACCTATTCGCAAATCATCGTCTTTGGCGACAGCCTCTCGGATGTCGGCAACGACGCCGACGTTTCCGACGAGAAGTACGGCGTCCGCGTCCCCGGTCAAGCCCTCAACGGTGAGGTCAACTACACCGATGGCCGCTTCACCAGCGGCAAGGACACCGACCCCGCCTCGACCCTGCACGGCGGCGTCTGGCACGAGCAACTCGCCAAGTTGTTCCTCGGGATGCCCGCCGCGACCGCCAGCCTCGACGGCGGGTTCGATTACGCCTACGGCGGCGCGACCACCGACAACGGCACCCGGGTACTCGATTTCACGTCGGACATCGGCATCACCGTCAACAACATGGGCCAGCAGGTCACCGATTACCTGGCCAAGAACACGGCGGACCCCGCCGCGCTCTACATCGTCTGGGGCGGCGCGAACGATATTTTCGTCAGCGGTACTTCCGCCGACGATTTGCTCCTCACCGGCAAGCAGGCCGCCAAGCGCGAAGCTGCGCTCATCACCCAGCTCGCCCAGGCTGGCGCGGTGAATTTCCTCGTGCCCAACCTGCCTCCCATCGGCAACACCCCCCGTTACAACGCCAGCGCGGGCGATACCGCCGCCTACAACGCTGCCTGCGAGGCATTCGGCACCCGGCTCACCAAGCAAGTGGCCAAGGTGACCGCCGCACTCGCCGCCCAAGGGATTACGGTCAACATCAAGACCCTCGACGTGTTTGGCCTCTTCCAACGCCTGCTCGCCAACCAGGAAGCTTACGGCCTTTATAACATCACCCAGAGTGCCCAGGGTGAGAGCGTCAAGGCTGATAACTATCTGTTCTGGGATGACGTGCATCCGACCACTTCGGGCCACTACCAGCTCGCGCTCGAAGCTTACACCGTGCTTACCGGCAAGCCGCTGGTGCAGATTGCTCCGGACTTCACCGCCGACGGTTTCTGGATCACGCGCAGCGGCCCCGATGAAACCAACAAGCTGAGCGTGCCTTACGTGGTGAGCGGTACCGCCGTTGCGGGAACGGATTTCGCCACCCTCAAGGGTTACAAAAACATTAAGCCCGACAACTACACGGTGAAGGTCAATGTCCCGGCCACCGACGGCAGCGCCGCCAACGATAAGACCGTGATCTTGACCATCGCGGACGGCGGCACGGACTTCGGCGTAGGCACGGTCGTCACGGCGCGTATCCAGTACGGCGACCCGATCACGAGCGTCGAGGAACCAGCCAATCGGCGCGAGTTCGCCCGACAGCATCCGCTAATTGTGCCGACGAGCGTTCAATAACCGCACGCTTCCACGTCAACCAATCAAGGAAGGGAGGGCCGTCGCACGGTCCTCCTTTTTTTGTGCTTGTCATCCCCCAGGTAGGGATGGCTCTCCGAGCCGGTCACCCGCCTATCAAGATGCTGCACTCGACGCGCTCGCTTCACACCTCGACCGATGGCTTGATCGGCTTGACGGGGCGTTTCTTCGTTCCGACCGCCTCGCCGCCGTTCTCGTCACCGTCCGTCGCTGCGTGGTAATACTCCGAATATTGGTAGTACACGAACTCCGGCGACGACGTGTCCACCTGGTTCAAAATCAAGCCGGGGATGTTCGCCTGCCGGTCGTACAGAATCTCCAGCGACTTGCGCGTCATCTTCGCCGACGTGAACCCCATGCGCACCACGAACAACGTGGCGTCGATC
This sequence comes from uncultured Chthoniobacterales bacterium, assembly GCA_964236475.1. GTDB lineage: Bacteria > Verrucomicrobiota > Verrucomicrobiia > Chthoniobacterales > SZAS-18 > CAHJWO01. Next base: position 12,007 of record CAXSED010000095.1, read on the forward strand.
TTCGGCGCGAGGCTGGCCGTGTCGTCCGCCGCCAATACAGGCGAGCTGTCGATGATGATGTAGTCATACATTGGATAGAGCTCTTGCAGCAGCCGGTCGGTGTTGCGGTTGAGCAGGTATTCGCTGGGCTGCGGCACGTTGCGTCCACGCGGCAGGATGTGCAGGTTTTCCACCCCGGTCGTGCGGATGGCGATCTTCCAGTTGACGCTGTGGCCCAGCACATCGGTCAATCCAGGATCACGCGAAACGCCGAACGCCTGGTGGATCGCTCCCCGGCGCAAATCCGCGTCGATGAGCAAGGTTTTCATGCCCGCCGCTGCCAGGACCAGCGCCAAGTTGCTCGAAACCGTCGATTTACCCTCGTTGGGCACCGCGCTCGTCACGAGCAGCGTCTTGGGCCGCGCTCCTTCCATCGGCATGAACAACAGCGTCGAGCGCAGGTTGCGGAACGACTCCACGAGTTGATGCCGCTGGTCGTCCGGCTTGAGCAACTCGTTCACGTCCGTGCTGCCATCCTTGGGAATTTGTCCGAGCACCGCTTCGGCGAAATGCGTCTGAAAGTCGCCGATGGACCCCATCCGGTCGTCCATGCGGTCGATCAGAATCAGGATGCCGATCCCCGTCGCCAGGCCGAACACGAACGCCATCCCGAGAATCTTGATCCACGACGACGGCACCAGCGCCGCCGCCGACGCCGGTTCGAGCAGGCGCATCTGGTCGCCTTTCACGTCGGCGTTGAGCGTCGCCGCGCTATAGGTCTTTTGCAGGTCGGCAGCGGTCGCGGTGTCGCGCGTCTTCTTCTCGACGAGCTTGTCGAATTCCGCCCGCAACAGGCTGGTTTCCAATGCCTTGTCTTTTTCCGGGGCGATGTCCGCCTCGGTGGCCTTGATCATCGATGCGACGATCTCCATCCGTTGTTTGATCTGTCGGCGGTTGTATTCCAGTAAGTTGGCGATCTCCTTTTCCTTTTGCTCGATCTGGTCCTGATACCGCTTCATCTTCGGGTGCGCGGGCCGCAGGTCGGCGACGAACGAATCGCGCTCCGCCTTGAGATTAACCAGCTCCTTCTGCGCCGAACGGAAATCACCCTCTGCCGACGACGAGTTGGACAACGAGCCGGGCGAGGGCTGCGCACTCGCGTTCCCCGACGACCCGCTGCGCTGCGAAGACGAAGCGCGGTCCAACCCCTGCTCGGGTGTCATCAGCGAAAGCTGGTTGTACTCGTCGCGCAGCGCCCCCAGTTTCTGGTTGAGCATCGGCAGCCCTTCATTGATGGCTTCCTGCTTGTCGAAAACGACCTTGTGCTCGCGCTGGAAGGCGATGATCGCCTGGTCGTCGGCGTCGATGTCCTTCTGGGCGCGCGGGATCTGTTCGTCGCGGATTTTCTCTAGCGAGCCGCCGTTGAAATCCTTCCGGTCTTCGGCCCGGTGTGCAAGATAGCTCTGCACTACCGCTTGCAAATACCGCTGCGTGTAGACCGGGTTGGTGCCCGTCGCGGTGAGCACGAGGATCGAGTTGCTCGCCGTGGCTTTCAGGTCCACCGGCGAGGCAAACTGGTCGGGATATTTGGCCTGCAACTGGGCAGCGGCACGCGCTTTGATGATCGACTGTTTCGTGAGAATCTCGATCTGCGTCTCCATGTAGTTATCGGACTGGGTCGCCGCGCCGGAATCGCCCTGGCCCCCGATGGTCACCCCACGGTTCTCCATGTCGTTGTACATCGACGCCGTCGAAACGAACGTCGGCGGGCGGCTAATCTGGTAATAAGCCCCGGCGAACAGGCAGATGCTCAGCGTGAGCATCAACACCCACCAATATTTCTGCATCAACCGGCGGTAACGATGCACCTGGTTCCAGAAGGTCAGCGACCAGGAAGGATTTTGGCCTGTGCTCAGGCCGCGTGTGGGAGCACTCATAAAAGGGTAGGCGCGCTTAGAATTTGATGCCGAATTTCGCTTCGGGCACGACGATGGTGTCGCCGGTTTGCAGCACGACATCCTGATCCAGTTTGCCGTCTTCGACCGCCTTGACGTTCACCGGAATGACAATGTCCGGGGAGCCGGGCGGGCCTTTGCGGTTGATCCGTGCTTTCTTGAGATTGGAGAAATCCACCGGGCCACCCATCTGATAGATGGCTTGACTGGCGGTCAGCGGAGCATCCAGTGGTAACTCGACCGAGCCGACCGACTTGACGGCGCCAGTCACAAACACCCTCCCTCGACTCGCCCGGGCGGCCACGGCGGTCAGGCCCAGATCAATCGTCGCATGGTAGTAATATTCACGCTCCAGCAGCGATTTGATATCCGCCGTGAGCTGACGCGTGCTCTTGCCGACCGCCTTGACGCGGCAACCGGGCAGCGGCAACTGCACCTCGCCCGAGTCCGTCACCGTCAGTGGCCAAATTTTGTCATCCCGGTCTTCCTGCACTCGGAAGCTGAGCTGGTCGCCCCGGTTCAGCTTATGATCGGGATCAATCGGCTCCGTGGAAAGGGACTGCGGTGCGGTGACGTACCCGCCCGGCGCCGTCTCCACCGCCGTCGCAGGCTGCACCGGGCGCACCGGTAACGGCGCGGCACTGGACCGGTTGAAGCCCGAACTCGTCACCGGCGGTGAGGAAGGGCTAAACGACCCTTGCGCCTCTGCCGAAACGAGCGGCCACACCAAGGTAACAAGGCCCAGAAATGCCAGGATAAACAGGGGTTTCATGCGAGTAGCTACACCTTAGCTACTTTCATTCCCTGCGGCAAAAAGATTTGGCTCCCTCCAATATATCAGAATCAAATTCGCCCACTCGAAAACGCGAACTCAGAAACGATAGTCAAGGTCGATACCCGCACGGTTTTGGTAGTAGTCGCGGCCGTTGGTATCCGAGTCTTTGATGATCCCATAATAATGCAGCGTGCCGACCAGATTCGGGTTGAACTGGTAGCTCAGCGTGATGTCGCCGCCAAAGCGCTGCAGGTGCTCGTCAAACAATCCGCCCGACTCCTGGTCGTTCTCGTAGAACGCGTCGCCGCCGATGGTCACGTTGCTCAGAGCGCGCCAGGCGATGTTGTAGCGTACGTAGTTGACCGTGATGTAATTGGAGGTCAGGCCGAAATCATTTTCGCGTCCTGCCGACAGGCTCTGGGTCAGGTAGGCATTGATACGGTTGCTCAGCGTCAGGCTCCAGTAAAAATCCGAAAGCTCCGAATCATCGCTCAGCCGGCCCGCACCAGTGGTGACGCCGAAGAGCGACGCGCCGTTGTTCAACAGACCGGTCGAGAACGTGCCGCCGGTATCGAAGCTGGTGTACTGATACCCGCCCCGGACGACCGCGCGCAGATAAGGCGTCGGGGTAATGTCCAGGAATAGGCCAGCCGTGCCGCCGACCGAATCGTTCTGGTTGATCTGCTGGCTGTGGTCGTAGTAGGTGATGGCCGCCGTGCCTTCTGCCCCGATGAACGTGCGCGGCGCGAGTTTGTAGGAAACCGACGCCAGAAACTGGTCGGCGTTGCGATCCAGATAATCGTAGGTCGAATTGAGCGAATCGTAGGTCGTGTGGTCGTAGCCCACCGTGGCGATGATCGTGTTGAAATCGCCCACCACCGTCA
>CAXSED010000096.1:0-15589 GCA_964236475.1 uncultured Chthoniobacterales bacterium
ACTTGCAGCACGAGCTTTCCAAACGCGTGATTTTGAAATACACGCCCGCGCTGCACTTCCATCTCGACCACTCGGTCGAACGCGGCACGAAGGTCATGGAGATCATGCGTCAGATCGACGAGATCACCCCGCCCGCCGTGGAGGCCGACGAGGATGCCCCGGTCAGCCCACGGGCCGCCCAAGACGCCGCCGACATGGAGACCGAGGCCGCACAGCAGGAGGAAGCCGCGCGCCACCAGATCGAAGAGGACGGTGCGGACGACGAGCAGGACGCGCTGCTGGAAGAAACGTTCACGCCGTCCGCCGACGAGGAGAAACCCGCCGCTGCCAAGAGCGACCGCGGCTCCCGCAACGCCAAGCTCCGCGCCGCCCACGACAACGACGCCATTGATGAGTGATTCCCCCGTTGCTTTCCCCGCTCCTCCTGGTGCGGCTACCCAGGGCAAAGCCAACGCCTCTTTTGCGGAAATTGCCGCCGTGCTGCGCGAGCGGCAGCGTTTCGTCGTGGTCAGCCATGTGCGGCCCGACGGCGACGCGCTCGGCTGCACGCTGGCGATGGGGCTGAGCCTGCGCGCGCTCGGCAAGGACGTGACGCTCTGGAACGAGGACGGGATGCTCGACAAACTACGCTTCCTGCCCGGCTCGGAACTCGTCACCACGCCGACTGAACACGCGCAGGACTTTGACGTGCTCGTGGCGCTCGACACCGCGACACACCCGCGTCTGGGTTCCCCGTTGAAATCCATCGGCACCGTGGCCGTGACGATCAACATTGATCACCACATCAGCAACCCGCGTTACGGCGACCTGACGCACATCGACGCCACCTCACCCGCCACCGGGCAGATTCTCTACGAACTGCTCTCCGGTGAGAACCTGCCGTTGGACCGCGACATCGCCACGAACCTTTTCGCCGCGATTTCCACCGATACCGGGAGTTTCCAGTACCCGCAGACCAGCGCGCGCACCTACGAGATCGCCGGGGCGCTGATTCAGGCGGGGGTCAACGTGGGCGAGATTTCGCGTCTGCTTTACGAGAGCTATCCATTGCGCCGCTTGGAACTGTTGCGCGCGCTGCTCAACTCGCTCAAGCTCACCGCCGAACGCCGCGCGGCCAGCTTCGCTTTGTCGATGCACACCGCCGAACAACTCGGCGTCCAACCCGAGGACAACGAGGGTCTCATTGATCACATCCGCGCCATCGACACCGTGCTCGTGGCGACGTTTTTCGAAGAATTGCCTGGCGGTCTGATCCGCGTTTCGATGCGTTCCAAGGACCCCGCGCTCGACGTGAGCGTCATCTGCGGACGTTACGGCGGCGGCGGCCATAAACTGGCAGCCGGGGCGCGGATTCGCGGCGAACTGGGCGAGGTGGAAGCGCGCGTCTCGGCGCACATCCACGAGGAAATCGCCACGCGGCATTTCCCGGTCGTCACCCATCCCGAAGAAGTAACCACCCAAGTTTTATGATGCAGCAGTCCCAAGGTCCTGACGGCGTTTTGCTCGTGGACAAAGCCCCCGGCATGACCTCGCACGACGTGGTGGCCATCGTCCGCCGCGCCCTCAACACGAAGAAGGTCGGCCACTGCGGCACGCTTGATCCGCTGGCCACCGGCCTGCTCATCGTCGTGCTCGGACGCGGCACCAAGATCCAGGATTTGCTGATGGCCGAGGACAAGGAATACGTCGGCACGATGACTCTCGGCACGACCACCGACAGCCAGGACCGCGACGGCCAGATTCTCGAAAGCTGGCCCGTGCCGCCGGACATCGACCGCGCGAAAATCGACGCGGCGTTCGCCAAATTCCACGGCGATTTCTACCAGTTGCCGCCGATGGTCAGCGCGATCAAGCAGGGCGGTGTGCCGCTCTACAAACTGGCGCGCCAGGGCAAGACGGTCGAGCGGGCGGAGCGTTTCGTCCATGTGTTCGCGCACGAGATTAAAAGCGTCGATCTGCCGGACGTGGATTTTCGCGTGGTGTGCTCCAAAGGCTTCTATGTGCGGACCTATGCGCACGACATCGGCCACGAACTCGGCTGCGGCGCGCACCTCAAGGATTTGCGCCGGACACAGTCGGGTCGGTTCGATCTGAGCCGCGCGGTGACGGTGGACGAAATCCGCACGCTGCCGCCCGACGAGTTGCGCCGCCGCATCCTCAGCCTGCCCGAAGTTTCGCGGTTGCGCGGGGCATGATCCTCAGATGGCGGGGCGATAATCCCGCCACACGCCGCGCAGCATTTCCAGGCGTTTGGCCAGTTTACGTTTCGCGTGGGGTCGGCCCCGTCCGACAGCGATGAGCAACAGCGCGCTTTCCACCGCGTGCCGGGCGAACAGCAGCGGTTTGACGACGCCGACCCACCGCCCACGGTGCCGCCGCAGCAGCCGCAGCCGCGCGCGGTGCAGGTCCACCACGCGGTTGTCCGACCACGCGCTGGCCTGCGCGCGGTTGTCATGAACGACGGCGTCGCTCTGGATCACCGCCTGCGCGCCCGACCCTAGTTTATGCAAGCGCCACGCCCAGTCCAGGTCGCAATCGCCGAACGGAAACGCCGCCGCGTCGAGTCCGTCCGACTTTTCCCAAGCGGTGCGTCGGACCAACAGCGGGCTGGTGAACAGCACGTCGCAGGTGCGCCAGCGGATGCCCTGCGTTTCCTGCCAGGGCGTCTCGTTCGGCCCGTCCAGGCCCAGGCGCAGACACGCGTTGTTCCCGGCAGCCAGGGCGAGCACCGTCGGAAAACGCATCCCGTAGCCGACCCCGCCGACGCTGCCCGCGTGCTTGCGGAGCGTCCAACCGGCGGTGGCGAGTTCCGGCTGTGCTTCGAGCAACGCACGCGCTTGCCGGAGCGGTTCCGGCCCGGCGATCCAGTTGTCGGTTTCGTAGAGCAGCAGGAAACGCGTCGCCGGAAAACATCGCAACGCCGCCGCGCAACCCGCGTTGACGCCGTCGCTAAAGCTCGTCCCCGCCCCCGCCGCTGGTGTGACGATCTCCAGCCGGTCGCCGGGATGTTCGCGCCGCCAACCCTCCAAAAGCTCGCGGCTGCCGTCCGTGGAACCGGCCTCGTACACGACGACACCCGCCGGAACGTTCCCGCTTCGCAAGGCGTTCGTCAGCGCGCCGAGAGCTTCCCGCAGCAGCGGCAGCCGGTTGAAGGAGTTGATGACCGCCGCCAGTTCGACCGTGGAATCGGCGACGGACGATGGAAGTTCTGCCAGGATCATGCTCCGGCTATCTGTAGCACGAATCGCTCCGCTGCCGCGAACGGGAATCTGCTTTTCCGTGCTTGGCTCGCCGGGGCTCTCGCCGTATGTTGCGACACGGAAAATCCTCGTCCGCGAGGAACCCCGCGCCTGATTTCTCCGCCCGCTTGAAATTTCTCCACTCTCCCAGCGACCTCGCCGCGCTCGGCCCGGCTTACCTCGCCGTCGGCGTGTTCGACGGTGTGCATCTCGGGCATCAGGCGGTCATTGGTCGAGCGGTCGCAGACAGCCGCCGCGAACCGGGGGCGGCGGCGGTCGTCGTCACGTTTGACCCCCATCCCCTGCGCGTGCTGCGGCCCGACCACGCGCCGCGTCTGCTCACCTCCACGCGCCACAAGTTCCAGTTCTTCGCCGACTTGGGCGCGACCCATTGCCTCGCCCTGACATTCGACGCCACGTTTGCCGCGACCCCGCCCGAGGGTTTTATCACCGCGTTGGCCGAGGCTGCCCGTCCCCTACGCGAAATCTGCGTCGGTTTCCACTGGTCGTTCGGCAAGGGGCGCGCCGGGAATCTCGATCTGCTCAACCGGCTGGGCGAGCATCACGGGTTCGCCGTGGTCGGATTGCCGTCGGTGGTTGTGGACGGCGAGACCGTATCCTCCACGCTCATCCGGCAGGCCGTCGAGGTCGGCGACCTGCCCAAAGCCGCGCGCTTACTCGGACGCGAGTTTACGATCCTGGGCACCGTGGTCCCCGGACAGCAACTCGCCCGCAAGCTCGGCTACCCGACCGCCAACCTCGCCGCGCACAACGAACAATTTCCCCCCAACGGCGTGTACGCCGTCACCGCCCGCTGGCAGGGCGGGACTTACCCGGGCGTGGTCAACCTCGGGTTCCGCCCGACCGTGGCCGAGCCGGGCGGCGAGCGGTTGCTCGAACTGCACCTCTTCGATTTCGACCAACAAATCTACGGCGACGAGGTGGAAGTCGAGTTCCGCGCTTTCCTGCGCCCGGAGCAAAAATTCGCCGGTCTCGACGCGTTGCAAGCACAGATTGCCCGCGACGCCGAGCAAGCCCGGGCCTGCCTCCTGCGGTAAACCCCTGGGGAGTTCCGTTTGAAATTCAAACTCCGCTCCTGGCTCTCTGCCCCCGTCGAGCGGCTGCGGTCAACCTGGCATCGGGGCGCGCGGCAACCCATGACTGGGGTAGCACTCGCCGCCGTGGGAGGGATCGCCGTGGCGGAAGAGTGGCGCGTGCTTTCCCTGCCGCGTTTCGGCGATGGCACCACCGTTGCCGGGGTGGCGGTCGGTCTGTTCGGGACGCTGACGGCGCTCTGGTGGACCCGCCGTCAAAGGCAACGCTTTTCACACGCGACGACGCTTTTCTGGTGCGCCGTCGCCACGGCCTACGCGGCCTTGCACCTCCTCGGGTCGGACCCGGTGGCTGCCGGGATTTTGGCGCGCCGTCTGGCCGTGCCCATCACCGCCATCGCCGCCGCCGAGGACCCGGAAAACGCTTCCGCGCATTACCTGCACGTCACCGGCACTGTGCTCGACCTGCCCCGCCGCACGCCCGGGATCGACCACAGCTCGAACTGGCGTTTCACGGCGGCCCTGGAAACCGCCGGGATCGACGGCGACTACCCGCAACCCTGCCACGCGCCGGTGGCCGTGGAGTGGCGAGACGGCCCTCGCACGGTGGCGGTCGGCGACCGGGTCGAGCTGACCGCTTTCGCTGCCAACGTCGCGCCGCCGCGCAATCCGGGCGAGTTCGACGAGGAAACGTTTCTGCGGCGGCAGGGCATTTTGTCCGAGCTGAGCCTGCGCGGGCTGGCAGATGGCCGTCTGATCGGCGGGCCGCAGGGACCCGGCGGTTGGCTGACCCTCCCCCGGCTCTGGTGTCTGCGGGCCGCACGGCGTTGTCACGACTGGATGGCCGACCGGCTGGGCGACGATCTGCACGACGACCCGGAAGTGTCCGCCGTGATTTCCACTGCCCTGCTCGGTCTGCGCGACCGCCCCGGGCTGGGATCATTGGAACCCGTCTTCCAACGCACGGGCACGCTGCACTATTTTGCCATTGACGGCCTCAAACTCGGGTTGGTATCGCTACTCCTGTTGAGATCGTTGGTTTTCCTCGGCGTGCCGCGTCCCTGGCCGGGGGTACTGGTGCTGCCGCTGCTGCTCGGGTACGCCCTAGCCACGGGTCTCGGCTCGGCCAGTGCGCGGGCCGTGCTGGTGGCCGCCGCGTTGCTGGGCGGTGAGGCGCTCGACCGGCCCGTCCGCCCGGTCAACAGCCTCGGTGCGGCGGCGGCGATCCTTCTCCTGTTCGACACGCAGCAACTCTTTGAGCTGAGTTTCCAGCTCACGTTTCTGGTGATGCTGACGCTGCTCACCTGCGTTCGTCCGTTGCAGCAATGGCTGACACGATCCGGCGCGCCCGATCCGTTTCTACCCGTCGATCTTTATTCCGGGGCGCGGAAAGCCTGGGAATGGTTCCGCCAGGGAACGTGCGCGTTGGTCGCGGTGTCGGTCGCGGCGTGGCTGGGATCGCTGCCGTTGATGCTCGTCGATTTCCATTTCGTGTCGCTGCTGTCGCCGCTGGCCAACGTCGTCGTGTTCCCCCTGGCGTTCGCGGTGCTGGCATTGGGTGTTTTGTCCCTGGCAGGGTCGGTGTTCTGGCATGGAATCGGGGTGTGGTTCAACAACGCCAACTGGCTGATGGCCAAGGCGCTCCTGTTCCTGGTGCGCGCCTTCGATGCCGTGCCCGGCAGCAGCTTCGGCGTGGCCGCGCCCGAGCATTGGCACTGGCGGCCACCAACGGCGGAACTCGTCGTGCTCGACCTCGGGCGCGCCCGGTCGGCATGTTTGCACGCCGGGCGGGCGGATTGGTTGATCGACGCCGCGCGTCCGTTCGAGTACATGCGCGGCGTGCTGCCCAGCCTGCGGGCACGCGGCGTGGATCGGCTCGACGGGTTGCTGCTCACCCAAGGCGACGCCGATCATCTTGCCGCCGCCCGGCTCGCGTTGACGGATTTTTTCCCGGCGCGGGTGGTCGATCCGTCATTAATTACCGGGTCGTCCACGTTTCGCGATTTTCGCAAGAGCTTGGCCGAGCAATCACGCCTAGAAACTTCCTGTCGGCGCGGTGATAAAATTTTCTTTTCCCAGGGCGTGGAGGCCGACGTGCTTTATCCGCCCGACGATTTGCCCGGGCGGGTGCGTGCGGCGGCGGACCGTGCGCTGGTGTTGCGAATCCATGCGGCGGGCTGGCGGATGTTGCTGCTCACCGAAGGCGACGGCGCCGCCGGTGCGTGGCTGCTGGCGCACGAGACACCCGGGACGCTATCCAGCGAGGTGCTCATCACCGCCGGACCGGCGATCCCGGAGGACCTGCTGACGGCGGTGCAACCCCGGCTGGTGTTGCTGCGTCCGCCGGTGGCGAGGGAGTCGAAGCAGGAGCGCGCGGGGTCCGCCTCATCCGCAGTGTTACCGGCAGCCACAACGTTCCGGCAGATAGAAAGCGGTGCGGTGACGTTGCGTTTGTATCCCGACCGGATCGAGGCGCAGGGCTTCGTGGACGGTCGGAGGGTCACCTTGAAAAAATAGAACCGACCCAACGTCGGATAACATTTTCGAGCCAGCTCTATTTTTGTGACAAACCAGGAAGCTAATCCGACGCGTCAACGCCCGCGTAAAACGGGTTGTGCTTCTTCTCCGCGCCAACGGTGGAGAGCGGCCCGTGCCCGGGCAGTAGGATCGTCGCGTCCGGCAACGAGAAAGTGTGCTTCCGGTTCGCCGTCAACGCCGCCGGATACTTTTCCGGGCCGACCCCGCCCATCGACGCGGAAAACAGCGCGTCGCCCACCACCGCCAACGTCGGCTCGACGCCAGCAACCACGTACGTCAGCCCGCCGGGCGAATGACCGGCAGTCAGCCGCGCGGTGATCGTCAGTTCGCCCACCGTGAACGTGTCCCCGTCCTGCACCGCGTTCGCGCCGGGGAACCGTTCCAACGCCGACACGTACACCGGCGCGTCGGTTTCGGCGGTGAGCCGGTCGAGATCGGCGATGTGGTCCTCGTGCGTATGGGTCAGGAAAATCGCGCCGAGCTTGAGGTGATGGTCATGCAAGGTTTGCAGCAACGCGCCGCAATCCCCGCCGGTGTCGAAGGCCGCCGCCTGTCCGCCTTCCCGGTCCCACACGAGGTAGAAATTGACGGTCATGTCGCTGCCGAACGGCACGTTGTACGCCGCCGCCGTCGCGGGCAAGGCGACCTCGCCCGGGTGCCACGCGCCCTGCTCCAGTTCACGCAACGCCGCCAAATCCAGCCCGAGCGCGCCGGTGATTTTCCCGGCGGAATCTGCGTCGGCCAGCGCGTCGCCGCCCTGGAGGAAAACCTCCACGGTTTCCAGCGGCACGCCCGCCTTTTGCGAGAGTTGCGATTCACTCAGCCGCAGTCCCCACCGGGCTTTGCCGACGACATCCTGACACTGGTCTTCGAGAGGAATAGCCATGCGTCACGATGGTCCGCCGGGTCCATCCTGCAAGCCGAACCTCACTCTTTTTCCACCGTGATGGTCTGCTTGCTGTCCACGATCTTGAGCACGACCTGTTCCGGGCGGATGTCGATCACCTCGAGGCGGGTCTGCGGATCGCCCGGCAGGCTGAACTGCTGCCCCAGGCGCACCGGGATCTGCGTGCCGTCGAGCTTGAGGACCAGCACCGCCGTGGCGTCCGGGCTGCTGACGATCAGTCCCCGGCGCAGGACGACCTTGCGGTTGGTCTCGGTGTTTTGCAGGCTCAGTTCGGACAGGTCGAGTGGCTGGCCCGTGTCCTTCTCGTACCCTCTTTTGGCGCGCACTCCGGCCACCTTGTAGGGCAGGCCCGGGATCCGTTCACCCGGCCTGACTTCCGCCTTGCGCTCGCCGTCGCCACCGCCGAACCGGCCATCCTCACGCACCGTCAGGTTGATGTGATCGTTCTTGGGATTGTACGCGTCGAACACGACGGGAAATTTTTCGCCCTCAACCCGCCGCAGCCGCAGCTTGGTGTAGATCGGCGGGTGGGACTTGGGGTCGTTGGGATCGGTCCCGGCGGCGAGTTCCTCGTCGTTGGTGAAGCCGTCGTGGTCGTCGTCTTGGCCGGTGTCTTTTTTGAGCAGCGTGACGGGTTCGACGCCGTTCTGCTTGAGCCACGCCCGCTCGCGCGCGGCGCTGGCCTCGTCGGCGGGAGACAACGCTGGCGGCGTGTTCTGCGCTCCCGTCGTGCCGGCGGCGCTGCCCGGCGCGGGCGGTACCGGACTTCCGCTGGCAGCGACCATCGGCACGGACGTGGCTGTGGCGAGAGCGCCGGGCGCGTGGCTGTCGATGAGCTTGGCGAGGTCGGGATGCCCGTTCTGGAGGGCAATGGTGGACGCCGTGTTGCCGTCCTTGTCGGTGAGCCGGGGACTGGCCCCGCGCGTGAGCAGCGTTTCGATGATGTCCGCCTTGTTGAGACGCGCCGCGAACATCAGGGCGGTCTGGCCGTTCTTCTCGGCTTTGGCGTCGGGACTCGCGCCGTGGTCGAGCAGCGTGCCGAGCATCCGGGGATCGTCCACCACGGCGGCAACGAGCAGCGCGCGGTTGATCTGGCCGTCGCGGGCGAGCTGGTCCTTGCTGGTGGCCAGCAGCACGTCCACCACGCCGTCGTTTCGGGCGTTGGCCGCCTTGAGTAAGGCGGTGAGGTTTTCCTTGTTGCGCGCCCGCACGTCAGCGTTGCCTTCAACCAGGGCGCGCACGGTGTCGGACTGGTTGGCGGCGGCGGCGAGGATGAGCGCGGTGTCGCCGTCCTTGTTGGCGAGATCAGGGTTGGCATTCTCGTCGAGCAGGGTCTTGGTCACGTCCACTTTCCCGGCGGTGGCCGCGGCCATCAACGGGGAGATGCCGTGCGCATCGACGCTGTTGCGGTCCATGCCGCCGCGCAGGTAGGCTTCCACCATGCCCCGGTCGCCGAGCGACGCCGCCCGGACGAAATCATCCGGCGTGAAAGCGCGCCCGGCCTGGGTGATCTGCTGGCGGGCGCGATCCCGTCCGCCCCGTCCGCAACCCGGCAGAAACAACAACGCGGCAGCGAGCAGAATCGACACGCTGGCCGGAGTAAAAAGTGGAGGGCGGCGCATGGCGGATCGGTCTGGAGTGTATAACCGGGGGGCGGCAGAATGCAAAGGCGATTGCACCCGATTTTCCCACCCCCGCACACGATTCAGCAGGAAAGATGGAAACCAAACCGCCGCTGCCGCCGTTCACGCTCGAAACCGCCCGCGCCAAGGTGCAGGCCGCCGAGGACGCCTGGAATTCCCGCGATCCGCAAAGGGTCACTCGGGCGTATTCGGTGAATTCCCGCTGGCGCAACCGGGCGGAATTTTTCACCGGGCGCGAGGCGATCCAGGCGTTTCTGGAGCGCAAGTGGGCGCGGGAACTCGACTACCGGCTCAAGAAGGAACTGTGGAGCTTTACCGACAACCGCATCAGCGTGCGGTTCGAGTACGAGTGGCACGACGAGAGCGGCGCGTGGTTCCGCTCGCACGGTAACGAGCAGTGGGAGTTCGCCGAGGATGGCTTGATGCGGGTGCGCGAGGCGAGCATCAACGACGTGCCGATTGCGGAAGGGGACCGGAAGTTCCGTTGGGAACGACCCGCCTGAGACCTCGCAATGGCAAGGGCAAAGGCGCGCCGTGGCTACCAGCCAAAATATTTCAAAACCAGCTTTTCTTCGCGGGGCGCCTGCCGTTGTTGATCAGCGCAGAAACCCCCGCGCTCAACAGCGCCGCCACCACGATGCTGAAAGCCGGGTGGATCGACGCCCGCGTGTAGAAACTCGTTTTTTGCACGTAGCCGGGATGGTCGCTGTCCACCACGCCGTCGATGCCTGCTTGGTGCAGCGCGCCTTCGGGGTGGCGTGGAGCCTCATCGCGGAACGACTGCGGAATCAGCGTCTTGGAAAGCGCATCCATCAACGCCGGGGCCACCCGGTTGAGGATGCTGAACACACGTCCCGCGCCGCCGATGTAAACGTCGCGCTTCGGATGCACGGCGGCGTGGAGGATGCCGACAGCCACCTCCTTGGGCGCGTAGAGCGGCGGCGGCAACTGCGGCTCGCGGTTGCTGTAGTTGCGGGCGTGGTGCGCGAAGTCCGTGTTGATGGCGGCGGGCTTGATGAGCGTCACCGACACGGGTGCGTTTTCCGCCTGGAGTTCGATGCGCAGGCCGTCCGTGAAACCTTTGATCGCGTGCTTGGTCGTGCTGTACATGGCTTGGATCGGGAACGCCACGTCGGACGCCACGCTGCCCAGGTTGATCAACGCGCCGCCGTGCGCCTTGAGGTGCGGCAGCGCGACCAGCGAGCCGTTGACGACGCCCCAGAAGTTGGTGTCGAAAAGGCGGCGGAAGTCGGCTTCGTTGCCGTCCTCAATGCGTCCGACGATACCCAGGCCCGCGTTGTTGACCCAGGTGTCGAAGCCGCCAAAGGTCTCGATGGTTTCGTCGGCGATGCGTTGCACCTGCGCGCGGTCGGCCACGTCGGCGACCACGTAGATCGCCCTTCCGCCCGCCTGCGTGATCTGCGCGGTCGCGTGGGCCAGCACGTCTTCGTTGCGGGACACGAGCACCACGCGGGCACCTTGCGCGGCAGCCATTTGCGCGGTGACGAGTCCAATGCCGCTGGAGGCTCCGGTGATGACGATGACTTGTTCGGACAGGGGTTTGAGCGAAGGAGACATGAGAAAGGAATAGCGATGGTGATGGTCCGGGCGGGACCTCCGTTTAACGGAACTAATCGTGAAAATCCTCCCCGGCGTTTGGATGGAAATTTCCCCGATAAGTTGTGATGTCCCGAATGAAACCGGAGAGGCCTTCGGTACGCTGCACAGAGGCGGCTGGCCCCGTCCTTCGATGTGCCTACCCTCAACGGACGGAACCCGGGCGCGGCGGAGCCTTGCTGGATAGTTCCCTAAAAAGGGGTGTATTCCTCTGCCGCGTTCGTGGAGATAATTTCGCTGGTTCGCCCGGCTTGGCATCGTTCAGGCTAGAGAACCGTGTTTAAGGCCTTCTGCCTGAGCTTTTCCCGATGCCCGCCGCTCCTTTGCCATCCGATGAACCCGCCCGGCTCTCCGCCCTGCGGCAATGCGGGATCGTGGATACCCCAACGGACTCGATTTATGACGATCTGACCCGGCAGGCGATGGAAGCGTGCGGAACGCCGATGGCGTTGATCAGTCTGGTCGACAAAGAACGGCAATGGTTCAAAAGCAAACTGGGGTTCGGCGCTTCGGAAACCCCGCGGAATCAATCTTTCTGCGCCTATGTCCTGCATACCCCCCACGAGCCCCTGGTGGTGCCCGACGCGCTGGCGGACCCGCGTTTCGCCGATAACCCGCTCGTGACAGCGCCGGACGGCGTCCGTTTTTATGCGGGCTCGCCGTTGCGCTCCCCCGACGGCCACGTCCTCGGGACGCTCTGCGTGCTGGACCGGGTCCCGCGCCAGCTCACAGCGGCACAGCTTGACAAGTTAAACGACCTCGCCCAGCAGGTTTCCGTGCGCCTCGCGCTCTGGCAGCGCGCGCGCGCCGAGTGGCGGTTGACCATCACCTTCGCGCTTATATTAGCGTTGCTTTTCGGCATCGGCCTGTTTGGCGTCTCGCAGGCGGTGCGTTTTCTGTCTTCCGACCGTTGGGTAGACCACACCAGCCAAGTCATCCGGGTCGTCGAGTCCACGCTCTTCCAGGTCCAGGCTGCCGAAAGCAGCCAGCGAGGCTACAGCTCGACGGGCCAGGAAAGTTTTCTGCCGCCTTTCGAGGCTGCTGCCGCCGTGTTGCCTGACCGGTTGGAAATCTTGAGCAAGCTGATCGCTGACAACCCGCTCCAGGTGGGCCGCTGCCAGCATTTCGCCGCCGCCGTGCACACCAAGCTGGTCGTCACCCGGGAGCGCGTCGAGCAGCGCCGCGCTCTGGGCGTGGCCGCGCTCGACCCCCGCTACATGGATGGCCGGGGCCGCAGCGCCATGGAGAAAGTGGTCGCCATCGGGCAGGAGATGGTTGCAGCCGAGCAAGCGCTCCTGCGCACGCGGACCGATGCGCGGGCCGCCGGTCTGCGCAACGCGGAAACCGCATTCCTGGCATCGCTGGTGTTCTGCGCGGGGTTGCTGGTCACCGGGTTCATCCTCACCCGCCGCGAATTGCGCCGTCGTCAGGTGCTGAGCGGCACGCTAGCCAAAACCAACACGAGCCTGGCGGCGGAAATCGTCGAACGCCGCCGCGCCCAGCAGCACCTCCAGGCGGAGCACGCCGTGGCCGAAGTCGCCGCTGAAAACCTTTCTTTGGAGGCGGCGACGCCGCGCCTGCTGGAAGCGATTTGCACGCATCTCCAATGGGAGCTTGGCGAATGGTGGACCCTGGACCCGGACGCAAAGGTCATGCGCCTGGCGAGCAGTTGGTCCACCCCGGCGGCAGTCGCCACAGACCAGGCACAGCGGATGCAACGCTTTATCCAAGAGAGCCGCTCTTTTCATTTCGCCGCTGGCCAAGGCTTGCCGGGCCGGATACTGGCGGGCGACGCGCCGATCTGGATGGAAAACGTCCTCACCGACGGCAATTTCTTGAGGACTGATCTCGCCCGGGAAGCCGGTCTGCATCGTGCCTATGCTTTCCCGATCCGTGACTGCGAGGAGGAAAAAATCACCGGCGCAATGGTATTCTTCAGCGTCGACACCGCGCCGCCGGACGCGTCGTTGACCCGGACGATGAACACGCTCGCCAGCCTGATCGACCAGTTTGCCAAACGACGTTGTGCCCAGACGGCGTTGCAGGAATCCGAGGCACGCTTCAAGTCGTTCATGGCGCACACTCCCGCCGTCGTCGCCATCAAGGACGACGAGTGCCGGTGGATGTTCGTTAACGAACGTCTCGAAGAAGCCTTCGGCGCGTCCGCCGCCAACGTGATCGGCAAGCGTAACGAAGACTGGCTCCCGACGGAGGTGGCCGCGCAGGTGACGGCGGACGACCGCCGCGCGCTGGACGAAAACCGCCTGATCGAGATCACGGAAACCATGCCCGGGCGCAACGGGGTACCCATCGACTGGCTGACCCTCAAATTTCCCATCCAGCAGGCGGGCGGCAAGCCCTGGCTGGGCCTCGTGGCCCTGGACATCACCGCACGCACCCGGGCGGAGGCCGAACTGGTGCGAGCCAAGGAAATCGCCGAGGAGGCGACCCGCGCTAAAAGCGTTTTCCTGGCCAACATGTCTCACGAAATCCGCACGCCCATGAACGGCGTGATCGGGATGACGGGGCTGCTGCTCGACACCCCGCTTTCCGCGCAACAGCGAGACTATGCGGAGGCCGTCCGCGAGAGCGCCCACTCGCTGCTGACGCTCATCAACGACATCCTCGATTTCTCGAAGATCGAAGCGGGCAAGCTCGTCATCGAGAAGATCGATTTCGACCTGGAGGACACGGTCCACAGCACGCTGGAACTGCTCGCGGAAGGCGCGCAGGCCAAGGGGATCGAATTGCTCGGCGGCGTGGACCCGGACGTGACGACGGGCCTGCACGGCGACCCGGGCCGGTTGCGCCAGGTGTTGACCAATCTGCTCGGCAACGGGATCAAATTCACCCGGCAGGGCGAGGTGTCGCTGCGGGTCCGGCGCGTGGAAGAATCCGCCGGGGACACGCTGCTGCGCTTCGAGATCGCGGACACGGGGATCGGGATTTCGCCGGAAGCGCAGGCGCGGCTTTTCGAGGCGTTCGTGCAGGCGGACAGCTCGACCACGCGGCAATTCGGCGGCACGGGCCTGGGGCTGGCGATTTGCCGTCAACTCATCGAGCGGATGGGCGGGCAGATCGGCGTGGACTCCGAGGCGGGCAAGGGTTCGACGTTCTGGTTCACGGTGCCCCTGGCGAAACAGGGGACCGTGCCGGGCAGGGTCCGCGCGCACGCCGATCGGGCCGGCGTCAAGGTGCTCGTGGTCGATGACAACGCGGCGAGCCGCCAGTTCTTGCAACGGCAATTGCCTGCCGACGGGGCGTCGGGCGGAGAGGAAGCCCTGGCGGCGCTACGGCAGGCGGCGGCGGCGAACGCGCCCTACGCCGTGGCGGTCGTCGATCAGCAGATGCCGGGAATGGACGGACTGGAACTGGCACGCGCCATCCAGGCCGATCCCGCCATCGCCGCGACCCGGCTCATCCTGTTGACGCCGTTTGGACGGGCGGTCCCGGCGGAGGTGCTGGGGGCGGCAGGCATCGCCCGGAGCCAGTTCAAACCGGTGCGTCCGGCGATGCTCCTGGATCACCTCGACCGGGTCCTGCAGCCAGAGTCAGCGGGCACGGAACCCCTGGCAACTCCCGGAGATCTCCCGGCCCCGGAAAAGACCGCAGGCAGCGAGCGCATCCTGGTGGCCGAGGACAACGCCGTCAACCTGCGCGTGGCGCTCGGCCAGTTGCGCAAGCTCGGCTACTCGGCGGACTCCGTGGGCAACGGGCTGGAAGTGCTCGCCGCGCTGGAACGAACCTCCTACGACATCGTGCTGATGGATTGCCAGATGCCCGAGATGGACGGTTATCAGGCCACGGCGGCGATCCGCCAACGGGAGACCAACGGCCACCGGACGCGCATCATCGCCATGACGGCCAACGCCATGCAGGGAGACCGGGAGAAATGCCTGGAAGCGGGCATGGACGGCTACATCAGCAAGCCGACCCGGGTCGCCGACTTGGAAGCGGCACTGGCCGCAGTCAAATAGCTTCCAGCTTTGTCACGTTCTTTGGTGGGCTAGCGTCGGTAAACTCTGTTATGGGTTACTCGCTGCCCCCCAGGTGGACGGCGACGCAGATCCGCCAAACCGGGCTGCGTCCAGCGTGCGATTAGGGCGGAAAAAAGTATGCCCACCTACGTTCCCTACAGCGACACCGTCGAAACCATCGCCTCCGACGAGGCGGAAACCCACGCTAAGATCATCGAGGTGATGACCTACGGGCAGAACGTCACCCGCGAAAAATACGGCAAGGCCGTGCGCATCTCGCACGCCAAGGCGCACGGGTTGCTCCGGGGGGAGCTGACCATCATCGAGGGTCTGCCGCCCGAGCTGGCACAGGGCCTTTTCGCCACGCCGGGCACGCACCCGGTCATCGTGCGCCTCGCTACGGCTCCAGGTGAGTTGCTCGACGATTCCAAGGTTTCGACGGACCGCGGCATGGCCATCAAGGTTTTCAACGTCGAGGGACCCAAACTGCCGCCCTTCGAGGACATTACCAACCAGGACTTCGTCTTCGACACCACCAAGCAGTTTTTCACCAGCGGGGTAAAGGCGTTTCTCCAGGCGTTCAAGCCCAACGCGGAAATCGCCACCCACCTCTCGG
>CAXSED010000097.1:0-15444 GCA_964236475.1 uncultured Chthoniobacterales bacterium
TGCTGCGCGCCGACAGCGCCCGCGTCTGGGACCTGCTCAAGATCGAGAAGCAGGCCATCATCCGCTGGACCGGCAAGGAGGACGCCGACTACAACATCACGCTCTACATGACCGGCACGTCCGCGTAGACCTTGGCGGGACCTTTTGTATGAACCTCCTCGAATATACCGAGCCGCTTTTCCAGTACGTCTGCATCCTCAACCGTGCGGGCCGCAAAGGTGGCAATGTGGAGTACAACACGGTCCGCTCGAAGATCAAGATGCTCTTCGAGGACCTGCGCGGCGGAGCGGTGGCCGATCCCCGGCTCAACCCGCAGTACAAGAAGATGGAGCAGCCGCTGATATTCTTCGTGGATTCGATGATCTGCGACAGCAAATTGCCCTTTGCGGCCAAGTGGAACCAGGAACGGCTGGCGTATAGTTTCAACGAACTGGCCGGAGACGAAAAATTCTTCGACCTTTTCGACGAAACGCTCAAAGAGCAGGGTGACGACGCCACCGAGCGGCTGTCGGTGTATTACACCTGCATCGGGCTGGGTTTCACGGGTTGGTACGCCGGGCAGCCGGAATACCTGCGCAAGAAGATGCTCGAAGTGGCCCCGCGCATCCGGCACATGCTGGAGTCCGACACGACGGTGCGGGTCTGTCCCGAGGCGTATCAGAACGTGGACAGCCGCGATTTGGTCGAGCCGCCCAGCAGCAAGATGATCGTGATTTTGATCATCTTCCTGGTGTTCATGTTGACCACGGTGGCGTGCAACATCGTGCTGTTCCAGCAGGCATCGCGGCAGTTGACGGATTCACTCGCCGAGATCATCGCGCACGACAAGGAACTCGGGCCGTAGGGTCAACCCGGTCGTCTCTACCGGGGTTCCTGCAACCCGCTTCCCGACGGACGGAGAGACCCGGGGGGTTTGCGCGGAGCCAACCCTATCATGTGGTATCCATGTCCGAGTCAATCAACGAGACGCCGACCCGTGGCAGCCGCAGGGACGCCCTCCCCGGAATCAAAGCGTTGCTCCTCGGTGCGTTCGTCCTCTTTATCCTGATAAAATTGATCTATTGGCTGCCGCGTGACTTGCACGGACGCGGCATCAACGAGTGGACTTACACGGATTGGCTGATTGACTACTCCGCCGGGTTCGTGCGTCGTGGCCTGTCCGGCGAACTGGTGCGGTCCCTGGCGACTTTTGCGCCGCCGGTGGTCGTAGTTGGTTTACTGACCTGGAGTCTTTTTTGTGCGGTGGCGGCCACCTATCTCTGGTGGGTGGGCCGTTCACTCGACAGGCTGAATCCGCTCGCATTGTTCGGCCTGCTTTTTCTCCCTTCGTTGCTGCCGTTCTATCTCCATGACCACGGAACGCTGGGCCGTAAGGAAATGATCGGCTTTCTGATTTTGTCGTGGCATTTACGTCTGCTGAGCCGACCTGGAAACGAGAAATCTGCCACCTACCTCAAACGCATCCTGCCGATCAGCACGTTGGCCCTGCCGCTGCATCTCTTCATCCACGAGGCCTCGTTTTTCCAGTTCCTGCCGGTCCATCTGCTCGTGAGCCATGCGATCATCCGGAGCGATGCTTCGGTGAACTTCGTCCGTCGAAGGTTGATCCTCGTGCTCGTCTACTCCCCGGTGTTTCTGGCTTGTTTGGCGGTGATCCGCTACGGTCGTCCCACTTTTGAAACGGCGGCGGCCATTTGTCGACACTGGGAACTGCTCGGGGCGCTGCCAGCCGGGTCGAGCGACGTGACCGGCCAGGACCCCACCTGGGCGCTGCCTGGTGCTATCACGGGTTTGCCGTGGTCGATTTACCAAGGGACTTCCCTGTCGCTGGAACTCCCGCGCCGCGTCGTTTTTTATTGGGTCTGGCTGCTGGCCGTGCTCGGGTTTTTCACCGCCTGGATCGGCAGCATGGCCACCACGGCGTTGGCCGGGGACCAGGCGGCCCGCCGCCCGGCATGGCGCGCTTTGACAGCCGTCCCGTCCCGACGAATCATCGGCAAATATTTCGTGCTCCCTTTTCTGGCTTCCTTGCCGTTGTACTTCTTGGGGTGGGATTTTGGCCGCTGGTTTGCGGTGACCTGTTTCAACTACGTTCTGATCGTCCTCTCGAAAGAAGTGTTGGACGCGGAACTAAAATTCGCCTGTGGGTCGGCGACGGGGATCGTGGCGGACCCCACGCCGGTGTCCCCTGTCGGGTTCTGTGTCAAGCTGGCCATCCTGTTGCTCATCGTGTGCTTTTTGCGATTGCCGAGTTTCAATAACGAAGGGGCGAACATGTTCGTTTGGCCCTTCGATTCCCTGTTCGGAAAGTTGCCCGGCCTCTGGTGGCGCTGAGAACGCCGTCTTTCCTGCTTGAACGGCGGCGGTCGCGCTGGCATCCTTCTCCTGTTTTTCCCAATTTCCCGTGGATTCCTTCCTCAATTTACCTACGCCCATCAAGGTGCTCTTTGCCTTGCTCACGGGCATGTCGCTGCTCGGGGTGGTCGCCATGATCGACCCGCACCTCGTAGTCATCGTCGGCATCGGTTTCGTTTTCCTCGCCATGGCGCTGGTGGCCTACCATTTCTTCCTGAAATGGGTGGCGGCGCGCAAATCGAAGCAACTCGCCGGGTCTATCGCCAACCACGGAGCGTCGGCTCCCAACCAGATCAGCAATCCCAACGCCCGCGCCAAGCTCGACGCCATGAAGCGCAGCTTCGAGGTCGGCATGGAGAAGTTCGCCACCAGCGGCAAGGACGTTTATTCGATGCCCTGGTACGTTGTCGTCGGCGAACCCGGCGCGGGTAAGACCGAGGCGATCCGGCATTGCAACGTCGGCTTTCCGCCCGGTTTGCAGGACGAGATGCAGGGCGTCGGCGGCACGATCAACATGAACTGGTGGTTCACCAACCGTGCCGTGCTGCTGGACACGGCGGGCCGCCTCATGTTTGAGGAGGTGGCTCCCGGCGAGACGCACGAGTGGCCCGAGTTCCTGAAACTGCTCAAGCGCAACCGGCCCAACTGCCCGATCAACGGCCTGCTACTCGTCATTCCCTGCGACAGTCTCATCAAAGATACCGAGGCGGACATCACTCGGAAGGCGGGCAAGATCGCGCAGCAACTCGACGTGATCCAGCGCACACTCGACGTGCGGTTCCCGGTGTTCGTGCTCATCACCAAGAGTGACTTGCTCGACGGCTTCCGCGAGTTTTTCGACGACATGGACCCCGACAGCCAGCACCAGATGGTCGGCTGGTCCAATCCTCAGCCGCGCGACGTGCCGTTCGATCCCGGTCTGGTGGATCAACACCTGCAAACTGTCGTCGCCCGCATCCGCAAACGCCGCCTCGGCCTGCTCAAGGACCCGATCCCGCAGCACGGCGCGCCTCGCCGCACCGACGAGGTGGACGCCCTGTATTCCCTGCCCGAGAGCTTTACGCTGGCCGCGCCGCGCCTGCGTTCGTACCTGGAAAAAGTGTTCGTCGCCGGTCCCTGGTCGGCGAAGCCGCTGTTCCTGCGCGGCATCTATTTCACCAGCGCCATGCGCGAGGGCGCGGCGCTCGATCTCGTGCTCGCCCAAGCCATCGGCGTGCCGGTGGACGCCCTGCCCGAAGGCCGCGCCTGGGAGCGGGAGCGCGCCTATTTCCTGCGCGACCTGTTTACGGAGAAGATCTTCCGCGAGGCTGGTCTGGTCACCCGCGCGACCAACACCAAGACGCTGATCCGCTCCCGGCAGATCATTCTGTATTCCTGCGGGTTTGCCGCACTGTTGTTGTTGCTGCTGTTCACGATCCTGAGTTACCGGCAGTTCCAGGACAGCATCGGCGCGCAGAGCAAGCTGTGGAATTTCGCCAAGCAGGGCTGGGGCAAGGACGGCTCCTGGCATCCCATCGTCTCCGCGCCTACTTCCGGTGACGCCGGGGGCCAGTACCAGTACAACGGCGACCAGGCCATTGATCCCGCCAGCGGCGCGAGCACCCTGGCGGATTACCACAAGAAACTGCGCGACGTGAGCGCGACGGACATCAACGTGGGCTTCGTTTTCAAGCCGCTGGCGCATTTCTTCCATCTGGAAGGCGACCGCAAGAAGGCGCAACGCATCGTGTTCGAGAGCAGCGTCGTCAAGCCGAGCGTGGATAGCGGTCGTGACCGCATGATCGCGCCCAACCCGGTCCCGCCCGCCGGGCTGACGCCGGAGCAAGCTGCCGTGCGTGAGGCCAAGGCTATCGCCGGGTTGCTCACCGTCGAGGCTGATACCGTGAACAAAACCGGCACCGACGCCGCGCCCGACGCCATCCTCAAGCCCGAGATCACTTACGCGACCAACGCCAAGCCTGCCGCGCTCGACAAGAGCTTTCCCGTGCTGTCCGACGATTTTGCATGGACGTACAGCAAGAATCCCAACGCCAAGTGGCCGCCTGCGTGGCTGTCCAAGGGCAGCGAATCCCTGGCCGAAAACCAGCCGATCAAGGCTGGCTTGGACCGTCTGTTCGCCGATGCCGCCCAGAGTTTGCAGGGCGCGGAAACCAGCCTCGGCGCGATCAAAGGCGTGCGCGACGACCTGCGCGAATATCGCACCCGCGAGGGCAAGCTCAACGACCTTGCTAAGACCGACGACCGCAAAGACCTCGACACCCGGATGCACGCCCGGGTCGTGGACCTCGCGCAGATTACTGGCACGATCAACGGCAAGCTCAAGACCGCCCGCGACAAGGGGTTACTCAAGGAATACAGCCTGAGCAAGGAATACCACGACATTGTCGACCAGAGCAAAGTGCAGTCGGACGAGGCGTTCAAGATCGTGCACGACGCGGCGGCCAACGCCGGGGCCAAGCCCGAGGCGAAACTCTTCCCAGAGGTCATTGCCCTACTGGACAAAAAGCACGACGAAATGGTGGCCAAGGTTTCCAACAGTTTCGCCAAGGAAGAGGTCACCGAACTGGACGACCTGGATAATCTGCTCAAGGATTTCGGTGATGGCCGCCGGATGTACGAGGTCCGCACCACGCAGTACCAGACCGCCGAGAGCGAACTCGCCAAGAACGACGGCGGCGGCAACCTGCTCGGGAGCGATTGGACCCCGCTCCTCGATGTCAAAGAGCACATCGACAAGGCGCGCGGCGAAGCGAGGACCACCCAGGAAAAACTCGGCGGCAAGTTCGAGGCGTGCGCGTACTTCTACGACCGCGCCCAGGATAAGCGCGTCAACGCCATCGCCAACCGCTACCTGGCGGAAACCCGCGACGCGTTCAACAGCAAGTTTGCTTTCCCGCTGGTCAAGGGCGACAACCGGCGGCTCAACCGCGAACAGCTTTCCGAGGCCTCCACGCTTCTGGCGGTCTGGGACAAGGACCTCAAGGGCGACAACATGAAGCTCGTCCCGAGCGCCGTCGCGGGGAAATTGAAGGCGTTCCTCGCGGACACCGCGAAGCTCGGCGACTCGGCGGACGCGTTTTCCGCTAACGTGATCATCGAACTGATGGGTTACGCCAACTCGCCCGACCACAGCGGGCTGGACCGGTTGCGCAAGGTGGTCGTTGACGGGTCGGAGCACGACACCAGCGGCGAGAGCGAAATCGAGGTCGGCTCCGGCAACGTGTTCAACAACTACCGGATGACCTTTCTGGATTATTCGAGCGGGGCGCAGCAATCCTTTCCGCTGTCGGTGGACGCATATGAACTCGCCCAGCGCACCCACGGCAACGGCAAGCTCAAGGTCACCGTGCCGGGCGTCGGGCTGCCGGTGTTTCTTTCCGTCAAGGCGGACCGTGCCGTGCCGGATATCAACTCGCTGCCCAGCAAGCAGAAAATCCTTGCCGATCTGAACTGATCGCTAGCCCCTTGTTTTTCGTCACCCATGCCCAACTGGTTAAAAACCATGCTCGGCGCCGGCGCCACGCCGGGCGTTTTCCTCGGTGCGTTCGGCAAACATCCCGGTTGGGATGACCACATCGAACCCATCGGCCTGGACAGCGAGGCATTGCTCGCCGCGCGAGACATTCTTTACACGCGCGGTATCGGTGGGGTCATCAACGAGGCGTTATGGGAAAAAAAGCCGGAAGAAACCCTGCCGCAAATCGCACACCTTT
Organism: uncultured Chthoniobacterales bacterium; assembly: GCA_964236475.1. GTDB lineage: Bacteria > Verrucomicrobiota > Verrucomicrobiia > Chthoniobacterales > SZAS-18 > CAHJWO01. The sequence continues at coordinate 6,069 of CAXSED010000097.1, forward strand.
TCAGTTGGAACGGCGAGTCCGACACCATCATCGGGCGGATGTGGTCGTCGGTTGATGGCAAGGGCCGCGCGCGTTACCCGATGGTCGCCGCCGTTCACCTGGAACTGCCATTCTCCTACGCCTTGGCCATGCGGGCTTCCCGGGTGTTGGCAAACGTCGAATCGAGTTGCCGGCAGGCGACGACCGCCGCCGAGGTGCGGGCCATTTTCGCGTCGGGTCTGGAGGAACTGCGGGCCTCTCTGGCCCAGCCGCCCGACGGCCTGGGCGCCGAGCCAGACCGCGCCAACTGCTCGCGGATCGCCAACGGCATGGGACTCAACGAAGGCGACACGTTTGCCCGCGTGTTGTATGCCGTCGAACGGGTTCGTCCGAACGCCCACACGCCGAAGACAGCATCCAGCAAGATCAATCTCAAGCTGCTGGAGAGCACGATCCCGGCGCAGCAATACCGGTTGCCCATGGACACCCAGGACTCCATCGACGGCATCGCGTTCTGGCAGAAAGTGGTGGCGGACTTTACCCATCCGAAGCTGCCGCTGTTGTTTTTCCATCCGACCGGGTATCCCTGGGTCGATCTCATCGTGGGTACGCCCACGCCCCGGCAGCTTTTTTGCATCCGCGCGAACGAGACCGGCCTGCCGCCAGCCAGCGCGGTGCCTTACGATCTCGACGACGCTTTCCGGCAGGATGCAGCCGCGTTCATTGGCAAAACCTGCAACCTTAGCCCCGCCACGTCGCGTCCGGTTTTTGCAACGATGATGGATACCCCGCCGCCGTTGCCTCCGTTGGGGTAGGCGAAGCTACCGTTGACATGCTCATCGCGTTTTCTCCGTTTCGTGGCGCGTTCGCCGCCGCCGTTGTCTGCCTGCTGCTGCCCGCCGGTTTGCGCGGGGATTCGCCTGCCCAGGGCCAAGGAGATACCTTCCTGCGGGATTATGCCCAGACGCGCGGTTTCATGCTGGGCCGCCCGGTGAAGGCGACGCCGACCCCCGACGGCAAATCCGTCCTCTTTCTGCGCGCCGCGTCTGCCCGGGAACCCAGCCAGGAGCTTTACGCGTTCGATGTCGCCAGCGGCCAGACCCGGCGACTGCTCTCGCCGCCCGACGCGCTCAAGGGGGCCGCCGACAAACTCTCGCCCGAAGAAAAAGCCCGCCGCGAACGCCAGCGCATCAGCGTTGGCGGGTTTACGGCGTTCAGCATTTCCAAGGATGGGTCGCTCGTTCTGCTGGAGCTTTCGGGGAAGCTTTACACGCTGACTCTCGCCAACGAGATGGTCGCGGAACTGCCGACCGGCGAAGGCACGATTCTTGACCCGAAATTCTCGCCCGACAGCCGGAGCGTCGCCTACGTGCGCAATCAGGACGTGTGCGTGCTCGATCTGCCGACCGGCAAAGAGCGCGCCGTCACCACTGGCGGCACGGAGACGGTTTCCCACGGGCTGGCCGAGTTCGTCGCGCAGGAAGAAATGGACCGATTTTCGGGTTACTGGTGGGCGGACAATCATCAGATCGTGTACCAGGAAAACGATGCGTCGAAGGTGGAGAGTTGGTTTGCGAGCGATCCGGCGCAACCGGGCAACGAGCCGTTGCGCTCGTTCTATCCACGGCCCGGCAAGGAAAACGTGGCGGTCCGGCTTGGCGTGGTGTCGGTGGATGCGCCCGAAAACCATTCCCCGCGCTCCCTCGAATGGGACCACGCCAAATATCCTTACCTCGGCAAAGTGACCGCCGACGAACACGGCCCCGTGACTCTGACCGTCCTGTCGCGCGACCAGACCGACCTCGCGCTGCTGGCGTGCGACCTGACCACGGGCCAGACGACGACGCTTCTCACCGAGCACGACGACGCCTGGGTCAATCTCGATCAGGACGTGCCCCGGTGGCTGCCGGAGAGCGACGGGGGCGGTTTTCTCTGGACGAGCGAGCGCGCGGGCCGCTGGCAACTGGAACGGCGTGGGCGTGACGGCAGCACGGGGACCGTCCTCGTCCCGCCCGCCGCCGGGTACGTCAGTTTGGCAGGCGTCGCGGGAGGGCAGGTTTATTATACGGCCAGCGCTGACCCGACCCAGGCGCGTATCGGACACGTCTCACTGACCGGCAACGCGACGGACGCCGGGTCGGAACTGACCCGCGAGGGTGGATTGCACCTGGGGATCCTCGGCGAGAACGAGGCGGTGATCGTCGATTGGTCGCAAGACCTCGGGGCGATGCCGCGCGCCGTCGTCCGCCGCCTGCCCGATGGCGTGGCCGTGGGCGAGCTTCCTGCCGTGGCCGTCGAACCGCCGTTCACCCCGCGTGCCGAAGTGTTGCAGCTCGGGCCGGGCGAGGGGTTCAAGTGCGCGGTGGTCCGCCCGCGCGATTTTCACCCCGCCGCCAGCAGCAAATACCCGGTGATCGTGGACGTGTACGGCGGCCCGCACCACCAGCAGGTCACAGCGTCGATGCGCACCTACCTGCTCGACCAATGGCTGGCGGATCAAGGGTTCATCGTGGTGCTCGCCGACGGGCGCGGCACTCCGGGGCGTGGTCGGGACTGGGAACGCGCCATCGCGGGGCATTTCGGCAGTGTGCCGCTCGATGATCAGGTGGCGGCGTTGCGGCTGCTCGGCGCAGAGCATCCCGAGCTGGATCTGGACCGCGTGGGCATCACGGGCTGGAGTTTCGGCGGGTACATGTCGGCGCTGGCGGTGTTGCGCCGCCCGGACGTTTTCAAAGCCGCCGTCGCCGGTGCGCCCGTGACCGACTGGATGGACTACGACACCTGTTACACCGAGCGTTATCTCGGCGTGCCCGACGCCGGGCGCTGGCCTGACGCCTACAAGGAAGGGTCGCTGCTGACCTACGCCGCCGACCTGAAACGCCCGCTGTTACTCATCCACGGCACGGCGGACGACAACGTCTACCTGCGCCACACTCTGCGCTTGATCGACGCGTTGTTCCGCGCCGGGCGTCCGTTCGAGTTTCTGCCGCTGAGCAGTTTCACCCACATGGTGCCGGACCCGGTAGTGCGCATCCAGTTGGAGGAGCGCATCGTGCAGCATTTCAAAACGCACTTGACGGAGCCGTAGTTCCCGCGTCGATCTCGATGCCCACCGGGCAGTGATCCGACCCTGTCGTGTCCGGGCGAATGAACGCGGATCGCAACCGGGGCCGCAAGCTCGCCGAGAGCAAAAAATAGTCGATGCGCCAGCCGATGTTTCGCGCCCGCGCGCCGCTGGCGACGCTCCACCAAGTATAATGCCCGGCACCGCGCTCGAATTCGCGGAACGTGTCGAGAAATCCCGCCTGCACGAACGCCTCGAACCCGGTTCGTTCCTCCGGCGTGAACCCGTGGGTACCCACATTCTGCCTGGGCCGAGCGAGGTCGAATTCCGTGTGGGCAACGTTGAGGTCGCCGCAGAAAATCACCGGCTTGCGTTGTTCCAAACCGATCAAGAACGCGAGGAAGGCCAAGTCCCAGCGTTGGCGGTAGGGCAGCCGCGCCAAGTCGTTCTTGGAGTTGGGCACGTACACGCTGACCAGAAAAAAATCGTCAAACTCGGCGGTGACGACGCGTCCTTCCTGGTCATGCTCGGGTAAGCCGATACCGTAAACCACCGAGCGTGGCGCGAGGCGGCTCAGGATGGCAACCCCCGAGTACCCTTTGCGCTCCGCCGGGTTGAGGAACACGTGGTAGCCCCCCGCCATCAACGGCGCGAGTGATTCGATCGGCGCGCGGGTCTCCTGCAAGCAAACCATGTCGGCCCGCTCACGCGCGAGGTAATCGAGCAAGCCGTAACGCAGCGCGGCGCGCACACCATTGACGTTCCACGAAAGCAGTTTCATCTTTGGGGTAGGTGGAAAAAGACGTGCTCGAAGCCCGAATCCTCGATCAACTGCGAACCCTGCGGGCGGGCACGACGATGTGCCCCGGCAAATTATCCGTCAACCTCGGATTTCGGCTGCCCCAATTGAGGGCTGCCCTGCGAACGATGGCGCGGGAGGGTCGACTCGCCATCTTGCAGAAAGGCCGCGTCGTGCCCCCGGATGATGATCTCAAAGGCCCGTTCCGCGTCGCACCGCCACGCGGTTGAACACGGCGGCCCTTTCCCAGCGTGCCGTGGTGCGACCGCTCTGGGAGCGGGCCGCACAATCCAGTGCGATCGTCACGGACAGGCGCATCATGCAAAGCAGTCCAGAGAGCGGTGGACGAGCGACTGACGATGGCTATGAGCGCAGAAAGGGCAGCACGGTCCGTGTGGCCGTCGATACGCTGGGCAACTCGTTGGCCGTGGCGAGCATTCCTGCCAACGAGCAGGAACGCGCCTAAGTCAGCGAACTCGCCGCGCAGGTGCAAGAGGCCGACGCATCCTGCGCGGCTGCTGCTTGGACCGCTACCTCTCGATCGGCTGGAGCGTGCCTGTGCGCCTGCCCGAGGAGTGGGGGTGACGTGGCTTCGTTTTTTCGAGCCGGGTAGTGAGTTAGTCTGGGGCGTTTTACGGAAGGACCCAGACACCTGAAAGGCAAGCGATACACGACCGAAGACAAGATCCGCATCCTCCGGGACGCTGACCGGGGCAAGAGCATCTTGGAGGTGTGCCGGGCACATAACATCTCGGAGGTGAGTTTCCATCGTTGGAAGCGCCAGTTCGGGCAGATGGACCTCAACGAGGCGCGTAAACTCAAAGACTTGGAGCGCGAGAACAGCGAACTCAAAAAGATGCTCGCTGAAGCGTTGCTCAAGAACCGGCTGCTGTGGAGGCCGTCGCCGAAAAAAATGATAAGCCCGGCACATCGACGAGTGGCGGCCCACGCGGTGGGAGCGCGTGGGCTGTGTTCCGGGCGGGCGGCGTGTCGCATCCTCTTGCTCTCACGTGCTACTTTTTGGTATCGGCCACCACCGCTCACTTCAACCGAACAACGGTTGGCCAAGCGGCTGCGCGTTCTGAGCGAGAAGCATCCCACGTTACGGCTACCGGCGCATCGCCGCACTTTTACGCCAGGAGGGATGGTCGGTGGGCAAGCGTCACATCCAGCGCCTGCGCCGGGCCGATGGCCTGCGCGTGCCGCCGACTAAGCGCAAGATCGTTCGCCGGGGCATCTCCACCGGGTTGCCCACCAAGGCCGCCCATCGCGGGCACGTCTGGACGTGGGACTTCATCAGCGATGCGACCGTACGTGGCAGCGCACTCAAGATGCTCACGATCCTCGACGAGCACCCCCGGGAGTGTCACATGATGCGCCTTGAACGCGCCTTGAACGCGCCTTGCGGGCCGCCGACGTGCTCACCTGGTTGGCACGTGCCATCTAGGAACACGGTGCGCCGACGTTCCTGCGTAAGTGATAACGGCCCGGAGTTCATCGCCAAGGAGGTGCAACGCTGGCTGGCAGAGAAGCAGATCAAGACGATCTACATCGATCCGGGCAGCCCTGGCAGAACGGCTTCGTCGAGAGCTTCCACGGTCGCTTCCGCGACGAGTGCCTCAACCCAGGAGCAACTCTGGACGCTGACATGGCTTCCTGGCCGGACCGACCCCGGTGTCCATTCCTTCGGTGTTATTCATGATGAAGAACCTGACGCTCAAGCGGTTTAGCAACTTCGAGAGCGCAATCGTTCGGGATGTGGCAAAACTAGAAGCCGTCCTGCAAGACATGGCATCCTGTATCGGCGAGCCGCTGTTCGAGACCCGCGTCGGGCAGGAGTTCGGGCTCAATCAATTCGGGCGGCGATGAGCTACGAGGGCCACGTCGGCGCCAAGGCTGTTTCGTCTCTTAGCGGTACACGGTTTCTCCAGCCGATGCGGCGGACTATGGGTCTATGCTCCGCCGCCGACGTAGAGCCGTTCGCCGGTGATCCAGCCGCTGTCGTCGGAAGCGAGGAACACGGCGACCTTGGCCACGTCGTCCGTCTCGCCAAGGCGGCCCAGCGGGGTCATCGCCACCACCATCTTCTCGAAGTCGGAACCGGGACCGGCGAAAGCGGCGGTGCCCTCGGTTCTTACCAGCCCGGGATTGAGCGAGTTGACGCGGATCTTGCGGCCTCCGAGCTCTTTGGCGAGGCAGGAGGTGATCATGTCTACCCCAGCCTTGGTGGCGCTGTAGACCGCGTTGCTTGGAAAGCCCATGCGACCTGCCACGGAGCCGATGTTAATGATGCTGCCGCCGTCCGCCATGTGCTTGGCGGCGGCTTGGGTGACCAGCATCAATCCCAGCACGTTGGTGTTGAACTGGCGGTGGAACTCTTCTTCGGTGACTTCCTCCAGGGGCATCATCGCGTACACTCCCGCGTTGTTGACCAGGATGTCCAAACGCCCGAACTGCTGGACGGCCGCCTCGACGATGCCCTGCGCTTCCGTAGCCTTGGCTACGCTGCCGCCGACGGCGATGGCCTTGCCGCCAGCGTTAGTGATCTCTTTGACGACGGCGTCTGCGCCCTCCCTGCTGGAGGCATAATTGACAACCACGGAGGCCCCCTCGACGGCGAGGGCTTTGGCAATGGCGGCCCCGATGCCCTTGGAGGCTCCGGTGACCACCGCGACTTTGTTGGTGAGTTTGCTCATGGGGTAAAATTTCGATTAAAATAACGATCAGTCAATAATTATTTAGGACAGTACACCCTTGCGACTAGTTAATTGCTTGAATTCCCAAACAAACGGTCCATATTTATAGGGTTGAGTTTAACTGATGGCCCGACACCGCGAATTTGACGAAGATCAGGTGCTCGAACGTGCGCTGGACGTGTTTTGGCGGCGCGGCTACGCGTCCGCGTCGGTCGAGAATTTGACCGCCGCCACCGGCTTGGGCCGCGGCAGCTTGTACGGAGCCTTCGGCGACAAGGAAGCGCTCTTCATTGCCTGCCTGTGCCGCTACATGCAAAGGAGCCAAGAGGCGGTGTGCCAAACCCTCCGAGACGCGGACCCCCGGCAGGCCATCACGACGCTGTTCACGGAGTTGGCCGCCCGCTACAGCGACCCGCACCTCCCGCCGGGCTGCTTGCAGACGAACACTGTGCTGGAAAACGCGTCGCTGAGCGAGGCGATCACCCGGCTCAACGCGGCGGCGCTGGCCGAGTTCCAAACGGCGCTCTACGAAGTACTCTGCCGTGCCCAGGCGCTCGGTCAACTCCGGCCCGGCCAGGACCCGCTGGCGCTGACGCGGTTCTTCGCCACGCTCGCGCTTGGCTTGGGTGTGATGAGCAAGCAGTCCGCCGATGGCGCCGTGCTCAAGAACACGGTGCAGATCGCCTTGAGCGTCTTCGAACCTGCCTCGTCCGTGCAAGATTGCCCGGTCGATTTTGCCCGGCGCGCCGTCGGCGGCCATTGAGCACGGCTTTCTGCTACGCTTGCGGGCGTTCGGCCGCAACGGCTCGGGGTACTGGGTCTGTCGGACGACACGCATTTCCAGAACGACGTTACAAGAATGAAATGAGGAGCCGCCGCTTCGAGATGGAGGATGCTGACCCGGCACCAGCAAGACGTTCTCGGCGCAGCAAAACTCCAGCAGCTGCCGACGGCTTTGCACGGCCAACTTCTGATCCGTATCAATCACCGTGCTCCATTGGTCCGTTGAGCAGGTGAGTGTTCCAGCCGACGTGATCGACGTGCAGATGCGTGCAGAGGACATGGTCGATGTCCTCAGGCCGCAGACCCTCCTGGGACAACCGACCCAGATAATCGGTCGCGAGCCGGTGCATCTCCGGCATGCCCGGCCGATCCTTGTCGTTGCCCAGACCGGTGTCGATCAGCACATTCTTGCCAGCGCCGCGCAATAGAAAGCTGCTGACTGGCATGGGAAAACATCCGCTTTCCCGGTCGTGGTGCACGGGGCAGAGCCAGCTTTCGTGGGGCCGCAACGCTTCCCGATCAAACTTGGGAAACCAGGCTTGCGCGGTGTAGCCAATTTGGTGCAAATGTGACAGCAAGCTTCCGAACGTAGTGTCCGAATCATTACAACTATGGCAACCTGAAATTGTTGGCAAACTTACACGTAATGCCATTCGGATCAGACTCCCGCGAAATCGGCGCGGGCGATACGGTATTCCCAAGGCGATTTAATGTTACAGTAGTAGATTGTTGGCGGGCGCGCGATTTGGGCAGAGGAACGCCCAGCTTTGGCAATGTGAAGGCAGAAAAGCCGTCTTTCCCGAGACATTTCTCATTTGCCACTGCAATGCAGCGAACCACCTTTCCTGCCATCGAACCCAAATTAGCCTGCCTCACAAAATGCCCACGGTGCGTCCGCTTTCCACTTGAGTGTGCGCTCGGGCCGTTTCACCGAAGGTGTAGGTGGCAGAAATGTGTGGCTTGAGGGTTCCCTTACCCAGCAGGTCCGCCAGTGCCGCCAGATCTTCGGCACTGTGACGCATCCCGCCAAAGGACAAGGCGACGTTTCTTTGTCTGGCCTTCTCGTCCAACGCCTCGTCCGAGAAGGGGATCACCGTGATGATCCTGCCGCCGTCCTTCACCACGTCGAGGGAGCGCACCGGGGTTTCGCCACCGATGGTGTCCAGCACGAAGTCCACGCCGCTGACGGCCTCCTCGAAGCGCCGGGTGGTGTAGTCGATGTGCTCGTCCGCGCCCAGGGACAGGACAAATTCCCGGTTCTTGGCGGAGGACGTGGCGCAGATGCTCCCGGCTCCAGCGCGTAGGCGGGCAACCAAACTGACGCTGGAACAACCGGCTGAAATGGCGTGCGTCCTGATAGCCCACTTCGCTGGTCATGTGCGCTACGGTCAACCGGGTGCGCCGCAGCAGGTGCGCGGCGTGGGCCAGACGCTGGGCGACGACGTAGCCGTTGGAACTCCGGCCCGTGGTGCGCTGGAACACGCGGGCAAAGTAGTAGGGACTCAGCCCCGCCACGGCGGCCAACTCCTGCAAGGTGATCGGCGCTTTGAGGCGCACACACACACACATGGTCGCGCAGCCGCCGCAGAGTCCGTGGCGGCAAGGCCGTGAACAGATTGGTCGGCTGGCGCGGCCGGTGGAAGCCCTGGCGGCTCTCCGCCGCCTGCTCAAGCCCGGCGGCACTCTCATTGCGGACTTCCGCGGCGAGTCCAACGAGCGTCGGCCCCACGGCGAACTCGGCTACCAAAGCCCGGCGCGTTTCGCCGCCTTGCAACATTCACTTCACCCCAGCTTCCGTCATGGACGCTGGACAAACCTACCCAATCCAACTACAAACCAGCCAGCCCCAAGACTAAACTCTTTGCCTGACTCAGAAAGCGGGTCCCGTCAGATTCATCCACCGTTTCACGGAGAAAATCACTGAGAGTGGAGTCAAGGATCTTGTCATGTTTTCGGTGTAAGTATCTCAATATAAGTAACATGGGCCTGTAGCTCAATGGTTAGAGCAGGGGTCTCATAAACCCTTGGTTCCGGGTTCAAATCCCGGCGGGCCCA
>CAXSED010000098.1:0-15382 GCA_964236475.1 uncultured Chthoniobacterales bacterium
TCTCCCGTCGCTGGTCCCAGCTCGGCTCACCCTGTACTCCCATCGCCGCTCCCCGGTTGTAGACCAGCGAAACGAGCGCCCCGCGCGCGTCGAGCGGGAGACGATCAAAGCCCGGAAACGCTTGCCGGGTTGTTTCGATGTAACGGGGGAGCGTCTTGCTCAGAAAAACCGTGTCCGCCTGGTCCTGGGTGATGTGGATGTCGGCGAACTGGTGGGCAAGCGTGTGCGCCGCTTCCCCCTTGAAGCCGATGGCATCGAGCAGGCGCACGTAGACGGCCTGATCGAGCACCGGAGCCCAGTTCTGCGCGAACTCGGCCGCCGACTGGTAGCCGAGATCGTCGCCGTGGCCAATCGTGATGCCGCTCGCTCCCTTGGGCCATGCGCCCGGCTGGTCGAGCCCTTCGGCGTCGGTGATGAGCTTGAGCGCGGCAGCAGAGAACTTTTCGGGGTCCATGCCCCCGCCCTGCTGTCAACGACCGAGCACTCTCCGGAGCAGGCGCACGGTTTCGAGGTCGCCGCCCACGTTGAACGACAGTTCCGTGTGGCTGTTGCAAAACGCGGCCCGCCACTGCACGGCGCGCAGCCGGTGGTGGCCATCGGCCAGATGTACCTGGTGCAGCTCGCCGTCGATCTCACTGACGCGCAGAAAGAGCGGGTCGAACACCACGCCGCGCTCCATCATGCGAACGATGGTGGCGATACGCCCCGCGCGATTGGTGATCTCCGAATGGGGCCGCGCGAGGTCCTGGTCCTCGCCGTGCGCGACCTCGTAGGCAATCGACGCATCGTCCACCCAGCCGTGGGCACACTCGAACACGTCTACGCCGTGGGCGCGGAGCGCCAGCAGGTCGACGTGCGTGCAGCTCAACTGCCGCTCCGGGCGGCAGGGTTTGGTCGGGATGAACTCGGGCGAATCAAGGCGTGGGGACACCCGGACGCGCGCCTGTCAATTCACCGGCAGCGCCCGGCGCACTTCCTTCGTGGTGATAACCGGCGTCGAAGGTGCCGTGGTGCCCTGGTACTTGTCGAAGGAGTGCATGGCACCCAGGCCCAGCATCCCGAACATCGTGCTTTCGAGCACGGCGGTCTGGATCGCAGGTGCGACGAACGAATGGTCACAATAGGTCATGATCAACGTGACGATGGGCTGGAGCACCGCCGCCCACACGAATCCGGCCCCGCACACCCAGCCGATGAACGGCCGCCAGCCGGACACAAAGAGCGTGGCGCTACCCGCCTCCACCTTGTTGATCTCGATCTGCCCGGCGTTCTCGTCGCCCTGCTGCTTGAGCAGTTCGGCCTGGATGGCCTGCGCGGCTTCCGCCGCCTTTTCCTTGTCCGGGATGAATTTCTCGATCAGCGCGCTGAGCGAGCCAACGATGCCGTCCGCCGCCGTGGCGGCAGCGCCGATTCCTGTCACGTCTCCAATGAGGGCCATGCCCTGCCACGGGTGTCAACGCCCGGGCGGCGGCGGATCGGCGTCGTCCTCGAAGCAGGGCAACTCGATGCTGGGAAACTCCCGGCATTTCCAACTCGGTTGGGCCTGGGTGACGATGGTTTCCAGCACGGTGACGTATGCTTTGATCTGGAGGTAGGCGTCGAGCAGCTTGACGATGAAATGGTTCATGCGCCCGTTGCGGCGCTCCAGGCGCACCAGGCGCGCGCCGTATTCCTTCTCGATCTTGTCGGTCTGCGCGGTCTGGCGCTTGACCTCTTCCTGCAAGCTCTTGATGAGGCCCTCGATGGAATCGAAGGCGCGGATCTGCACGCTGGCCCGGGTGTCCTCCTGTTTGCCCGCCTCGCTCTGGAGCGCGGCGGCGCGCTCGGCGCTGCGCGTCGTGACGTGCTTGACCAGCCAGCCGATGCCGCTGGCCAGGGTCAGCGCGCTCCCGGCGATCCACCCCTCGGGGATGCCGTGCCAGTAATCGGCCACGAGAAACATCGGGAGCATCACGGCAGAGCGGTTCGGCTGCGCTGACGCAGAGCCAGGTGATACGAGGCCACGAAGCCCGCCCAGGACAGCAGTCCGTACACGGGCACGCCCGTCGTGCCAGGCTGACCCAGGAGGAGCGCAAAGGAGAAAAATGCGAACACGCCGCCGGTGACCAGGGCGGCGTCCGCGCGGCGCTGGAGCTGGCCCCAGGTGCACAAGCTTAAGCCGAACTGGCGTGCGCCCAGCAGCGTCAGGAGGCCGCCCCACACGAAGTCGGGCGGCACCGGCTGCCAGGAAACCATCCAAACCAGGTAGTGCCAGCCGGGCGTCGTGGGCAGCGGACGGAAAAGGCTCACGGCCAGTCCCCAGCCGAGTGCCGCCAGGGCGCTGAGTTTCTCCAGGCTGAAATCGACGACGAAGTGCCAGAGCAACCAGTCGGCCACGGTTTGCAGGCGCGTTTGACGGATGTTCACGGGGAGCAACGGTTCAGATCGTAGATGACGTGCACGTCGATTTTGTCGGTGCTCATCCTTTCGCGGGTCGGGCCGTGGATCACGCTTTCATCGTGCTCGAAGCCCCCCGAGAGATGATCGGGCTTGAGGCCCGCGCAGCCCGCGCAAAAGAGCGCGAGCGCCGGCAGGCAAACGGCGAGGATGAAAAGGCGCGCGAGCATCTGCCCGGGCGCGGGCTGTCAACGGGCCGTCAGGGTGCCGGGGCCGCCGGGGTGACGACGGGCAGCACGGCGGCAAACGCGGGTTCCTGCGCGGTGATCAGCGCGATGGCCGAAATGATCAGCGGAAAATTCTCGTCGGGCACTTGCTTGTTGTCGATGACCCCTTGAAGCACCGCGATGGCCGTGGCGAGCTGGCCGGCCGTGATCATGGCCGCGATCGGGGCCATAATGTTGCTGTACACCACTTGCAACCAGATGGGCGCGGTCTTGAAGAGAGTTGTCAGTTCCTTGTTCAGCCCTGCGGACAACGTTTTGAGCGTGGGGGTGGGAGCAACCCAAGCGTAAGCACCATTCTGATAGGTGAGCACACTCGTCGTGTCGCCAGCCGCCCGCGCCGGAGCATTGGGAACATCGAGGTAGTTTGTGTAGCCGTCCGTGGTGGGCGGCACTGACGCCGGGTAAAGCACCACCGTGTTGTCTGGCTTCTTGACCTGGCTGTTCATGGGGAAGTTTTAGAAGCCACTACCGGAAGTAAAAGCAAGGTAAGCATCCCCGCAGCGAGCCGGGTAGAACGAACAGGCAAGCGGACCGTCACAAATGTCTTGTGACAGGGTACTATCTGATCCGGTTCCATAGCCGTTGTAGCAGTAGAAATAAATTCCTGCGTTGATGCTTCCACCCATCTGAAGATTCTCAGGGTCCAACCAACCGAGGTTCACCGTAGCTCCCGCCGGGCAATCAATCCCGTTGACGGTCAGGTCAGCCCCACTATCATTTTCCACGGTGAGTAGGACCGTGTTTTTGAGCACGCCCCAGTTGGCATTTTGAGTAATGTCCCCCCCGGTAAAGCACTCGACCCGATTGCCCTCACCGGTGATCGTCCAGATCGAGCCGACGGGCGTAGACGCCGGTAACGCCAGCTTCGCTGCATTGGTGGCTACGCGGTTGCCATTCCCGTTGTCCGTCAAGACCCTCTTGGAAATCCCGTCCATGTTCGTGTTGAAACGCAACGCATGGGTGGCGGGATCAATGCTCAGCGTGGCACTGTAGGGAGCATCGTTGAAGTAGTAGATCGACGAAACGAAACCGGCAGGCGCGGTCGGTCGGTCGAACTGGTCGATGCCGAACACCGGATGGGATGCCGCGCCTCCGGCCCCGCCTTGACGAAGGAAGTTCCACTGGCCCTGAGAGCCCTGCCACGTGATCTGATCGGCAGCTCCTTGGTCGACACTGCGAAAGACGGGACCGCCCTTGAACGTAGAGGAGTAGACGAGGAGTTGGGAAACATCCAAGCTCGAAATGTGTTCCCGCTGGATGTAGCTGCCGCGCGCTCCGATGCCGTCCCCGGGGTAGAGGAAGGTGCCGAAGCCGTTGTTGTTATCGATGACGAAGTTTGCCCACTGCGCGTTGCCCTGCTCCTCGATGTCCACCACGGAGATGTGGTCGCTGTTGTACGCTTTGACCAAGGACGCCGTCAGCGGGGAGGCTTGCTGGGTGCGCAGATAGTCCGACGTGTTCGCGTGCAGGGTGGCGACGGTCGTGTTGGGAGCGGTAGAGAACTTGATCGAGAGCGGAGATTCCTCGGTCGTGATGAGCGCGAAGTGGCTGGACGAACAATTCAGCAAAACGGCGGGATAGGGATCGTTGTTGCCGTCGCTGGGGTCGTAGTAGATCGTCGTGCTCGCGCCCCCGAGAGCCTGGGCATAGTTGACGTGCTCGATGTCGAGATAGCCGGCCACGACTTGCTGGCCGGTGACAGTCAGGCCCGGCCCGCGCAGCACGTCGTCGGTACGCAGGTTGTTGAGGTAGCAGCCGGCGGAGTCCACGTAGTAACCGCGCAAGCCCACCTCGTTGACCACGCAATCAATGAGCCTGCCGCCGTTGCAGCCGATGTAGTAGATGCCGCTGGCCCCGGGGTTGCCGGCGTGCCGCCGCCCGTTGGCCACCAGGCCAATGATGTCGGTGTAGAAACTCTCGTTGCTGCTGCCGCTGTACAAACAACGGATCACCCATTTTTCCTGGGCCGTGGACGGGGCGACGTTGCCGACGAAGGCGACGCGAGATTTGTTGATCTCTCCGCGCAGGCTCATGGTGCAGGACACGTAGATTTCGTCGCGCACCTCGAAGCCGAAATTCGCCGGGTCGAGCGGGTCCGGGGGGAAATAGATTTCGCCGCGCTTCTGGTGGCCCGTGCGGCCCGCGCCAGGATAGTCCTGGGCCGAGAAATCACCGTTGGGCAGCGACGCAATCGCCGCGTTGATGGCGTCGTAGCTGTCCACGTCCGCCCCGTAGACGTTGGCGAACTGCGCGCCCCACCAGAGGACGTTGCGGGCGAGGTTTTCGCCCAGCATGCGCCGCCAGCGACCCGCGCCCGTGTACCCGGTCGGGCAGACGCAGGCACCGCCGTCGTCGAAGCTGGAGGTGGCCACGGCAAAGGTGGCCCCGGCGGGCGCGTGTGCCGCGCCCTCGGCATGGAAAACCGTGGTGGCCTGCGCTCCGACGGGCAGCGCGCCGTAGCTGCTACCCGGCAGGACCGCAAAGGTCAGGATCGCGCCGTTGGCGTCGACGGAGAGCACGTCCACCAGCGCGGCGGAAAACGCGGTGCCGCCTCCGAGCTGGAGCAGATCGTGGACGTGGTAGCCGCTGCCCGCCGCCCCCAGGGTGACGGTCAGCGGTTGGAGGAACGTGTAAGCCGGGTCCCAGTAAAACGATCCCCCGCCCCCGTCGCCCGGGGCGTAGTAGCCGCGCAGGTCCACCTGCCCGGAGTCGGTGGCCGTCGGTTCGGGCAACGCCCGGAGCGCGGCCATGCTGTCCGCCTTCTGGATGGCCGCCACAAGCCGGTAATCGTTGCGCGTCGCGGTGGCCGCGACGGCTTGCGCGATGGCCAGGTCGCGCGCATCGATGGTGTCCATCTGGTCGGCGGGCGGATAGGTCTCGACCACATCGGCCGGGGGTTGCAGGGGACGATAGTAGTTCGCCTGGACGTTCCAATTAAACGGCAGGCTCTCGATGGCATCCGTGCCAGTGGCAGGCACGAGGTAGGCCACCGCCGTCGCCGCAAAGGTCGGCGCTTCCGTCGCCGGGTCGGAGTCGTCGACGTGCATCAACGAGCGCGTGAGTTCCGTGTCGGTCGAGAGGGCGATGGTGTAGCCCAGCGCGGCGTTCGCGCCCCGGGTGACCGTCAACGCCCCGTTGAGCACGCCCTGCTTGAGGTTCAGGGGCGGGCGGATGACGATGCCCATGCTCAGACTCGCGTCCGGCAGGTACGGAGCGGCTGGCGTGCCGTTGACCACGATCAGGTTGATCGTCTCCGTCGAGGCGTCGCCGCGCACCGAAGACACCTGAGCGGTGGCCCGGCTCAAGGCCGAGACCGAAACGGTGCGCGTATCGGTGTTCCAGATGAGCGTCTGCATTGACCGGGGCGAGAGTGTCAACCTGCCCGGCTCAATTCACGAAGACCTCGTAGTTGATGACAACGTTTTCGCCCGAAACGATGGCCGCCAAACTGGTGTTCGTCGGGGTTGACCCGGTGTTGGAAGACGCTCCCGCATAGATCTTGATGGTGCTACCCGACGAGACCACGCCGAACGCGTGCGTGTAACGGGTTTGGGTATTAGATGATCCTGTAGCCGTGGCGTCTCCGCCCTGAAATGCAAATACCCGCGGCGCGTTCGTAAAGGCCGTGGCAAAGTTGATCGTCGCAATCAAATCCCCGACGTTGAAGTTTGCCCCGAAAGTCAGCTTGAACGTTCCCGAGTTGTCGCTGATGGCCAGGCTGGTTACAACGTAGCTCACATTCGTAGGCAACGTGATGGTGGTCCCGTTGCCCGAGGGGCCGCCCGCCGGACCGCCACCGGCGGCCGTGGTGCTAATGGGGTGAAACGGAGCAAGGTTAAGCAGCCCGCTGCCGTCCCCGTTGGGTTTTAGGTAATCCGTCCCAGGCTGAGCCAAGGTGTCGGCGCTGCCGTTTCCACCGCCCTTGCGCAGCCCGTACACGTAGGCGGGAAAGCGCGTATCGTTGCCCGCGGCGGCCTGTTGCGAGCCAGTGCCCAGCGTCCGCTTGCTGGCAACGTTGGCCGGCTGATCTGCAAGAAGAGTAACCGCTCCGGCGACCGGCGCCACGCCGTCCACCGTGAGGACCTCGTTGCCTGTGCCGTCGAACTTGTCCCACTGCGTGCCGTCGAACGCGAGTTCGTCGCCCACGAGCCAGGTGTTGATGCCATCAAGGAGCGTGCTACCCGCCACACTGACCCGGTACACGGCGCCGGTCGCGCCCTGGCCGCTGGCCAGCGAGGGATTGTTCGCGTTGGCATCCCACGCCCCGGCGTAGTGGAAGCCCCCGGCCACGGCGGCAGGTAGCTTGCCGAGCGGCACCGGCCCGGAAAGCGCGGCGGGGTTCAGGTTGGTCACCGCCGAGCCGTCTCCGGACAAGGAAGCCGCCGAGATGGCGCCGGTGGCGCTAACGCTCGCGGCCTGGATCGACGACGCGAAGGTCCCCGCGCCGCCCACGGAAAGCGTGCCCGTGGCCGTGACGTTGCCGAAGGAGGGCGAAAGTCCACTTGGAAAGGTTCCCCACGCGGTGCTGCCGTCGGGGTCGCCGAACAGGAATTCTCCGGCGAAGAGCGGCAGGGTGCCAGGCTTCGTGATGGCGGCAGCCGCCAGGGCGATGGCGGCGCTGAGCTGCTCCGGGCTGGCCCATTGGGCGACGATGGACGCCGGAGGCGTGCCGGTCTGAAGATACTGCGGGGTGATGACCCAGGTGAACGGCTGGCTTTCGACCGGATCGCCGCCGCTCACGGGAACGTAGTAGAACACCGCGCTCGCCGTGATGGGGGTCTGGTTGACGCCCGGCTGGCCCACGCCCATCAGGGCGCGCACCGTGGACGTGTCGGTGCTCGTGGTCCCGATGTAGCCGTCGTCCGCCGTGGCTCCCCGCGTCAGGATCGTCGGCCCGGCCAGGTAGCCCGAGGTGTCGAGGTTGGACGGATCGCGCAGGATGAGGCCCACGACGAAGCCGCTCGGCGCGGCGGTGTCGAGCTGCACCTCGGTGATGTCGGTGATGTCGTTGCCCTCGGCGATGATGAGCCGGATGTCGGAGCCGCCGCGCGCGCCCTGGTATTGCGCGGTCGTCTGGTCGGTCAGCGCGCCGGAAACGGTGTTGGTATCCTTGTTCCAGACGTAGGTGGGCATACAGGATGCCCGGGGCTGTCAACGGCGGGACGGACGCTCTAAAAGCTGATCGTGATCGACAGGCCCGCGTCGTTTTGCGGCGTCGTGTAGGATTGGCCCCCCAAGTTGAAAGGGTCGATGGTAAACGTGCCCGCGCTGGCATCCCCGTCTTCGTCGGCGGCATCGAGTAAAATTACTTGCGAGGGCAGCGTTTGGAAACCGATGTAGGATACCGTCCCGGCGGAAAGGACATCGGTAACGTTGCTCATTTGCACATCGCAAACCCAAGGAGAAAGCGAGGATGCCAGGCCCACGTTTTCAACGCCGGACTCAAACGCAACGTTAAGATAGTTTCGGATTGAAGAAGGCCCGCCGCCACCAGCCCCGCCTTGACCCTCCAAATACACGGTGTCTCCGTTGACCCCCACGGACATGGAAAATATGAAGGCCGCTTCTTGCGGGAGCGTGATTCGATAAACCGGCAGGACGGCAGGAGATTTTTTGTCAGCGGCAATTCCCGGCTGAATCAGGGTCACGCCATAAGCAACGCCTTGGGGTATCGCCTCATAATCGGCGGGAACAACGGCGGTGTTTTGACTGACGATATTCCCGGACACATAAATATCGTCGCTCACCACATTCGCGGCGAAGAAATCCCGGGTTTTGACGCCCTCCGCCGCCTGCGTACACGTCAGGGTAAAATTAGCCGAGTATTGATCCTCGTGCGTTGTAACAACCGTGCCATCGCTCCCGGTGGTCGTGACGGTATAGGCCCCAACCACCGGGGCGGGAGCAATGAATTGCGCAATCCAGCCCGGAGCCAAGCCAGTTCCCAGCTGATAGGCGATGAAAGTGCCCGGAGCGATGCTCTCATCGGCATTGTATTTGAGTTGAGCCGTGTTCAACGGCAGGCTTTTGAGAGCGGCCGTGTCCGAGAGTTTTTGGCGCGTGTAGGGAAGGGTGGCGGAGCCGGTTTTGGTTCTCGTGGAACCGGGCGCATCTCCCATGCCGGAAAAGTTGTAAGTGTAAGTCAGCGTCACCTGATCCGGGAAAGTGACCGCGTCCACGTAGCAGAAGGGAGGCGTCATGTGCTTATTGCGTTCCAAACGGGCGAGAACGTCCCATCGGGGGCCACCAACACCGCGAGAGATTGGTTGCCGGTATTGATTTGCGAAATGGAAAGCGTCCCGTCGGTCAAAACGACATAGCCGATGTCAAAATAAACAAAGGTTTTGTCCTTGGGCTCTTGCGTGGGGGTGACATACACACTCGCTCCCGTGTTGAGTCCCGCAGATTTATCCACCATCAATTTGCCACGGACATAAGCCCCGCCGTCCGGGATCGTAAGATAACAGCGGTTATCCGTGCCGTCGGGCAGCACGGTGTCCGGGAAGGTCATCTCCGATGGACGCAGGCCGTCCAGGTAGCCGAGCGTCACTCGCACCCGCCCGGGGTGCGGGTTGCCCTGCGCATCCTTGCCGCTGGCGTCGAGGATGGTGAGGGGCGGCGTGCCGCCGCCCGAACCGCCCGCCCGGCGCACCGGCAGAGCCGTCACGGTGCTGCCCCCGGGAAACCGGCGTCCAACGATGCCGGGGCCGCGCACGGGCAGCGTGCTGGCCGAATAGTCCGCCACGCGCCCGAGGTCGCCCGAGGTCGTGCGGCCCCGCTGACCATCTGGGAAGCTGTTGGCGTTAGGCATAGGGATAGATCAGCTCGTTCCAGCCGTTGATCTCGCTGGCGAGCATCTCGATGGTCACCTGGTAGGGGGCGAGTTTCGGGGTGAGTTGCCGGTAGCTGAAATTGATCACCAGCAGGTTCAGACAGTTCGGCGGCAGGATCAGCCCCGGGATGCTGTCCGGGTTCACCACGTGGCCCAGCGGCCCCGGGTTGGGCTTCTCGTTCTGCCAGTAGTTCACCCGCACGATGACCGACGGCACGTAGTAGGTTTGCACGCCCCCCAGGTCGGCAGGCGCGTCGGCGGGGAACCCGACGAACTCCTTCGTGTCGGAATCGAAATACGCGTTGTGCAGCGGGTTGTCCGCCGTGCCACCGAGCACCGAAACGAAATTGGGGTGCGTGACGATGGCCTGCTCGCCCACCGAGCCGCAGAACTCCAGGAAGTAGGGGGTCGGACTGACATCGATGCCGACGTACTCCGCTTCCACGTGGATCTTATCGAGGGCTAGCCAGGTCGTCTTCGCGGAGTAGCAGGAGAGGTTTTTGTTCTTGGGATGCGCGGCACCCTTGCGTGGCCGGGCAGAAAAAAGGGACGCGTCGCCCTCGAAGACCGCCCGGCCCATGAGGGAGTAATCCTGCTGCTCGGTGATTTCCGAGTTGGGCTGGAGCGAAAGTTTGCCCTGCTTGCCGAATGCCTTGGCCATGTTGCAAAGCCTCCCAAGTCAATAAGCCTCGGGAGATTTGCCCGCCGGAGCGGCCTCTTTCTTGCCGGCGGCTTCCACGAGTTTTTGCAACAGTGCGTTGGTCTTGTCGCGCGCCCGCATGGCCGGATCGCTGGCGGTGCCGTAAGCGCGGCCACCGCCGCCGACTCGCTGCAAGCTGCTGGCCGTCACGGTGTATCTCCCCGGGGAACCGGCGTCGTCGGGCTTCTTTTCACCCTTCGGCGCGGTGGGCTTGTCGCCATCCTTGGCCCCTTCCTTTTTGAGCGCGTCGATCTGCGACTGGATTCCCATCGCCTCGGTGCGCTTCTCGACGGCCTTGTCCGGCGTGCTCTCCCGCTCGATCCTGTCCGCGTCGAGGTTGAGCTGCGCCGACTGCCGGCGGCTGGCGTACTTGGAATTTTCGTTTTCTACCCGGGCGTTGGGATCGCCGCGTTGCTTCGCCTGTTTCGCGTACAGGTCGTAGTCCTTCGCGTCCGCATCCGCCTGGGCCGCTTGCTTGCGCTTCGCCTCCACGACGGCGGGGGCGTTGTCGATCTGGTCGGCTTCGTCCTGGAGCTTCTTTTGCTTGCCCTGGAGATAGGCGACCTTTTGCTCCGGGGTCATCTTTTCGAGCGCCTGCTTTTCCTTGAGGTCGGCCTGCTTTTCTTTCGCGGCGGCGAGCTTTTCGGCCTGCGACCGTTTCAGGTCGGTGATCTCGTGTTCGAGGGCGAGGTCCTGCTTCTTGATTTCCAGGTTCGCGGCCTCGTCCTTGCCCATCGTCTTCGCCAGGGCGGCGCGCTGGCTGGCCAGCTCGTTGATCTTCGCCTGGCCCGAGAGCGCATCGACGCGGGCCTTGGCTTCCTCTTCGGCGATTTGCTTTTTCAGTGCCGCGATGGCCTCGGGGGAGTTCTTACCCTGATCTGGCGTGAAATCGTCGGCTGGCTTGGCCGCCGCTTTATTCTGCTTCGCCTCTTCTTCGTCGGCGTCGTTTAGACCATCCGCCGCCGCCTGCATGGAATCATCGAGGCTCAGGCCGCTCGCCATGTTGGCCGCAACCCCGACCGTGACACCAACCGCCTTGGCAAACGTCTCCATCTTCGAGATCACCCAGCCCAGCGCTTTGGCTCCGCTACCTTTGAGCATGTCCATCTGCTTGCTCAATTTGGTCATGGCATCGACCGTGGAATTGGTCTGGACCGTGGCCTCTTTCATGACCTTGGAAATTTCCCCCGGCCCCCGTGCCAGCAACGGCATGATTTCGCCGCCGCGTTCGCCGAGCAGATCGAGCATGGCGGACGTTTCCATCCCGCTGCTGCGCGATTTTTGAAAAGCGGCGGACAGCGCCAGGAGTTTTTCGTCGAGCGACATGCCGACGAACTTCTTGGCGTCGATGCCCAGGAGTTGGAACATCCGGGCTTGTTCCGCCCCACCCCGCGCTGCCTTGCCCGCCTCCAGGGTGACTTTGTTGATCGACTTGGCCAGCGTCTCGAAGTCGATGTCGCTTTGCTTGGCCGCCTTGCCGACCCGTTGGATCGTTTCCGCATCCGTGCCAAAGCGCAACGCCTCCTTGTGCACGTCGCGCATTTTCTCGGCAAACGAGAGGATGGCTCCCACGGAAAACGCCCCGATGAACATCCCTTTCAGGTCGCCGCCGAACCGTTTGGCCTGCCCGCGCATTTGTTCCAGCCCCGCCCGGAAGCGCGCGTTTTTGATCCCGACTTCAACGTCTAAACTCATTTGGATTTGCCCTTCTTTTTGCGCTGCTCTGCACGGCGCAACTTGCGGCGCTCCACACGCCACGCGTCCGCCGCCTCCTTGCCCATGTGAGCGACCGCCTGTTGGTAAATTTCCCGCTCGCTGAGCTGGGCCACGTCCGGCGGCAGCGTTTCTTCCACGTCCTCGCTCTCATCGAGGAAGCGCACCGGCGCGCCTTCCATCTCGTTGATGGCCCCGGTGACCCAGGCGGGCAGTGCCAGCGGGAACCGCCAGGCTTGTTCCCACGTCAGGCTGGTGCGCGAGATGAGCGCCACGACCCGCGCCAGTAAAAACGGTGCGCTCAAAGGGCGATCCGCCGGCACGTCTTCGGGCACGTCGTCATCGTCGACCGTCGGGTCCTGCGAATAGAACGCCGGGAAGCTGCAATGCGCGTCCTGATACGCCTCGAACGCTTCCACGGCGGCGCGCAACCGGGCGGGTTTTCTTTCCAGCCACCAGATGCGCAGGGTGTCGCGCCAGCGAGGACGCAAGTCGCGGGGCGCGGGGAACGGAAAACCAGGCAAAGCGCAGATGCGCACGGCGCGCACGAGGTCTTCCGCGTTGATCTGTGCCCCGGCCTCCTCGGCCACGAACGGCGAGCGGATGCCGTACAAACTCGCCAAGTGGCCGTGACAGTACGTTTCCAGCCGGGAGCCCAGCACCCGGTGCCTGCCGGGGAACAGCGCGGCTAGAAAAGCGTCGTTCATGGCGGCACCGGCGCGGGTCGTGCGCGCGGAAGGTGGTTACTTGGCCGCAATCGCCGCGTCCGCCGCCCGCTTTTTCTGCCACGCTTCGAGCAACGCTTTTTCGCCTTCGTCGAGCTTTTCGATCAGGGCGTCGGCGCAGCGCTGGGCCGCGTCCGCATCCGCCTTGACGGCGGCGGCGTTAGCCAGGTGTTTCTCGGCAGTGGCGACGAAGTTTTTGATCTGTTCGAGAATCATGGGAAGGAAGGATTAGGAACCGCTGGTGGTCGTGGCGATGGTGGTGGACGAGGCGGAGCTGATGTACTGGCTCTTCTTGACGGAGAGTTCGAGCATCCGGTGGGTCTTGCCGCCCTCGTTGCGGTCCACGGACACGACCTCCCAGTTTTGCCCCTCGTAGTTGATCACGTCCGAGGGACTCGGAATCGCGTACCCGGAGCGGTACTTGAAGGAGATCGTCGCCTCGTCGTGCTGGTCGTCGCGGCGGCGCTCAATCTCGTTGCCGTTTTCGTCGTCGGTCGTGGCCGTGTTCTTCTGCTCGCTCTTGAGCTTGAAGGACTGCACCGCACCGTTGGTGAGCGCGCCGGTAACGCCGTAGAGGAAAACTGTGCCGAAGGATTTTGCCGCCATGATGAGCAGCCCAGCGTGTCAACCGCCCGCGCTTTCTACTCGTAGGAGGGATCGAATCCCTGGCAGACCAGGTGTGCGACCAGCTCGTCTTCCCAGGTCGTTTGGCTGTGGTCATCGCTCGTCTCAATGTCCTCGATGGAATAAACGTACAGACCCTTTTGCCGGCGGGTGTCCGGCGTGGTGGCCACCGTCGGCTGGTTGAGCGCTGTGCCGATAACATCGGGATCTCCGAAGGCGTCTTCGATAGGAGCCATCAAGGCGTCGGCCTCCGCGCGCGAATCGTCGCTCGCGTGAGTTTTCGACCAGACGTTGACCACGGCGTCCTTGATCCCGTAGCCGGGGGGAAAATCGGCCCGCTCCTTGGTGGTGGTGCAGGCCACGGAGGTGTACGGCAGATCGGGCTCGATGACCGGACCTTGCACCGGGGCGCTGATGTCGTCGGGACTGCGGCCGGTCGAGCCGCACACGATGGTGTGCCCCGGCAGAAACGTCGGATCGGCTTTCTGCAGGTCGATGAGATAACCCGCGACCGCGATTTCGAGCTTCCGTTTGAGAGGGATCGTGTTGCCCATTGCTCGACCCGGGGTGTCAAGCCGCCAGGCGCGAGCGTCGGACGGCGCGGTCGGCCGCTTCCCGGATGGCGGTCTGCATTTTGGCGCGCTGTTTTTCCAAGGCGTCGCGCTGCATGTCCGGTGGGCAGACGATTCCCATGTAGTCCACTTGGGCCTGAAGGATCACGCGCTGGTCAACCAAGGCGTGGCTCCGATCCTCCACGGTGCCGCGTCCCTTGCCACGGGTGGCCCAGAGCGGGATGCCGCGCGTGCCACCGAGCTGCCGGGCGCACGAGGCCCATGCGCTCTTGGCGGTGCCGACATTCTTGAGTTTTTCCTTCGTGTATTTGCGCAACGCCGCCGGGTTAGTGACGATGTAGGGCAAGCCCCGCCGGGACACGCGCCCGCGCCGATCTCGGGCCGCCTTGTGTCGCTTCCCATCGTCGAAAGGCCCAAACGGCGCGTTCGTGAGGTTGGGCAACCCATAATCGTAAAGCAGCCGCTGCACCGTGCACTGGTCGCCCGCCTTTGCCGCCTTGAAGTACGCCTTGGCAGCGATCTCGCTCTTCGCGGCGATGCCAGCGTAGATACTATCGATGGAACGATAAACCCGTGCAATGTCGCGCAGGGTAGCGGCTTGGCCCTGCTTGAGCGTGTTTTGGTCGAGCCCGTAAGGCTGGGTGTTCCAAGCCAGGTTGACGCAGATCAGCCGGGCCTGCTGCACCAGCACGTCGGCGATGTCTTTGTGGAAGACCTTGCCGAACTCGATTAGCGTGGAATCGAAGCGGACCTGGTCCTGCTTCGAAACTTCCATCGTGACATCACCGTCCATCGCCCGCCACGGTCTCCTTGGGAATCTGGTGCGTCGGTTCGGCGTCGACGTGGTTGCGGGCGTGGCCGTCGGCGTGCGGGGTCAGCCGAAGGTGCAGCAGGAAATGCGTCGGGGTTTCCGAGAGCAGGTAACTCTGCTTGCCGGGTCCGCGCACGTCCACGAGCTGGCCCAGGCGGCAGCGCATCGTAAACCCCTTTGGCAAGGTGACGCCGCTCACGTGGCCGCAACGCACGCCTCTGGGCAGCACGTGCGCCCGGGCAGCGGCATTACTTGGTGTGGCGGTCATTCGGAGCGGTGAGGGTGAGGGTCCAACTCGCGGAATCCGAGTTGCTGCCCGCGATGCGGTAGCGGGTGCCATCCGGCCCGGTGATGATGCTCATGAGCGCGGGCTTGGCCGGATAGCGAATCCGCGAAAGCACGAGGGTGCCCCGGAACTTTTCCTGGTTCGCGCCGTTGACGGTGAGCAGGAGGCTTTCGTCGCCGCTGGCGAAATTGCCTTCGACCTTTTCGCTGCCGATCAAAAAGAGTCCCGGCCCCGTGGTGTTCGGGGCGGGTGCTTCCGGGTCTGCCCGCTCCAGGAGCCGGGCACCACGGTCCACCAAGCTGGCGAGTCGGCCCGGCATGGCGTCACTGGCGCACGTAGGCTTCGACCGGCACTTCGCAGAGCGCGAGGAGCTGCTCATAGCGCCGCGGCTTCAGGAGCACTTGGGCAATCTCCCTCATGCTCTCGACCGGCTTGAACGTCACCTTTTCGGTGCGT
>CAXSED010000099.1:0-15332 GCA_964236475.1 uncultured Chthoniobacterales bacterium
ATTCCGGGTACTCCGGGTGCCGCACGTAGGGCAGGTGCGCGTGCAGCACGAGGGCGAGGTAGCCGTGTTCGGTCATGACAGCGGGAAAGCGGCGGAACCTACACCGCTGCCCCGTCAGACGAAAGCGGACGCCGGGAAATTCGCAAGTTTTCCCGCGCCGTCCCGATTGGCACAACCAGCCCCGCGTGCGCCCGACGAATCGGTCAGCAATGAAAGCCCTCATGTTCCACAAGCCCGGCGATGTTCGGGTCGAAACCATTGACGATCCCAAAATCGAGGATCAGCGCGATGCCATCATCCGCGTAACCGCCACGGCGATCTGCGGCTCCGACCTCCACATCTACAACGGTTTCCTGCCGCAAACTCGCCCGATGGCGTTAGGCCACGAGTTCATGGGCATTGTGGAAGAAACAGGTTCTGGCGTCGGCAACCTCAAAAAAGGCGACCGCGTGGTGGTCCCCTTCCCCATCGCTTGCGGCACCTGCTTTTTCTGCCATCACGACCTCCCCGGCCACTGCGAGAACTCCAATCCCGAGCACTACGGCCCCGAGGGCGGCGTCCTCACCGAAAAAGGCGGCGCGTTGTTCGGCTACACCGATCTCTACGGTGGTTACAACGGCGGCCAGGCCGAGTACGTCCGCGTGCCCTACGCCGACTACGGCCCGCGCAAGGTGCCGGACTCGCTCACCGACGAACAGGTGCTTTTCCTGACGGACATTTTCCCGACGGGTTACTCCGGCATCGACTGGGCGGGTGTGAAGGGCGGCGAGATCGTCGCGGTCTTCGGCTGCGGGCCGGTGGGGATCATGGCGATGAAATCAGCGTGGCTGCGCGGCGCGAAGCGCGTCATCGGCGTGGACGTGGAGCCGTACCGCCTGGAGATGGCGCGCCGGACCGCCAACGTCGAAATTGTTAACGCCTCGGAGACCGATCCCATCGAGTTCATCCGTGCGGCGTCGGAAGGCCGTGGGGCGGACGTTTGCGTGGACTGCGTGGGCATGGAGGCGCACCGCTCGATCCTCGACAAAGCACTCAATATCATTAAAGCCCAGGTCGGCAGCGTCAGCGTGCTGGACAATTGTCTCAGCGCGGTCCGGCGCGGCGGCTGGGTGACGGTGATCGGCGTGTACCCGATGAACTACGACTTCCCGGTCGGCAAGGCGTTCGACAAGGGCGTGTTCATGGCGTGGGGCCAAGCCCCGGCGCACAAGCACATCGACAAGCTGCTGGCGCATATCGAAAAGGGCGAGTTCAAGGCGGATGATGTCATCACTCACCGCCTCAAACTCGACGAGGCTCCGCACGGCTACGACATCTTCGCCAAGAAGAAAGACAACTGTGTCAAGGTCGTCATGACGCCGTAGCGCGGGCAGACCGGGAAATGCGTCGGGCATTTCCCTATGGACTTGCCGACGAAGAAGCTTTCTCGCCCTCGCGTTGTCTGAGCGCGATGGCGAGATTTTCGCTTACACTTTGCAGGTCGGGGCGGATTGCCAGGGCCTGACGGAATTGATCAATTGCCTCGTCGGTGTGGCCTTGTCCCAAGAGACACGCGCCCGCGTTGGAGTGCAGCGTCGGGTCTTGTGGAGCTTCCTGCAACAACTGGCGGTATTCTTGGAGAGCTTGCGTGTATTGGCCTGCTGCCGTCAGGCTTCTGGCGAGACTCTCGCGGATGACTCTGATCTGCGGAGCGAGGCGAACCGCCTCTTGCAGATGGACGGCGGCTTCTTGGTAACGCCCTTTGGCACTGAGGGCAATGCCCAGGCTATTTTGAGTTTCCGCCACGCTGGGCCGCAACCGGACTGCCTCCGCCGCTTGCGCCAGCGCCGTGTCGAAATCCCCTTTTTGCTGCACTGTGGTGGCATAGAGTTGATGGGCCAGCCAAGCGTCGGGGTTGGCCTCCACCGTGTAACGGCTCATGGCTTCCAAGCTCGAATACACTTCGGCGTGCAAACGACCGGCCATCGCTAGACACCCCAGACCCACCCAGCCGGCCATCCGCAGGTAGGCGCGTTTCCCGTCCTCCAATCGGTCGTACCACCGGCTGAGACCAGCGGCAATCAAGCCGATCAACCCGAGGCTAGGCAAGTAAACGAAATGGTCCGAAACCCAGGCGATCCGCATAAAGGACATCTTGAAGAATCCCAGCACCGGCAGCAGATTCACGAGGAAGAAACCAAGTCCCAGGAAAACGGCGCGGCCCCACGCCGCGTGCCGCTTCGTCCAGAGCCAGGAACCCAACGCCGCCAGGATGAACCAGGGCAAGAACTCGACCGCGCTCGGCGGGTCGATCCGCCAGCGCGGATACATGGGCAGCAGGCCCACCGGGAACAACGTCTTCCAGCCGTAAAAAGCGATGTCCATCCCCGCCAGCGCGAGGCGCGAGAGCACACCGCCCAACGGATAAACCTCCGTACGAATGGCGCGGTGCGATTGCAGCAGCACGGTCGTCGCGCCCGCTGCGAATGCCACCGCGAAGAAAGGCAGGCTCGCCACCACGTCCCGCCAGCCGACCCTGCCCCGCTTCCACCAAACATGGAGCAGGATGACCACGGGCCACATGATGACCGAGGACTTGCACAGCAAAGCCGCGACAAAAAGCGCCAGCGACCACGCGTAGTCCCGTCCGCGCCGCCGTTCGTCGAAGGACAGCCATGCCAGCATCGCCGGTAGCAGCAGAGCCAGCGAAAGCGTATTCTTGAGTTCGGATACCCACGCCACGGATTCCACTTCGACGGGATGCACCGCGAAAAGCAGGCCGCCTACCCACGCCTGCCTCAGTCCCAACCCGGCCAGCAGCCGCCAGAACAGCAGCGCGCTGCACAGATGCAGGGCGATGCTGGCCAGATGGTACGGTGTTGGATCGTTGCCGAACCCCTGCCACAACAACCACTGCACCGTGGTTTTCAGCGGCAGGTAGTCCGCGCCCACGCTCCCCTGCCAGATTTTCACCAGACCCGCCGGGCTGTGCAACACGGCGTTCTCGGTCACTTCGAGGTTGTCGTCCATGAGCCAACCGCCGCTGAAAACAGGCGCATAAACGAACAGACCCGCCAGCACGATGACCGCTGCCCTCACCAACGGATTTTCCATCCGCCCGGCAGCACGGGAGAGTGGCAGGGCCGGTGCGGTCATGGAGTCATCTTTCAGGCGGCCACGGCCACGGGCGCGGGTTCACCGTCCAGAAACGCGCTTTCGCACAACTTGGCGTACAATCCACCCGCCGCCAGCAGGTCGGCGTGCTGGCCGCGTTCGATGATGCGTCCGTGCTCCATGACGAGGATCTGGTCGGCGCGGCGCACCGTGCTCAGCCGGTGCGCGATGACGAAACTCGTGCGCCCGCGCATCAGGTGGTCCAGCGCCCCCTGGATGGCGCGCTCGGTTTGGGTGTCCACGCTGGCCGTCGCCTCGTCGAGAATCAGGATCGGCGGGTCCTTGAGCAGGGCGCGGGCGATGGAAACGCGCTGTTTCTCGCCCACGCTCAGCTTGACCCCACGCTCGCCGACGACCGTGCTCAGGCCATTAGGCATCCGTTCAATGAAACTCCGGGCGTTGGCGGCGGCGGCGGCTTCGAGCAGCTCTTCGTCCGTGGCGTCCGGGTTGCCGAGACGCAGGTTGTCGCGCACGGTGCCATTGAACAGGAAACTTTCCTGGGTCACCAGTCCGACCGCCGAACGCAACTGAGAGCGCGGAATGTCGGTCAGCGGACGGTCGTCGATTTCGATCTCCCCGCTGCTGAACTCGTAGAAGCGCGTCAGCAGATTGACAAGAGTCGATTTGCCCGCGCCGGTTGGCCCGACGAGCGCCACCGTCTGCCCGGCAGACGCGTGCAACGAGATGTTTTTGAGCACGGGTCGCTCCTCGTCATAGGAGAAGCCGACGTTGACAAATTTCACGTCGCCCACGATGTCCACCGCCTCATCGCGCGCCGCGTTGAACGGCAGGCTTTCGTCGGCGGCCTCGGCGGGGGTGTCGATGATCTCGAAGACCCGGTTGCCCGCCGCCCGGCCCGCCTGGATGAGCTGGTTGAGGCTGTGCAACTGGCGGATGGGTTCGTACAGGAAGCCAACGAGCAGCAGCACGGCGGTAAAGACGCCCAGGTCGATCTGGTGCGCCACCACCGCGCGTCCACCGAAGAGGAGCACCAGCGCGAGTCCGGCGTTGGTGAAGAAATTCATCGTCGGATTATAGAGCGACCACGTCCGCATGATCACCAGCGTCGCCTCGCGGAGTTGGTTGCTCACGGCGTTGAAGCGGCGGTGTTCCTCGTCTTCGCGCACGTAGGTCTTGATCTGGCGGATGCCCGCCAAGTTGTCGTGCAAAAGCGAATTCATGGCCGACGAGGCGACCCGCTGTTGCTTGTAGCGTTTGTGGGCGGTGAGGGTGTACGCCAACGCCCCGGCGACCAGGAACGGCACGGGCGAAAGCGCCACGAGGGTCAACCAGGGGCTGTAGTGGAACAGCACCGCGATCACCACCACGATCTGGAGCACGGCAATGACCCCTTGTTCAATGCCGTCGATGAGCACGCGCTCCACGGCGTTGACATCTTCGAGGATGCGGGTCATCAGGTCGCCCGTCGAGCGGTTGTCGAACCAGCCGAGCGGCAGGCGTTGGATGTGCGAATAGAGGTCGCTGCGCAGGTCGAAAATGACCCGCTGCTCGAACACGTTGTTGATGTAAACGCGCAGGGCGTTGAGCAATTGGTCGATGAAAAACACCCCCAGCCCAAGCAGGGCCAGCGGCGCGATGCGTTCGGCGTGTCCGCCCGTGCGGGCCTCGTTGACGACGCGTTGCGTGACACCAGGGAAAACGACCACGGTCAAGGTGCCCAGGATGGCGCAGGCCAGCATCCCCGAAGCCAGCGCGGGATAGCGTTTTACGTAGCCGAAAACGCGCAGGATGGGGCTGCGTTTGGCCGGTCTAATGGAAATCTTTTCTGGATCGTTCAATGTCGCTTAAAGTCGTGGCAAAGTACCTTTTCCGCAAGCGCTCGCCCTGCGACCAGAACAACCGTCCTCCACTCCAGCCGGACTCACGCTCCCAGCGAGCGGCGCAACTCTTCCAAACTCTCCCGCAGGGTGCCGACCTGCCCGCGCAACTCCGCGACTTCTTGCTCCAACGCCTCCAAACGTGGCGCATGGTCGGTGGACCCCGGGCGTTCACGGGTAACCGGCACGGCCAGTTCCTCGGGCGTCGGCTCCGATGGCTCACCGGAAAGCAGTTGCACGTAGCGCCGTTCTTTCTGTCCGGGGCGCATCGGCAGCAGGCGTACCATCGGTTCGCTGCCCTCGCACAGCATGGTGAGGGTATTTTCCACGTCGGCCAAGGTCGGGAAGGCGGCCATGCGTTCGGTGCGTCCGCGTAACTCGCCCAAGGTTTGCGGACCGCGTAAGAGCAACACGCAGAGGAGCGCGTAGTCCTGCGGGGAGAAGTTGTAGGTGTCCGGCAGGAGGTGGCGGTATTTCTGCACGCGCGAGCCGCCGCCGAAAATGACCGTCGCCAGCTTTTTTTGGCGCAAGCCGTCGAGCGCCTCTTCGATCCCGCGCTCGTTGAGCGTCAGGATGGGATCGCGGTTCGTGGACTGGTTGCAGGCGAGCAGCAGCGAATTGAGCGTGAGCGGATAGGCGTCCGGCGTGGTGCGTTCCTTTTCCAGCAGGCAGCCGAGGACGCGAGTTTCGACGGGGGTCAGTTCCATCGGGCAGCCTACGCTTCGACCATTACTTTGTCGCCCACCCGCAGCCGCGCGCCGGGCTGGGCGTGGATCACGTTCTGGCCGAAGACCACGTCGCCGTCGGCGGCGCGGCGGTAGCTCGCGAGCGTGCGCAACGGTTCGGGACCGCGCGCGAGCGTTTGTTGGTCGGTGGTCGTGATCGCGCAGCGTCCGCACGGCCCGGCGGAGAAGAGACGGACCTCGCCGACCCGGTAGGTTTTCCAGGTGTCCTCGGCGTAGGGAGCGTCGCAGCCGGTTAGGACAAGGTTAGGTCGGAAGCGGTCCATGCGCAGGAACGGCTCGCCGCCGACGCGCCGGTTGAGGTCGGCCACGGATTCCTCGGAAACCACGAGCAGAGGGAATGCGTCGCAGAACGCCACCGGCACCGGTCGGTCCAGCGCGGCACGGTGGTGCTCCGGGACCCGGGCGGCGGGCACGTCACGGCGGGAGTCCGTGCCCATCGCCACCAAGCGGCAAGGTTGCCCAAGCACGTCGGAGAGCCAAGCGGCAGCCTCGTCCCCGGCGTCGTGGGCCAGAACGGTATCGCGCCAAACGGTGACTTGGCGGCGGGTGCGGTCGGAAGCGTCCCAAGGCACGCGCAGTTCCCTCGCGCTGTCCGCTCCCAGGCGCAAAGCATCGTCGTCGATGGCGGTGACTATCTGCGCCATGGCGGGGGTCGCGCGCTGGGTCATGTGGCGGTTTTCAGCGTCAACGACCATGAAGACGCGGTCGTGCATGATACCGCGCTGGTCGAGGACGGCTTCTTGCAACGCGATACCCCGGCAGGATTTCACCGGGTAGCAGTAGAGCGCAGAGAGATGGGACATGAGATCGCCAGAGGCGACAGGTCAGACGGGCAAAGTACAGCTTCGCGGTCAAGTGCGTTCCCAAGTACAACTTGGGAACGAAGGAACAGTGGAAATGTCAGGAACGGACGCTCCAAGTAATTCCACGCCGATATCATAAGGGGGCGCTGGCGAGAGGTAGCTGCAATCATTAAAATCGAAGGGAGAATCTTCGCGGCCGGTCGCTACCTCGGCAAACTTGGACGCGGCGACGCCCCAGGCATGTGCAGGCATGGCGACAACCTTCTGGTCAGCAGGTAGAACGAGATCGGTGACGACGAAAACATGATTGGCTACCAAGCAGCGAGTCAGCAAGGGGGCGACTTGCAAACGGCGCAATTCAGAAACCATTTCGAGGATGGCGTGTGCAGAGCCGCAGAAGCGTATTCCTCCGTCGCGCTCAACGACTTGGATACCAGTTGGAAGAAAAAGCTGCATGGAAGGGCGAAGGCATCTAACCATCCAAGTTCAGGTGCAGCCGAGAGAGAGTCAAATGTGGGGTGGAAAAGAAGGGCCGCCCTCCAAGCTATCACCTGTAGCGCCGTGTTAGACGACGACCCTCCTCTTGCGGCGGAGATCACGGGAAGATCCCTCAATAATCTCCACTGCCGCATGGGCTATAGCTTTGGCTATCATCATGCCGCCACCGCTCTTTTTCGTAGTTGGCATACAAGCATAGTCGAATGCACGCTGACCAATCCGAACAACATCGCTCTCCGTGAGACCAGCTGCTTTGGAAGCAACGACGTCTTCGCCATAGGATCGCAACTGGCGTTCAATATCATTTCTGTTCGTGTGGACGGGCATAACAGCGAGTCGCCTAATATACGGTAAGGCGGCATCTACAGTTCCAGTTGATACATTTAACCCTTGAGAAAAGTCAAATTTCCAAACGAAAAACCCGGCAGGTCGTCGCCGACGTGCCGGGTCAAATATTCCGCTGCCGAACAACCCGCTTAGTAACGGTAGTGCGCGGGCTTATACGGGCCTTGCACCGGCACGTCGAGGTACTCGGCCTGCGCCGCCGTGAGCGTGGTCAGCTTGACGCCGATCTTCTCCAGGTGCAGACGCGCGACTTCCTCGTCGAGAATCTTCGGCAGGATGTACACGCCGGGCTTGTAGGTTTCGCGGTTCTTCCAGAGGTCCAACTGCGCCAGGGTCTGGTTGGCGAAGCTGTTGCTCATCACGAAGCTCGGGTGACCCGTGGCGCAACCGAGGTTAACCAAGCGGCCTTCGGCCAGCAGGAAGATCGAGTTGCCGGTCGGGAACTCGTACTTGTCCACCTGCGGCTTGATGTTCGTGTGCTTGATGCCGGTGTACTTCACCAGCGCGTCGACCTGAATCTCGTTGTCGAAGTGGCCGATGTTACACACCACGGCCTGATCCTTCATCTTGGCCATGTGCGCGATGGTGATGACATCGACGTTGCCCGTCGTGGTGACGTACAGGTCGGCGCGGCCCAGCGTGTCTTCGATGGGGCACACCTCGAACCCTTCCATCGCGGCCTGGAGGGCGTTGATGGGGTCGATTTCGGTGACGATGACCCGCGCGCCCTGGCCCTTGAGGCTCTGCGCGCTGCCCTTGCCCACGTCGCCGTAACCGCAAACGACCGCAACCTTGCCGGAAAGCATCACGTCCATGGCGCGGTTGATCGAGTCAACCAGCGAATGACGGCAGCCGTAGAGGTTGTCGAATTTGCTCTTGGTGGCGGTGTCGTTGACGTTGAACGCCGGGACGAGCAGCTTGCCCTGCTGGTGCAGCTTATAGAGGCGGTGGACGCCGGTCGTCGTTTCCTCGGACACGCCCTTCCAGTCCTTGACCAGTTCGTGGAAGATGTAAGGCGATTCGGCGTGGATCTTCTTGAGCAGGGCCTTGATGACCGACTCCTCGTGGCTGCCGCTGGCGCTATTGACCCACTCGTCGCCGTCTTCCATCTCGTAACCCTTGTGGAGGAACAGGGTCACGTCGCCGCCGTCGTCGACGACCATTTGCGGGCCTTTGCCTTCGGGATTGACGATGGCCTTCCAGGTGCAATCCCAATATTCTTCGAGAGTCTCACCCTTCCAGGCGAACACCGGCACGCCGGACACCGCGATGGCGGCGGCGGCGTGGTCCTGGGTCGAGAAGATGTTGCACGAGGCCCAGCGCACGTCCGCGCCGAGTTCGACCAGCGTCTCGATGAGCACGGCGGTCTGGATCGTCATGTGCAGCGAGCCCGTGATGCGGACGCCCGCCAGCGGACGGTCCTTGGCGTATTTCTCACGGATGGCCATCAGGCCGGGCATTTCCTTTTCGGCGATGTCGAGTTCCTTGCGGCCGAAATCGGCGAGCGAGAGGTCGCGGACGGCGAAGTCCTGGGTTTTGGCGGATTCTGCGGTGGCGGATGTGCTCATAATTTTGTGTGCGGTCTGCGTGGGGTACGTCTTACAACAGTGATTTATTTGACGGCGGCTTTGAGTTCCTCGGCCTTGTCGGTGTTTTCCCAGGTAATGTCGGGATCGTTCTTGCCGAAGTGGCCGTAGTTGGTCGTCTTCGAGTAGATGGGGCGGAGCAAGTTGAGCTGCTCGATGATGCGGCGCGGCTTGAAGGAAAACACCTGTTGGATCGCTTCCTGGATTTTCTCCTCGTCTACGGTGTTCGTCTCGAAGGTATCGACGTGGACGCTGACCGGGTCGGGCCAGCCGATGGCGTAGGCGAACTGCACCTCGCAATGCGTGGCCAACCCGGCGGCGACCACGTTCTTGGCGACCCAGCGGCCCATGTACGCGGCGGAGCGGTCCACCTTTGAGGGGTCCTTGCCGGAAAAGGCGCCGCCGCCGTGACGGCCCCAGCCGCCGTAGGTATCGACGATGATCTTGCGGCCCGTCAGGCCGGTATCGCCCTGGGGTCCGCCGATGACGAAACGGCCCGTGGGGTTGATGAGAAATTCGGTCTTGTCGGTGAGCATCTCGGCGGGCAGTTCCGCGCGGATGACTTCTTCCATGAGGAAATCGCGGATCGTCTCGTTGCTCACCCCTTCGGCGTGCTGGGTGGAAATGACGACGTTGGAAATGCCGACCGGCTTGTTGTCCTCGTAGATGACGGACACCTGGCTCTTGGCGTCGGGGCGGAGCCAATCGACTTTTTTGGATTTGCGGATACGGGTGAGTGAGCGGCCCAGGCGGTGCGCGAACATGATCGGCGCGGGCATCAGTTCCGGCGTCTCGTTGCAGGCGTAGCCGAACATCAGGCCCTGGTCGCCCGCGCCCTGTTCGGCGGTGGCTTTGCCGTCGGCGGCCTTTTCATCAACGCCCTGCGCGATGTCGGGGCTCTGCGCCGTGATGATGTTGGTGACGAAAATCTTGTCGGCGTGAAACACGTCGTCGTCGTTCGTGTAACCGATTTCGCGGACGGCATCGCGGACGAGTTGGACGTAATCCAGCTTGGCGTGGGTCGTGATCTCACCGCCGACGATCACGACGTTGCTCTTGGCGTAGGTCTCGCAGGCAACCCGGCTTTTGGGGTCCACGGCGAGGCAGGCGTCGAGCACGGCGTCGGAGATGGTGTCGCAAACCTTGTCGGGATGTCCTTCACCGACGGATTCAGAGGAGAAAATAAAACGGCGGGCCATGCGGGAGTCTCGTTAGAAAATGAGGTTGGTTGGATCGGTCGCTCTCGTATTTAGCGGTGGACACGTCCGGGTTCAAGAGATATTTATAAACAAATCATGATGCCTTGATGCATCTAGGTTCGTGTTCATGCCTTCCATCATCAAATCTCTGCGGTTGCTGGCCGACGCGACCCGTTTGCGATTGCTGCTGCTGCTCGAACAAGCAGAGCTGACCGTGGCCGAAATCCAGGAGATTTTGAGCATGGGCCAGTCGCGGATTTCGACCCATCTAGCACAACTCAAGCGCGCCGGGTTGGTGATCGACCGCCGCGCGGGCAAGCATATTTATTATGGCTTGGCTCCTTCGGACGATCCCGCCGAACCGTCGCGCGCCCGGTTGCGCGAGATCGTCACGGCCAGCGCGAAGGAGATCCCCGAAAGCGCCACCGACCGCGTGGCCCTCGGGTTGGTCCTGCGCAAACGCGAGGACCGCGCCCGCGAGTATTTTAATCGGCTGGCGGGAAAATTTGGCCGTAGCTACTGTCCGGGGCGATCCTGGCAGGGTATGGCGCACATGCTTCTCGGCTTGCTGCCGCCGATGGTGATCGCCGACCTCGGCGCGGGCGAGGGCACGCTCTCGCAGTTGATGGCGCGCACGGCCCGGCAGGTCATCGCCGTCGATAACTCGGAAAAGATGGTCGAATTCGGCGCGGCGTTGGCGCGCGAGCATGGTTTCGCCAACCTCGAATACCGGCTGGGCGACATCCAATCACCGCCCATCGAGTCAGAAAGCGTCGATCTGGCGATTTTCAGCCAAGCGTTGCACCACGCGGCGCAACCGGCGCGGGCGGTCGCGGCAGCTTACGGCATCGTTCGTCCCGGTGGGCGGATCGTGATCCTCGACTTGTTGGCCCACAACTTCGAGCAGGCGCGCGAGCTGTACGCCGACCTGTGGCTAGGGTTCAGCGAGTTGGAGTTGCACCAACTGCTCGAAGGCACCGGCTTCACGGAGATTGCGGTCTCCGTGGTTTCGCGCGAGGAACAAAGCCCGCACTTGCAGACGCTTCTGGCGACGGCTTCCAAGCCCGACTAGGCCGCCGGGGCACCGGCGGCGGCGACCGTGTCGAGCACGTCGTCGAGCATCGCGCTGAAATCGTCCAGCCCGGTGCTGGGTACGATGATCGTGTTGCGACGCCCGTGCGCCTCTTCGGTGATGCGCAGAAAGCGACCGCGGTCGTTTTCGCGGAATTCGATGTAAAAATGCTTGCGCTCGATCTGCAGTTCCTTCGCGGCGATGATGTTATCCATACGAACAAGGGGAATTGGAAGGGAAACGGGGAGATTCCAACCAAAGGGTTTTCCGACATTAAATCCATGCCATACCCGGGGCACGAAGCAACCCCATATTTCACCATTCGACCCGGAACCGCTCTTAGGATTGCACTTTCATCAGAAAGGCCGGCACGCGCACCACCAGCGAGCCGCCCGCGTCGTCACACGCCAGGAAAGCCCCTTCGGCCACGCTGTCGGACGCGATGACATGATAACTTTCGTAGCTGAACGACTGCCCCGGCTCCAGACGCGGGTGGCAGCCGACGACCCCGTCACCCTCGGTCACATGGCAGGTGCCCCGCGCGAGGTCCTTGACGACCCACTTGCGCGCCTTGATCGTCACCGCCTGCGAGGACTGGTTGCAGACCGTGATCGCGTAGCCGAAAGGAAACGGGCGATCCACCGGCGCGTGCAACGCCGGGGCAAACTCCACCCGGTCCACCCGGGCCGAGACTTCCGCGCTTTCCCGCAACGGCTTTGCTGCTGGCAGGGAGGCTGGTTGCTGTTGGCCGTTCGTCATACACACCGCTCGTTCACCGCCCGACCAGAAACGGAAGACCCGGAGATCTGCTTTGTCAATCCGCCGCCCACGATGAGCCTGAAATCCCCTCCCGTCGCGCTGACCGTCGCCGGGTCCGATAATTCTGCTGGTGCGGGAATACAGGCCGACCTCAAGACGTTTATGGCGCACGGCGTCTATGGTCTCACTGCCTTGACCTGCGTGGTCGCCGAGGTGCCGGGCCGGGTCGCGGCCATCCAGGCGATGACGCCCGGGATCGTGCGCCAGCAGATCGAGCTTTCGTTGGACACTTTCCCGGTGGCGGCGATGAAAACCGGGATGCTCTGGTCCCGCGCGATCATCGACGTACTCACGGAGGAAGGCCGCCGGTTGCCCCCGCTGGTGGTCGATCCGGTGATGGTGGCGTCCAGCGGGGCGTCGCTGCTGGAGGCGGACGCGGTCGCGGCGTACCGGGAGCGGCTTTTCCCGCTGGCGACGCTGGTCACGCCGAATCTGGACGAAGCGCGCGTGCTGCTGGGCAGGCCGGTCGGCAGCCGGGCAGAAATGCAGGCGGGCGGGGTGGAATTGAGCGGGCGTTACGGGGCCGCGTTCCTGATGAAAGGCGGCCACCTCCCGGGCGACGAGGCCATGGACGTGCTCTGCCTGCCGGACGGCGAAACGGTCGAGTTTCGCGCGCCGTTCACTCGCGGCGTTTCCACGCACGGGACGGGCTGCACATACTCGGCGGCGATCACCGCCGGGCTGGCGCAAGGGCTGGAACTGCGGGCGGCGGTTGCGCAGGCGAAACGTTATGTGACAGGTGCGGTGGCGGGCTTTCTCCGCTGGCAGCACGGCGCGTCAACGATTGACGCGCTCAATCATCAGAAATCGTCCTAAATGAATCTCCTCATCATCGGCGGCGGCGGGCGCGAACACGCCTTGGCCTGGAAACTTTCGCAATCGCCGCGCGTCACAAAAATCTACTGTGCCCCGGGCAACGCTGGCACCGCCCAGCTCGGCGAAAACGTTCCCCTCACCATCACGGACACCGCCGGGCTGCTCGACTTCGCCTGGGCGCACGCCGTCGATCTGACCGTCGTAGGTCCCGACGACGCGCTCGCCGCCGGAATCGTGGACCGTTTCCAGGCCGCCGGACTACGCATCTTCGGGCCGACCCGCGAGGCCGCCCGGCTGGAATGGTCCAAGATTTTCACCAAGGAATTCTTGTTGCGCCACGGCATCCCGACCGCCGCCGCCGGACGCTTCGAGCGCAGCGCGGACGCCCACCGTTTCTGCATCGGGAAAGCGTATCCGCTCGTCGTCAAGGCAGACGGTCTCGCCACGGGCAAGGGCGTCATCGTGGCCGAGCACCCGGCGGCTGCCGCCGAGGCCATCTACGAGATGATGGAGCGCGGACGCTTCGGCGCGGCGGGGCGGCACGTGCTCGTCGAGGAGTTTTTGAGCGGCCCGGAATGTTCGTTGCACGCGTTGATCGACGGGGACACTTACCGCCTGCTGCCGCTGGCGCAGGATTACAAGCGCGCCGGCGAAGGCGACATGGGGGCAAACACCGGCGGCATGGGCGCGGTCAGCCCGCCGGTCACGCCGCCGGACGCGGAAACCGAACGGCGCATCGAAAACGAGATCATTCTCCCCCTGATGGCCGGGTTGCACGCGGAAAACATCCGTTTCCAAGGGATGCTTTTTCCCGGCCTGATGCTGACCGCCGCCGGGCCGCAGGTGCTCGAATTCAACGCCCGTTTCGGCGACCCGGAAACGCAGGTCCTCCTGCCCCGGCTGAAGACCGATCTGCTCACAGTCCTCGAAGCCGTGATCGACGGGCGGTTGCACGAAGTCACCCTGGAATGGGACCCGCGCCCGGCGGTGTGCGTGGTTCTGGTGAGCGGCGGCTACCCGGCGGCTTACCCTATCGGCAAGCCCATCGCCGGTCTCGACGCGCTTGCCGCGCAGGCGGACCCAGACGTGTTCGTTTTCCATGCCGGAACACGGCTCGCGGACGGCCAGACCGTCACTTCCGGCGGACGGGTGCTAGGCGTCACCGCGCTGGGGAACGACCTGGCGGAAGCCCGGGCGCGCGCCTACGCCGCCGCCAAACGGATCACGTTCGAGGGCCGATACTTGCGGCGCGACATTGCCGCCGGGCCGGGCGTCGGCTAGACTTCGCGCCATGACGCCCCCCGCCGGAACCCGTCCCCTTCGCCATCGGCGCCGATTGCCCGTCCTGCCGGTGCTGATCGCCGCCGGATGGGCGTGCTTGCTGGCGGACCTGTCTGCCCAGGCACCCGCCCCGGTTCCCGCCGCCCCCGCGCTACCCGCCGCCAGCCCGGTTCCCGCCGTCGTTGGCAGCACCGTCCCGGCCACGCCGCCCGCCGCCAGCCCGGCTCCGGTTGCGACCCAGGACAGCCTCATCAACGCGCTCAACCCCGCCGAGGTGCAGGAAGCTATCAATCTACTGCGTGCCAATTACATCCGTCCGCCTGACGTGGACGACCGCGCGCTGGCCCGGGCGACGCTTTCGGGCGTGCTGACGCGCCTCGACAACGGCGCGTCTCTTCAGCCCAAACCCGGCGACCCCAACGCTGCTCCCTCCGTCGAACGCTTGCCCGATGCGTTTCAGTCCGAAGTCCTCGGCCAACGGGCGGGCTACGTCCGGCTCGGCGGCCTGACCCGCGACCACCTCGGCGCGCTCGACAAGGCGCTCAAGGGGTTCACCGACGCCAAGCTGCCCGCGCTCATCCTAGACCTGCGCGCCACGGGCACCAGCAGCGATTACGATCTCGCCGCCGATGTCATCCGGCGTTTCGTCGCCAAGGGGAAGCCGCTTTTCACGCTGCACAAACCCAGCAACAACCAGGACCGGCTGTTTACCGCGAACGCCGACCCGGCGTTCCCGGGGATGATCGTCATCGCGGTGGACGCTGACACGGCGGGCGCGGCGGAAACGATTGCCGCCGTGGTCCGGTATTACGACCGTTGTCTCGTCGTCGGCGAGAACACGGCGGGGCAAGCGGTCGAGTACGCCGACCTGCGGTTGAGCGGCGGCAGCTTATTGCGCGTGGCCGTCAGCCAGATTTTGCTACCCGCGAACCTGAGCATTTTTCCCGGCGGGGTGAAGCCGGACGTGCTGGTGGCGATGCCGCGCGCCGACTTGCTGGCCGTCTTCCGGCAGGCCGGGGACAAGGATCACGCGATGGCGTCGTTCGTGTTGGAAACCGAGCGTCCGCGCTTCAACGAGGCGGCGCTGGTGAGCGGGGTCAACCCGGAGTTCGACGCCGCCCGCGACGCCCAGGCCGCCCGCCGCCGGGGCGAGCCGCCGCCCAAGCCGCCGCTGCG
>CAXSED010000100.1:0-15042 GCA_964236475.1 uncultured Chthoniobacterales bacterium
CCTTGATGATCGACGGATCGACCGCGACATCCCAGTACGGCACGTCCACCGGGCCAACCTGCTTGAACTGCCACAGCTTGTAATGACCCGCCCCGTCGTCCGTCTCGAAAACGTGCCCGGCCAGTTCGTGGTGGGAGAGGTTGTCCTCGAACGCCGTCTTGCCGTGGCCAGGTAGCGTCTGGTGCAGATCCACCGTGGCGTGGTTGATGAGGAACGGGTTGTGACCGGGCGTCGTGGTGTAGAATTTGCGTTCGCTTTCCGTGTGCCCGCCCGGCCCCGGTACGCGCACGTCGTTGAACCCCTTCGTGACCGCCGCCAAGGACGTGCCCGCCGGAAAGGCCATGCCGGTGGCGTCGTCTGCTGTGGAGGTCATCGACACGACAAACTCCCGCGTGTCTTCCAGGTGTCGGCTGTAAAGCGCGGCGATCATCTGGCGGGTCAGGACCGAATCCGAGGCCGGGTTGAGCAGCAGGATCAGGTCGGCGGGCAGGGCCTTGGCGGGGTCAGGGCTACGGCCATGGATTTCCGCGTTGATGGCGTGGGCCACCGAACGTTCCACGACCAGTCCGCCGAACGAATGGCCCAACAGGATGGTGTACTGCGCGTCGGCGGCGTGGTACTTGCGGGCCGCCTCTGAAACGGTGGCGATGGCATCGTAACAATCGAAGTTGCTCGCCAGCCGTTCGGCGGCGGCCTTGCGGCTGAAGAACGTCAGTTCCTTGGCGACCGGCACTTTGGTCAACTGGCCGCGCCAGCCGAGGTAGATTCCGATGACATGGAAATGTTCGGCGCGGACGATTTCCGACGCGCTCAGTTCCCGCAGCAGGTCGGCGAACTTTTCCGCGTCGCCGGAGCGCGCGTTGTTCTGCCAGCCGTGGACGTAGGTAAACACCAGCGGACGCGCGGTGCTTTTGATGAGGTCACGGGCGTTCTCCAGTTGGGTCGGGTCTTGATACGAACCCTGCTCGCCGAATTCGATGAAAGCCAGGTCGTAAGCCCCTTTGCGTTGGACGGAACGCTGCGGCTGGCCGGGCGAGTTCGCGTAGAAGGGAGTCATCGGTGTGCAGCCTGCAAGCACGCAGAGGAAGCCGATGCTCATAAATACGCGCATCGGTACATACAAAATGCGCGTCGATAAAAAATGCGAGGATTTAATCAGGAATTTCTACCTGCGCAGGGAACTGCGGGCAGAGCCGTGAGCACTCCAGTTTCCCATTGGCGTCGAAGAAGCTCATCGTTCCTTTTTCATCGCACAGCCAGAACTCGTCCGCGCCAGCCTGGAGATAAAGTTGGCCTTTATGCGTCATCTCCTCCGGCGCGTTGCTCGGAGAAAGAATTTCCACGCAGATTTCCGGCGCGGAGGTGTAAGCAAACTCGCGCGGCGTGCGGCGGCGGCGCTCCAGGGAAACCCAGACCACGTCGGGCACCTTGACGTTTTCCGCCGTTTCGACGGCACACTCGGGGATGGCCATGCCGCCCTGTTTGAGCGTCCGCAGCAGATGTTGGATTTCTCCCTGGAATTCCGAGTGCCGACTCCGGGCTGGACTCATCTCGATGTTGCCCCACTTGTTGAGTTCAATCTTGTAGGGCAAGTCTTGCAAGGCCGGATCAGCGCAAACTTCTTCCCAGGTCATGGGGTCAGCCTAAAGGTTGGCGGTCCGGTGGGCAAGGCGAACGTCGAAGCCGTCTGTCCAAGCGCGAAGTCAAGCGGCGCTCACTTGTCGAGATAGGTGACATTGGAAGCCTGCGTGCTGGAGATTTTCCACGCGCCGTTGCGCTTTTTGAGAATGTGCTCACCCTCGACGCGGTTGTTGCGGAAGGCCGGGCCAGACACTTTCTCGGTGACCTGGCTGAAACGCACGTGAGCCTCGTCGCCCGTGATGGATTCGACAGCCAAATCCTTGAAAGAGTAATGCAGATCGTAAGCCTGGAAAACTTTCGCCGTCATCGTCTTGGTTTGCTCAAAACCGGGGCTTTCGGGATCGAGGGCCGACATGACCGCGGGCAGGTCCTTGCGGTTGAGGGCGTCGATCTGGCCACGAACCACGGCGAGCACTTGATCCGAAGGCGACGGGGCAGGCGCGGGGGCCTTGCTGCATCCAGCGAGAACAACCAGCGTCAGGAGCAAGGAATATTTTGTGAGGAGAGGTTTCATCGTTTGACGCCGCCAAGGTCAGCGGCCCCGGCAGAAAAGGCAAGCCCCGCAGAACTCGTCTGAGCCCCC
Source organism: uncultured Chthoniobacterales bacterium (assembly GCA_964236475.1). Lineage (GTDB taxonomy): Bacteria > Verrucomicrobiota > Verrucomicrobiia > Chthoniobacterales > SZAS-18 > CAHJWO01. The sequence goes on from CAXSED010000100.1 coordinate 2,225, forward strand.
AACGACCTACCCATATCCAGCCGCGACTTCCCGGCAGAATTCGCCGATCAGGTGGAGCGCCGTCTTGATCTGCGGCAGGCTCGTCGCGTAACAGGCGCGAACGTAGCCCTCGCCGCTCGGACCGAACGCCGTGCCGGGCACCACAGCCACTTTTTTCTCGCGCAGCAACCGCAGCGAAAACTCCGTGCTGCTCAGGCCGCTCGGGCGGATGTCGGGAAAAACGTAAAACGCCCCGCGTGGTTTGTGGCAGGGCAGACCCAATTCGTTGAACGCGGCGACGATCAAGTTGCGCCTGCCCTCATACTCGCGGCGCATCGCAGCGGCGTCGGGTTCGCCGTGCCGGAGGGCGGCCAGCGCGGCTTCCTGGCTCGTAATCGACGCGCAGAGAATCCCGTACTGATGAATTTTCATCATGGCTTCGATCAACGGCGCGGGCGCGCAGGCGTAGCCGATCCGGAATCCCGTCATGGCGAACGCCTTGGAAAATCCGTGCAGGAAAATCGTGCGCTCCTTCATGCCCGGCAGCGAAGCGATGCTCGTGTGCGCCGCGCCCTCGTAGGTCAGTTCGCTGTAGATTTCGTCGGTCAGGACGATGAGGTCATGCCGACGGCAAATTTCCGCGATTTTCTCCCATTCGGCGGCGGCCATGGTCGCGCCGGTCGGGTTGGTGGGGAAATTGAGCATTACCACCTTGGAGCGCGGGGTGACGCGGGCAGCGAGTTCGTCCGCGCGCAGGGCGAAACCGTCTGCCGCGTGGGTCGGCACGGCCACCGGGACGCCGTGGGCCAGCGCGATGCTCGGGCTGTACGACACGTAGCAAGGCTCGTGGTAAATCACCTGGTCACCGGGGTCAAGCAGCGCACGCAGGGCGAGGTCCAACGCCTCGCTGACGCCCACGGAGACGAGTACCTCGCTCGCCGGGGCATAGTCGATCCCGAAGTGCCGCGCGACGTACCGGGAAATCTCCTCGCGCAGCTTGAGCAAGCCGAGGTTGGACGTGTAGCCCGTCTTGCCGCGCTCCAGCGAGTACATGGCGGCCTCGCGGATATGCCAAGGCGTGACGAAATCCGGTTCGCCGATGCCCAGGCTGATGACGCCCTGCATCGTCTGGACGACCTCGAAGAAATCACGGATGCCCGAGCGCGGGATGTCGCGGACGTGGCGGGCGACGGGAGACGTGGTCATAAAACGGGGAGACAGCATGGTCCGGCCACCGGAAAAATCAAGCGGGCGAACCCGCCTGCCGTGTCCCTCATTTCCGGGTGTAAGCTCGGGAACGAGGGCGGTGGCTTAACGGGCAGTTGCCAATTTCTCGCTGAGGTCCCAAAGACGAGCGGACACCGTCTTGTCGTAACTACCCGGGGTGGTGCAGCGTTCGGTGTGCCGGTGAAAATACCGGCCCGTGACTCCTGCCAACTCTGGCGCGCAGGCCAACCAGGCCACGGATGCGCCGCCTTTTTCGGCGGAAATCATAAACGGCTTGATCAAGGTAGCCAGGAATCCGAGGACGCCTTTAGCATTGCGCCAGATCGGCGTGAGCACGACGCCGGGATGCAGGCAGTTTGCCGTCACGCCGTCGCCTGCCCAGCGCGCCGCTAGTTCGTAGGTGAACAGGATGTTTTCCAGCTTGGATTGCGAATAAGCCAGGAACGGGCGGTAACGTTTTTCGCCCTGGAGATTGTCGAAGTCCAGCGTGCGCAGGTTGCGGTGGGCGGCGGAGGCAACGGTAACCACCCGCGCCTTCCCAGCGGCGAGGAGTGGGCGCAGTTCGTTGGTCAGCAGGAACGGCGCGAGATGATTGACAGCGAAGGTTTCCTCAAGACCGTCGGCGGTGAGGCGGCGTTCGGCGCAAATTAGGCCCGCGTTGTTGATGAGAACATGCAGTTGATCTTGCCGTTGCCGTACCTCGGTGGCGAGTGACCGGACGGAGGCCATCGTAGAAAGGTCCGCCGGTAGAAACTCAGCCGAGGCAGCTCCGGCGGCACGCAACCCGTTGGCCGCTGCTTCTCCCCGTGCACGGTCGCGCCCGGTAAGTAGAATGGTGGCTCCCAGTCGCGCGAGGACCAATGCCGCCTCGTAGCCGATGCCCGAATTGCCGCCGGTGACGAGGCACACCTTGCCGCGCATCGAATCATCCGTAGAAGTTTTGCTCATCGGGCAACCTTTGTAACCGGTGCTTTTGCGGGTCGCAGGTAGAACAGGGTGAACACGCCTGCGCTGACCAGCAGCGAGCCAATCCACTTGAACAGCCAACCCGGATCACGCAAAATCTGCACCGTCGTCTGGTTGAGGTCGCCCGGACTCCACTGCGCCTGCGACATTTTGAAGGTCAGGCCGCTGAATGTGTTCCACCAGTGGCCGGGGAAGTTAAACGGCTGGTTCATCGAGCAACTGCCCGTGCCCTCGCGTCCTTCAACATCGGTGACTTTGAGGTGACTCTTGAAACTGGCCGGGTCTTCGGTGCCGTCGTTGAAGGTCACCTCGAAGTCCTCCAATTGCAGGCCGATGGGCAACCCCTGAACGAGCGAATCGTAGGCGAGCCGCGTCGGCTGCGGTGTCGTGGGCAGCGTGACCTGCCAGCCCACGGCGGCCCATTGTTCGTGGGTCTGGCCGTCGCGGCTCAGGCGCACCAGCACGCCCTCGCCCCGGTTGCCCGCGCTGGCCGGGCCGGGCGCATTGCCGTCGCCCGAATTGACCACTTTCGGGTCGCCGGAGGTGGCGGATTGATCGTTGGTTGTGGGCCGGGCGTCGCGGACAGGCCGGAACGTTGTGCGGTTGAGCGCGGCAGGGATCGTCTGCACGGCTTCGAGTTGCCAGTCCATCCAGCCGGTGGGAATCGGTTCGCCGGGTTTGAGCGTGCCGCGCACGGGCGTCGGCGTGGAGCGGGATTTAAGCGTGTAGGTCAGGCCGCCCTGATCATCGCAATAAATCACGGCTTGATTATTGGCTTGCGTGCCTGCGCTGATGGGCGGCGGGACGCCGGGTGTCGTGGTCACTGGCGGTGGCGCGGGATCGTCGGCGACAGGCGCGGGCAGCTTGCCGGTCACCCGCACGAGCGCCGCCGGGTTACGCGGGTCCGGGGAGGCGGTGGTCGGTTTGCCGTCGCGCATGACAAAGTCGGGCCAGTAGCCTTCGATCGTTACATTCAGGCCCGAGCCGCTGAGGTCCTGCGGCTTGCCTTGATCGGCGTCGGGATCGAAGCTCCACGTCGCCCCGCGCCAATCTACGAGCACCGTTTTTTTTCCCGCTGCATCCACGGTCAGGCGCACGTTCGCGCCGGAAGGTGTGCTGTCCGGGGTGGGGATGTCTACAGTCTGCGCCGGGTTATTCGCCATGGCAACGAAGGCCTCGTTGACCACCGGTTGCGGCGACGGGACCGCGCTGGCTGCCGCCGGATCGTTCGTGGTGGCCGGGGCCACGCCGCGTTTTAGTTGCACCGACGCGAGGCCCGACAAATCGAGCGAACCGTGCTCGGCATCCCCGGCCAGGAGCCAGGAATCCAGCGTCGCGCCGACGCGTTTGGTCACCAGTCGCACGCGCACCGCCGGTTGCACGTTCGCCGTAGCCGCCATCGTCGGCGGAACCGCTTGCGGCTCGAAGGCGGCATCGACCAGCGGCGCGTAATCCACCAGCTTGATGTCCCAGCCGCCTGCCGTCTGGCCGAGCGACCACGGACGCGCCGGGGTGGGGTGGCGACCGATGATTTCCACCGGATACTGGCGGGTTTCGCTGCCGGGTTCCTCGATGCGCAGGACGCGCTGGTCCACCATGAGCTGATTGTCCGGCGGCTCGCCTTTATGCAAGGTCATGGTGCCCTCGATGCCCCAACCCCGGCCAATCATCGCGCCGACCAGCAAAATGATGATGCCCAGATGCGTGATGAGAAACCCGGTGTGATGGCGTTTCCAGGGCATCCGCGAGAACGCCGCGCAGGCGAGGTTGATGCAGAGCACGGTCAGCCACAGGTCGAACCACCACGCGTTGTAGATGTAAGCGCGGGCGACCTTGGCATCGAAACTGGTCTCGTAAAGCGTGCCGACGATGCTGGCGGCGATGAGCACACTCAGCAACACGACGGCCAGCTTGACCGACGCGAAAAACTTGAACAACCGGTGCCGTTGCCATGCGGGCCGTCCGCCGGAGCGTGGTGGCAGCGGCGCGGGCAAAGGATTCGCGGGAATGAAGGTTTCTTTGGAAGCGGCAGCCGGTGCGGACATGGCGGAAAAGAGAGCGAGGCGGTAAGATACAGACTTCCCGGGCGGGTTCAAAGGCGGCATGGTGCGGAGGCCGCGAAAGGGGGTACGAGATGAGCGCGGTCACCCGACGCTATCGCTGTTTGGAGAACTAACAGCATCTTCCCGATTTTATGAACAAGTTGAAAATCGTCTTGATCAGCACCTTCGCTGCGATGGGCTACGGCGTGCTGCACGACCAGATCACCGCACGGGTTTGCCTCGAATATTTTACGGTAGCGCACCCGCCGCTTTTTCACACGGCGTCGCCAACGCGGCTGGCCATCTATTGGGGAATGGCCGCTACGGCGGGAATTGGTCTGGCCTGGGGCACGGTGCTGGCGCTGGTTTCGCAATCCCGTGGGTTGCCACCGACACCCCCTGGCCAATTGGGCCGGAGGATTTCGGTGTTACTCGTTGTAATGGCCTGCTCCGCTACCAGCGCGGGATTTGCCGGATACCAGCTTTCCCGTCACGCGGTAGTTTCGATCCCGGCTGCGTTGGCAGGGGCCATCCCGGATAACCTGCACGACCGGTTCATGGCGGTGTGGTTTGCCCATATGGCGAGTTATCTGGTGGGATTTATCGGGGCTGCCGTCCTGATCTTTCGGGTCTGGAAAGCACGGGGAAAACCGATGGTCCTCGCACTTTATCCTCACAACCGGCTTGGGCTGGTGCGAGCCGCCGTCCTCGCCGCCGTGGTTGCACTGATCATCTGGTGGCGATTTCTGGCGCTTTCCTGAATTCCGTTTTACGCTGCCGCCCGCATGAAAAAGAACGACAGACGGATCTCCGTGCGCTCGGGGCAATTTGAAATCGTCAAGCTCAACACGTCCCGCTGGGAGGGCCGCGATGTCTACCATTCCATGCTGACGCTCAACTGGCCGCAATTCATCGGCTGTTTGCTGGGAGCTTATTTCCTGATCAACACGCTCTTCGCGCTGCTCTACCTGCTGGGAGGCCAGTGCATCGCGGAGATGCCGCCGTGGTCGTTCGCCAGCGCATTTTTCTTCAGTGTGGAGACGCTAGCCACAGTCGGCTACGGGCATATGTATCCCAACACCTTGTATGGGCATCTCGTGACCACCGTCGAAATCATGGTCGGCATGTTCGGACTAGCGGTCATGACGGGACTCATCTTCGTGCGGTTCTCGCGGCCCACGGCACTCTTCGTGTTCAGCCGTTCGCTCGTGATTTCTAATTTCGACGGCCAACCAGCGCTAATGTTGCGGATCGCCAATCTGCGGCACCAGGCCATGGTGGAAGCCGAGTTCCGGCTGATGATGATCCGCACCGAAACCACGCGGGAAGCGGAAGACATGCGCCGCTTCTACGAGCTAAAAATGCAGGTCCCGTGGGTCACGGTCTTCCCGGCGGCGATGACTCTGCGCCACCTCATCGACGAACACAGTCCTCTGTACGGGGTCACTCCCGAGTCCATCGAGCGGGGCGACTGCCGGTTTGTCGCGTCGATTGTGTGCGTGGATACCGTCATCCCGGCGCCGGTGCAAAGCCAGCAAGACTACAATTGGCGGGCGGTGCGCTTCGGCGAGCGATTCGCCGAAATATACCATCAAGTGGACGACGGCACGATGACGGTCGACTACGGTCGGTTGCACGAAACAGAACCCGCAGGCGCGCCGAGTGTGGTCTAATCGGTGTGTTTGCCCAGCTTGTTGTCGCTGCCGAGATCGGTGATCTGCGGTTTCTCACCGTCAACCGCCTTGGTCCAGGTCACCTTGTTGTGATTGCCGGGGGTAGAAATCGTGGCCAACGCCTCTGCGGTCACCTCATTGTCGCTGCCGTTGATCGTCAAGGCGTGGCACGCGCCGCTCAGGGTGATTTTATTGTGATTGCCTTCGACGGCCACATCCTTGCCGCCAGCTTCAATGGTTTGCGTTTTGTTGCTGTCGGTGATGGCGATGGTGGCCTTGCCCGCCGTGGCGGCGGTGGGACTTTCAACGATTTTCGGGGGTTCGGCGTGCAGCGGCACACCGCAGAATGAGGCGGCGGCGGCAACCAGCAGGAACGAGCGGGAAAAAAATTTCATGGAAGCGGAAGGTGAAGAACTACCCGAGAGAATCGGTTCGCAGCGAGGGGGCGGGTGTGTGCCCTGTGATTACCGGGAAGAGCGGGTGCAGCTTCACCACGGCAGCGGCTTGCCTTCGTACGTCAAATAACGCAAGCCATCCGCCACGGTCAGCTTGTCGATCACCTGAAGCATCCCACGGATCGAATCCACCGCTTGCAGCGGAGCCCCGGCACCCCCCATGTCCGTCTGCACCCAACCTGGATGCAGCAACACCGAGGCGATGTTGCGCCCTTTCAACTCGGCGGCGAGCTTCTTGCCGCCCATGTTTAACGCCGCTTTGCTCATCCCGTAGCTCAGGCCGAAGGACAACCCTTCAGCTTGCTCGATGGAGCCGAGGCTCGACGTGATGTAAACAACCTTCGGCTGCGCGCCGCTTTTTTCGAGCAGCGGCGTGAGCGCCTGCGTCACCAGCATCGGCGCGAGGGCGTTGACGCGCAGGACGTTCGCCATCGTGGCCATGTCGAATTCACCGAACTCTTCCTCTCCGGCGGCGACCCCGGCGTTGTTGATGAGCACGTCCACGGTCGCGCCGTCGAGATGCGCTGGCAGGGAGGCAATCGCCGCCGAGTCGGCCACGTCGAGCGCATGGATCAGCAAACGTTCTTTGCCGATGGCTTTGAGTTCGCTGGCCTTTTCCGGCTCGCGGCAACAGGCGATCACGGAGTCGCCGCGCGCGATGAGCTGGCGAACGAATTCGAGGCCCAACCCACGGTTGGCACCGGTCACAAGGTAATTGGTCATAGTAGATGGATCAGATTTTCAGTTCGTTGCCGGTGACGGCGTCATGGATGGTGAATTTCTCGTGGTGAAACGCCACATCGGCGCGGAAGATGAGACGGCCCTCGTAGCGTCGCTCCATTTCGACGAGCAAATCCTCGTCCTCGGTGCGCAGCCGCTGCAAGACTTCCGGATGTACGGTGATCTTCAGTTCGTGGATCGTGTCCTGATGCTTGCGCATGATCGCATTGAGCGTGCGCTGGAGTTCCACGCTCATGCTCATCGAACTCTTCACTTTGCCGCGCCCGCTGCAATACGGGCAGGAGACGTACACGCTGCTGCTCAGGCTCTCCTGCGCCCGCTGGCGGGTCATCTCCATCAGGCCCATCGACGAGAGCGGCAGGACATGCGTCTTGCTCTTGTCGCGCTTGAGCCGCTCCTTCATCCGGTCATAAACCTGCTGTTGATCCTTGCGGCTCTTCATGTCGATGAAATCGCCGATGATCAGACCGCCCACGTTGCGCAGGCGCATCTGGCGCGCGATCTCGTCCGCCGCTTCGAGGTTGGTTTGCAGGATGGTTTTATCCATGTCCTTGCTGCCCTTGTTGCGCCCGGTGTTCACGTCGATGGCGATGAGCGCCTCCGTTTCGTCGAACACGATGTAGCCGCCGCACTTGAGCCAGACCTGCCGGTGGAAGGCATCGTCGATCTGGCGTTGCACGCTGTACTTGTCGAAGATCGGGACGTGCTCGGTGTGGTGCTCGATGCGGTTCTTAGAACGCGAGGAAATCTGCCCGACGAGCATTTTCATGTGCTCGACGCTGGCGGAATCGTCGCAGATGACCTTGTCCACCTCGTCGGTGAGGAAATCGCGTACGGTGCGTTCGATGAGGTTCGGCTCCTCGAACAAACAGGCCGGGGCGTGCTTGGTGCGCTTGCCTTCGTCGATGGTCGCCCACTGTTCGAGCAGCAGGCTCAGGTCACGCACGAAAAACCGCGCCCGCTGGCCTTCACCCGCCGTCCGCATGATGACGCCCATGCCATCGGGAATATCCAACGCGCGCAGGATTTTGCGCAGGCGGTCGCGCTCCTTGGGGTCTTCGATCTTGCGCGAAATACCGCTGCCGTCGCTGTACGGCATGAGCACCAGATACCGCCCGGCGAGCGACAGGTTCGTCGTGACGCGCGGCCCCTTGGTGCCGATGGGTCCCTTGGTGACCTGCACCAACACCTCGCTGCCAACCGGATAGAGGGTCGGGATATCCTTGGCGGTGGGTTTCTTCTGCCCCTGATTTTTTTTCCCGCCGCCTTTGTCGCCGCGGTCAATGCGTTCGACCTTGGTTTCGTCCAGGCCGGGCAACGCATCCCAAAAGTGCAGGAACGCGTTTTTCTCGTAGCCGATATCGACGAACATCGCCTTGAGGCCGGGTTCGATGTTCTTGACGCGGCCCTTGAAGATGCCGCCGACAATGTTGCGGTCGGTGACGCGCTCGACGTTGTATTCTTCGAGCACGCCGTCTTCGAGCAGGGCAACGCGGCGTTCGAGTTTCTCGACGTTGATGAGCAGGAGGTTGTTTTGCTTCTTCTTCGCAAGGCCGAGCATGCGTTTGACTTTTTCAATCATGGAAAGGGTTTGGTGGGTGACAGATTTTGAGAAGGGTGGAAGGGAGGAACCCATTGGGGGAAGAGGAAAAGGACAAGTGCCACCCGGCCTGCCAAGAGCCGGGAATCCGGCTTGGCCCGCGAGCAAACGAACGACCGTTCTGGCCCGCCGGAGAAGAGGCGGACGGGTGGCGGGTCCGAACGAGATCAGAACAGACCCAGAAACTTTTTGCGCTTCGGGGGCGGGGTCGGCTGCGGAGGCGGCTGGCTGGCGGAAAGATGCTGTTGGCGTTGTTGTTGAGCTTTTTGTTGTTTACGTAAGGTTTTGGTCTGCGCCTCGGTGTCATCCGGGCTGCTGTCGCCATTGTTATCCCGGCGGAAGAATTTTCGCATGGACTTCTGAAGCGCCGTGTCGCTGGTGCCCGCGTCGCCGTTGCTGGCGACCTTGGCGGACCCCTGGTCGTCGTCGCCCGTGTCGCGCACCTTGGGTTTGGCGGCGGCGACGCGGTCATGGTCAGCATTATGGTCGCCCGTGTCCGCGTCCCGGTCGGTCGGCGGGGTTTCGTCGTCGCCGTCCTCGGTCACCGCCGTCAGGATAGACCCTTTCTTGGGGGTAGCGACTGGGGTCAGGAATTTTTTCTTCTCGGCATCCTGGGCGTTTGCGGCCATCTGCACCGGGACATCGCTGCTGAAATCAATGTTGTTGATGAACGAAAAGCTTCCCCTGGCAGGCTCCAGCGGCTTGACGTTGACGACGTATTTCCCGGAGTCCAGCGCGAGAGCCTCGTCCATGATGCGCGCCGCCAAAGGACCTGCCGTCACGCCGCCGCCCTTGGCGCCCTGGATGAAAACGCAAATCGCGTACTTCGGATTCTGGTAAGGCGCGAAGCAGATAAACCAGGTGTGGTTATCCTTGACGCCGTTGCGCCAGAACTCGGCGGTGCCGGTCTTGCCCGCGAGTTCGACGTTTTTGAGCTTGGCGTGTGGGGCGGTGCCGCCAGCGTCGTTCACAACCTTCCACATCCCGTGCCTGACGTGTTCGATCTGGTCGGGCTTCAGCCCGAGATCGGTCTGGAGGTTGGCGCGGACACGCGGTCCCTGGGCGACGAGCTTGCCGGTGTCGGGATCGACAACATCCTGGCCGTTGCGGTCCACGACGCGGTCGATCAGGCGTGGGTAATAACAGGTGCCGCCGTTGGCGAACATCGCGGCCACTAGTGACATCTGCAAAGGGCTGGCCTGCACGTAGCCCTGGCCGATGCTCAGATTCGCGGTGTGGCCGTCGCTCCAGCGTTCGCGCGGATTGTGGGCCGCGAACCATTCCTTGCCCGGCAGGATGCCCGCCGCCTCGTTGGAAAGTTCGATGCCTGTCTTCTGGCCGATGCCGATCAGGTTGGCGACCTTGTCGATGGCATCCACCCCGGCGGCGTTGCCATACTGAAAAAAGTACGCGTTGCAGGAATTTTTCAACCCGCCTTCGAGGTCGAGCGTCCCGTGGCTGCCGCCTTTCTGGCCGATCCAGCAGTGCATGTACTTGCCCCCGTAGGTCACGCCGCCCGAGCAGGTGTATTTGTTGTTGCCCTTGCCCGTGATGAGTCCAGCCAACGAGGTGATCGTCTTGAAAGTCGAGCCGGGCGCGTAGGACAGGATGGCCCGGTTGGTCATCGGGTTGGTATCGTCCTTGATGAGCTTTTCAAAGTCCGGCTTCGAGATGCTGGGGATGAACGTGTTGGGATCGAACGACGGCACGGACGCCATCGCCAGCACGTTGCCGTTGGCGGGATCGACGACAACAGCCGCGCCCCGGCCCACCGAACGCATGGCTTCTTCGGTGATCGCCTGGATGCGGGCATCAATGGTCAGATAGACATCGTTGCCCGTGACGGGCGGGACGCCGGGCAGGTCGCCCTCGATGACTCCCTTGGCGTTTTTCTTGACGATCCGCTTGCCGGGCTGCCCACGCAGCCACTTGTCCATCGACTGCTCGATGTTGGCCTTACCGTCCACATCGGGTTGATAATACGTGTATTTCTTTGCCTCTTCCTCGTCGGTGTCATTCTCCTGACCGACGTAACCGAGGACATGGGCAGCCAGCGCGCCGAAGGGGTACTCGCGCACCGCGCGCTGCGGGGTATCGACGCCGGGCAGGCCGAGGTCGCGCTCGCTGATCTTCGCCATGTCGGCGAACTTGATGTCCTCCATGTACGTGAAGGGCACCAAGCGATCCGTGTAAAAATGTTTGACCAGTTGCTTGTCGCTGAAGGCCTGGTGCAAGCCGAGTTGGTCCAAACGGGGCAAGACGGTTTCCTGCACGATTTTGACCACGTCTGGCTCCTGGGTTTCCTTGTAGACGCCACCGACGGTAAAGATGTGCTTGGCCTTGGGGACGTTTTTCCTGCCGAAGGCTTGGCCGTAACCTTTAACCATCTCGTCGAGCATGAAATCGACGGAGAAACTGGGCCGGTTGCCGACGAGAACGAGACCGTTACGGTCGCGGATTTCGCCTCGGACGCTGGGGATGCGGACGGTCACCTCGCCCGAGCCGCGAATCTTGTCCGTGTACCGCTGGTGATTGATGACCTGGACCCACCAAAGTTTGCCGATGACAGCAGAGATGCCCAACAGGAAAAACAGCCCGATGATCTGGATGCGGGATTCGGTCTTGAACAAAGCCATGATCGGGGCGGCGGGCGATTAGAAGCGCAATGTAAACGCTGACGGTGTAAAACGCTAGTGGAAAGGAGCAAGCCCACGGCTGGCTACATTCCTTCGGCGCGGGCGCGTCGGCGGCGTTCGTCCTCGTAGATGCGCACGGGGTAGTTCAACAACCCCGCCACGAAGTAAAATCCGAAGTAGACCACCGGGGCCAGCAGCATCGCGAAAAACCCCGGCAGGAGCAGGCGCGTCCAGAGATCGTGTGGGAAGATCAATCCGCCGCGTTTGAAGGTGATGAGCGCGTATTGGGTCACCAGGATGACCACCGTGCAGACGCCGCTGGTCACGCAATGCAAATCCCAACGTCCGCGCAGAAACAGCGGGCGCAACCCGTGGACGAGCATCGTCAGCACCCCGAAAAGGATGATCGACCAACCCATGGGTAATTCTTCCACCGGCGCATCGCGCAGGTACATGCCGGGCGTCAGGATTTGCACGGTCAGGGCATCCCAGAGCAGCCCGTTGCAGAACGCCAGGGCCAGCGCTCCGGCGAACGGCAGCGCCAGTGCCCCGTAGGTCAGCACGACCGGAAACATCAGCACCACCGCGCCGGAAAATCTCCCGATGGGCGGGCAATACGGCTGGAAAATGACCGTCAACAAATCCACGGCAAGCACGAGCGCGAAGAAGACGGGCGTCATACACTTCACCTCTTCGGCGTGGGTGCCGGGGCTGCCGTGGACCGGAACCCCTTGACGACGAACACGTTCTCCAGCTTGGAGAGGTCCACCGCCGGGAGCACCGTGGCGTGTGTGTCCAACTCGCGAGCCTGAAAATCTTTGATCGTGCCCAACAGCAGGTCGCCGGGGAACACGCCGCCGCTCACCCCGTTGCTATAGACCTTCTGGCCGGGCTGGAATTGCGCGCCCCGGGACAGGAAGCTCAAAGAAAGCGCGGGCTGGGCGTTGGGCGCGGTGCGCTCGCCGCTGAGAATCCCTTTTTCCCGGGTGCCGTCCACCTTGGCGAACACCTTGCAGTTTTCGTCGGAGATCAGCAATACGAATGCCGTGTTGGGCGCGACAGTGGTCGTTTTGCCGACCAACCCGACATCCGTGACCACGGGCATGTCGCTGTCCAGCTTGTCCTGCTCGCCCCGGTCGATCTGCACGGTGCTCCACCAGGAGGTCGAACTCCGGGCAATGATGCGCGCGGGCAGCAGTTCGTACTTGGAACGATCCCGGAAATCGAGTGCCTGCCGGAGAGAGTTGTTCTCCGTTTGCAGGTCGTTCATCATCTGGTTGGTAGCGCGCAGTTTCTGGTTTTCGACGGTGAGCGTCTTGTTTTCGGTTTCCAGTTCCTGGAGGCTCTGGAGCCCTTTGACCGCCACGCTCAGGCGGCGGACCCCGCCGGTGGACGTGTGCAGCGGGCGCACCAGTTGCATCGCGGCGATTTGCAGCCGTCGCGCCGCCGGAACCTTCATCACCAGCACCAGCGCGGTCAGCACGACGAAGGCGACGAGC
>CAXSED010000101.1:0-14851 GCA_964236475.1 uncultured Chthoniobacterales bacterium
CGGCGGCAAGCGCAGCGACATCGCATTGGAGGATGCACGGCTTGCCGCCAGCCGCCTCGTCTCCCAAAACGGCGACCGGCCCTCGGCTATTCTGAAGAAGCTGGTGGCGCATCGCGGCCTGCAACGCGAAATCCGGCAGTAAAATCGCTCCGAACATAGAGAGTGTTCTCGGTCAATTTCCCATGGTCCGCATCAGGCCAACCGCCGAGCGGGTTCTTCCTGGCCTCGGACGAGGTCCACCTGCAAGCGTCCCAGCAGGTCCTGCTGACAACACTCGAAAGCGCGCAACGAAAAGTGGGCGGCGAGCACCAGTCGTGGACGCGCACCGCTGACCATGGGATGTGAGGTCAAAACCACGGCGGCGGTCGTCGTGGGTTCGACCACCCGTTGCAGCCGATACCAACTCGTGGAGGGAATCTTGCGCGTCTCCTGCGAAGGCACGGAACGGAGGTCCAAGACGACAAGGCTCAGGTTGCCATCCCGTAAAAGCAGGTCAGCCGCCTGGACTGCTTGCGCTGCTGTCTGACTGCGTACCCATAGCAGCCGCGCCAACGCCGCCGGGGACGCCCCGGAGGGATCGAACGTGTCCGCACCGTCGATGAGAGCCATCAACCCTCGACGCCGAAGCGTGGCGTTTACCAGAGCGTTGAGCACCAGCCCACCGCCCGCCGTGCAGACGATCTCGGTCAGCCCGCCCACGGGCAGCCCGCCGTGCAAAACAGCATCCACCTGCGCGACCCCGGTCGGCAGGCAGCCCGTCGTTTTCTGGGGCGCGGTGGGATACTTCGCCGCGAGCAATTCCCTCAACTCGATGATCTTCGACGGCGGTGGCATGTACCGCTCATAGCACTTTTCTTTATACTGTTCAAGATGAACAGTACGCTTTATTTCGCACTTCGGGAAGTAACGCAGCCCTCCAGATTGCGCTGCAAATGCACGAGCACGCCCTGGATGATCAACTCTTGGAGAGGGATCAGGTCCCGGTACCGGGGGTTCTCGGCGTGCAGGAAAAAGCGTCTGCCTTTCCGCACAAACCGCTTGAGGGTGGTTTCGCCGTCGATCAGGGCGGCAACGATCTTGCCGGGCTGCGGTTCGCACTCTGCCTGGAGCACAGCGAGGTCGCCGTCGAGGATGTGCGCGTCGATCATTGAGTCGCCCCGCACATGGGTGCCGAAAAGTTTCGCATCCTTGGACACGCCGATGGCCACGGTATCGACGGCCACGAACCCGTCCGGTTGCTGTTGTTCGATGAGTTCAGGGATACCAGCGGGCACCGTGCCGAAGATCGGGACATGGACGATTTCGATCCGGGGAGGCGAGGTCGTGACCGCGCGCGCCTTGTGGGGGGTTTTGTCGAGTGCGCCTTTGCGTTCGAGCGCATTGATGTGATCGACCGCTGCCGTCTGGCTGCGAAAGCCGAAGTGCTGCTGCACCTCGCGCGTGGTCGGCCCTTGGCCGCGCGCAAGTTCCGTGCGGCGGATGAAATCGAGAACCTCCTGCTGGCGGGTCGTTAGAGCCATGCTGTTCAGCTCGAACAGTCGGCGATAGAGAGATTCTCGACAAGTGGATTCTCAAACATCTTGGACGCGGAATGGCGGGCGACCGTAGGCAGTGGAAAATCTACCGATCACGGCTGGAATCAGCGGTTGTACGCTTGCGCCTGCACGCAGAGCGGTGGCCGCGCACGGGGTGTTGCGGGGTGGCCCGCAGAATAGGGGTGCGCCGGAGACGATATGGCGTTTCCGGCCACACGAAGGCGTCTGTCATGAAAGCTGCGTAAGTTGTCTCGCAAAACCTCGATTTTTTGAGACGATATCCCCGCACCTGCTCGGTAAGATCTCGCGCTACCCCTCAAGCCGCCGATACGCGCCGGCGGCGTAACGCCACACCTGCCACGCCCAGCAGCAGCGCGCCACCCGCCCAGGTGGCGGGTTCGGGCACGACGGCGATGCTCTGCGCGTCGCTGTCGCCGGAGGGCAGGGAGAAGCTGGTGATCGCCGCCCCCGTGGTGTCGTTGTATTCGTAGACCTGGTTCGCCGATTCGCCGACGGCGTAGAGGACGCCGCCCGCGTCCGCCAGGCCGACGACCTTCACGCCGCTGACGAAACTGGAGGTGACGAGCGCACCGGTCGTCACGTTGTATTCGCTGACTGTGGTGCCGCCCCGGTTGGCAATAAAGAGGTCGTTGCCCGAGACCGCCAGACCCCAGGCGGTGTTCTGCCCGGTGATGAAGCTCGTGTTGACGGCGGTGCCCGTCAGGGCGCTGTATTCGCCGACCGTCGTGCCGCCGTTGGAGACGAAGAGCATCGTGCCGGAGACGGCCGTCGCCGCCGCGCCGCCCGAGACGGTGAACGGGGTGAAGCCCGTCATCGTCGTGCCGGTCGCGGTGTTGAGGTCGGTGACCGTGCCGGTGCCGAAGGTGGCGTAGAGGTTGGTGCCGGAGACCGTCAGGCCCTGCACTCCGCTGAGCGTGGCAAAGGTGCCGAGGGCCGTGCCGGTCGTGGCGTTGTACGTGTTGATGGTGCTCGCGTTGTAGTTGGCGACGTAGAGCGTGTTGCCGGAGACCGCGATGCCGTTGGAGCCGTTGCCAGTGGGCGGGGTGAAACCGGCGGTGGCCGTGCCGGCGGCGTTGTAGGAGTTGATGTTGCCGCTGCCGTAGAAGTCCGTCGTGTAGAGGGTCTGCGCGTGCGCGACAGGCGTGCCGAAAGTGACGGCCATGGCGAAGGCGAGCAGGTAAAGGGTGGCAGTTTTGATTTTCATGATTGCTGATGAACGTGAAACGGACGGCGGAGCTGATAACCCGGAGGCGGTGGGCCGCCCGAGCGGATCGCTTCTCCAGAAAGCCCCAATGAATGCCCAGCCGCCAGATGGCGCAAAAACCCTCTCCCCTGTCCGGCTGAAAAACCCCTGAGACTTCGAGATGGCGAAGCCGCACCGATCCTAGTCAAGTGTGTGCCAGTGTCAATTTTTATCTGCACGACAGATGGCCATCGATCAGGTAGCTGCCGGGACACATTTCAGTCGTCTCCCAAAACACTGGTTTTTTGAGGTGCATCGTCCCGAGCCAACATGCGTTCGTGAACGCCAAAGAGACCCTTGTCCCAAAAACCCGTCTCGCAAATCATCGTCTCAAATTGGGGATGGAAGACGAGTTCGTGAGACGCGATGACAGCGCAAGTGTGAGGGCACTTACCTCAAGCCGTTTGCTATGCTCAGTTTAAGGAAGATTCTGGAACGGCTTGAGTAGCCCCGCAATTTCTCCTTCGGGCGGATAGAGCAGAATAAAGGGAACTCGCAATGCTTGGGCGAGCAGCACCACCTCGGCGTCGGTGACGGTGCGAATGCGTCCTTCGATCTTGGCCAAACTTTCCCGCGAGAGATCATAACCAACCACTTGGCAGCGGGCGGCCAAGGCGGGTTGGGTGAGACGTTGCTGTAGGCGCAGGCGGCGTACCTGCCATCCCACCAAATTCTGCGGCTGGCGGCTTTCTCGGCCTGATCGGCCCGCACGCAAATCGCTCATATGCGAACTTGACAGTAGGCACCCAAGAGGTGGATACGTTCGCAAGTGTGAACGTCCGGTCACTTTGTAAACCGGGCTAAAATCTATGCTTCTCCGGTCTATGAATTTTGCCCTAATCCGACATTTCGCCCTCATCCGCACGAATTTTTCTGCCGACCTGATGCGGCGATTTGCTCCCCTCGTTCTCGCTTCGACGATCTTGCTTGCAAGTGAACGCACGAAAGCCCAGCAGCAGGCCGTTACCAACACTACCCCGGTGCTTTACAGCCAAGGCGACCCGACGAACGACGAGCAATATCTGCTGCAATTGCTCAATCGTGCTCGCATGGACCCGGTGGGCGAGGGCCAACGCCTCGCCGCGTGGCTCAAGAATACGGCCCAGGGACAAAGCGTCGTGCTTGGGTACGGCGTGGACCCCAACCAGATCGCCTCGGTCTTTGCAGCGATGCCCGCCGTTCCTCCGCTGGCGTTCGACCCATCCCTGCTCGCCTCATCGACTTCGCACGCGGCGGACATCGCTGCTCACGGTGGCGTCGGTCCGGCCGGGGACCTCCACGCTGGATACGATGGTTCCACGCCCGAGAGCCGTGTCCAAGCCTCCGGCTGCCCACAGGCTTTCGCGGGCGAGAACGCCGATTCGGGGTTCTCCTCGCTGGACCAGATTCACGCGGGCTACCTCATCGACTGGGGCGTACCTGATCTCGCCCACCGTCAGAACCGCATGACCGGCCTGTACGGGTCCACCGTGATCGGCATCGGCCTTGCGACGATGCCAGGCAGCCCTCTGATCGAGATAGAAGACTTCGGCAGTGGAGTGCTGGCCTCCCATGATGATCCGGCGATGCTCACGGGCGTGGTTTACAGCGACAACAACGCCAACGGACAGTACGATCCTGGCGAGGGGATCGCGGGCGTGAAGGTCACGATGTCCGACGGTAAATACTACGCTCTCACCAGCGCCAGCGGCGGCTATGCCTTGCCACTGGTGAACGCGGACGGGAGCAACGTGGACGGCACCGTCGCGGTGGAGATGACGTTTCCCGATGGCGGTGTGGCTACCTCCACGGCGGCGGTCACGCGGTACGCTTGGTCCTGGGGACTTTCCGGCACCTACCGGGGAAACGTCGAGTGGAACGCGACCGCCGCTGACGATCATCCGCTGGTCGGCCCGGACCCGGCCTTGCCGTACTTCAAGGCTACATCGGTGAGCGTGGCGGCGGGTGGCGCGGTCAGCGTCAAAGTGTTCCGTCCGACCAGCAGCGATCTGGGCCAACCCTACGTCCTCGACTATATAGCCAAGGGGTCGGCGGTCGCGGGCACGGATTACGTTGCGCTGTCCCTGACGGCGACGGTGCCCGCTGGAAAGCGGAACACGAAGATCGAGGTCGAAGCGATGGCGGTCATCAGCCGTGCGACGACGCTCAGGCTCAAGCTGCCCGGCGTAGCGTCGCAGGGGAGCGTGAAGGTGAACATCGAGCCGTAGATAAATGCTTGGGCAACCACCGACGCCTCCTCATGCACCCGATGATCTCTTCCCGTCTCGCAAGCTACATCATTGCTGCCGTCGCTTCCTGCGCGTTGGCCGCTTGTAAACCAGCAGCACCGGCGACGACCACTCAAAGTCAGACGCCGAGCGAACCTTCGTTCCAGACTCCTGGTGGTGGTCACCGCCAGCAGCCGACCACGGCCGAGTTGACCAACTTCATCCGTGGCAACCTGCCGCCGGTGATCAAACTGGTAGAACTCAAGAACGATCCGCCCGTTCCGCCGCCTAACACCGCGCCGGGCAGCAACGTCTGGCTTTACAACGTGCGGCTGACCTTCGCCCCGGTAGAGGACGAACTGAGCGCACCCTCCGCACCGGCGACCGCCGCCTTCCAGGCCACGGTGGACGAACTCAACGACCTCGTCGCCTGGAGCCAGGCTTACGCCCAGTCACCCTACGCGAGCCGTTACCCCGGCTTCACGGTCCCGCCGCCCGCGCTCGCCTCCCCGCAGTTGCTGGCCCTCCTTCATCCCAAGGACAGACCGCTCGCCCCTGCCTACGGCAAGATGATGGCCGAGTGGCAGGTGGACCACTGGCAGTTCTCGATGATGAACATGGACTTGCCCGAGGAGGACGGCCGGTTCCGTTCCACCTTCACCGGCCCCATCCTGCTCCAGGGCAGCCTGGACGCCGAACGCTTCGTGACGGCGACCAAGGCGGCCATCGCCCAAGCCAAGCCGAAGAAGGATGCCATCGAAGCCGCCTACAAGGAGGATCTGCGGAAGGCCACCCAGCCGGGCACCCTTTACAAAGGCCAGATCACGATGCTGAACAAGAGCATGGCCACCGAGTGGCGGTTCATCGCTTCGCCCAGTGGTGATCCGAACCTTGCCCGCTTCGAGTTGCGCCTGCCCGCCTCGGGCTATGTGTTCACCGGCTCAGCCAAGCTGACCGCAAGCATCCCGAACCTGCCCCTGCCACCGGACCGGACCGACGACGCTTTCATGCATGTGGTTGAGTCTCCTCCGAAAGGGGAGTTGAAGGTCACCCTGGAACAGGTCAATCCACACAAATTCATCGTCGGCGACGAACCGGCGAACACGTTTTTCTACGGTAAGGGCACGGTGAATAACGTCGCACTGACTTTGCGGGACGGCCAACTCAGCGGTAATCTCTGGGGCATCTATGCCCCCGGCTTCCTGCTGTCCGCGCAGCGGCAGAACCCCTGACCTGCCAAACCCGCCTCGGGAGCAGGGCGAAAAAGAGCGTTGCGCGGCGGCCCCGGCTGCGACGGAGCCGCCACGCATGGATCAGGCCCTTTGCCTCTGTGCGTCGGTCAATTCGACGCCTGCTGCGGCGAGGCACTGATGAATCTTCTCCCGCAGCGGGCAGGACGTTTTTTCGCAGCCGATGGTCACAGGCTCAGGTTGGTTGAGCGGGTAGCTCAGCAAATCCTGCATCCAACCGGGCAGGTGGGCGAGCAGCGGGTCGTCCTCAAAAAACGCATACACGGGCTGCCGCTGCAATTCCGGGATGTCTCGCGTTGCCAGGTGCTGGCCCACTTGCACATAGATCGCCTGTTCGAGCGCCGCCCGCTCCCAATGGTGCGAGGGGCAAACGACCAGCAGCAATTCGTCGGGGTAGTCCCAAGGGTCCAAACCGGAGATGTACACGACATGGTGGACTTGCAGGTCCATCGTGCCTGTGGTCAGAGGCTGCGCGCATTCGCAGCAGGTGTAGTTGCGCTGCCGCAGCAGATCGTCGCGGCGGCGCTTCCACCTCACGTCGCGGAGTTTTTCCTTGTAGCTGACCCAGCCCCCTTCCGGCGTGGACGGCCGGGGGATGCGCTGGCTGAGGGTGGCGGCGATGAGATCATCGGCGGTGCGGAAGCCGGGCGATCCACCGGGAGGGCGGCGTCCAGAATGCTCCGCAGATGTTTGAGGGCGAATCCTCTCGGCGCGTTCGTGCGCTGTTCCCAGGCTTGCAGGGTGCGGAGAGGCACCTCCCATGCCTTGGCTGCTTGGGATTGGCTGAGGCCGAGCTTCTGGCGGGCCTGCTTGATTTCCGTTGAGAGTTCCACTGCCGTTGTTATTGTGCATCTGAACTGGCTCCTTTCAATTGAACCTGATGGGCTTCGGTTTACTGCCCGGTTGGTGTTACTAGCACCGGCCGGGCAACTTTTTTGTTACGCTATCGCAGACTCTGCGATGCAGGCAATTCATCGCAGAATCTGCGATAGTGTCAATCAACAAAGTCGATTTATCAGCAGGCTCGGAAAGATTGGTGGAGTCGTGCCGTGGTTCTTTGAGGTGCAAAGATGTTCTTGGCATCCACCGACGGGCATTTGCGGCCTTCCTGGAATCCAGGCTCAACTTGCGCCTTCGACACAAAGCGAAGATACGAGGCGGCTACGCGCTCGTTGATCACCAGCGATCTTTGGCAGTGCCGAGCTTCCGCAGGTCTTCGCGTTCCAGCATATATTCTTCGCCCGCCTTCAGGTACGCGCCGATGAAGTCCAATTCGCTGGCATCGTCCAAGTGCTCGCGTTTCTTGTCACGCAGAGCCTCGCGCGGGTTCTTACTTCCTTGGCTTGTTCCACTCAACCGCGTGGAACTGGCGAACCGGAGTAGATGATGTAATCACTTGGTCCCGTTCCGAAGGGGCGCTTTTCAGAGACGGATGAACCGGCTCAGCTTTGCCTGAATCGCCGAGGAGCTTTGATAGGGTCAATCGTATCGCTGGATCTGTATGGTGGATTGCTAGCTCGGTCGATTTTTGCACCAACAGTCCAGCTCCAGGGGAATGAACGCGAACCTCTTCACGGGCAAGGTGTAGCAGCGCGCGTATGTGATGGCTCGTCAATTTGTGCTCCCTGGCCATTCTAATTGCTTCTTCGTACTTGGCCCTGCCGCCTTCGGAGTTCCCGGCGCGATACTCGATCAGCCCTTCGGTTGCACTGAACATAACTTTCTCCGCTGCGTCGAGGTTGAGGCGGGGCAAGTGATTAAGCATAGCTTTCGCCTCGGGGATTTTTCCGGCACAAGCCAAAGCGTAAGTTAGATTATTGACCAAGACTGGTTCATCGGGATTGGCAAGTAGTCCCCGCCGCGCGATCTGCTCGGCGACTGCGAAATCCTCTTGGGCGGTGCTGGCAAGAAAAGAGCCTAGCATGGCGGGACGAACGGAAAAAGGTTCGTCGTTTTGCCAACCTTGCGCCTCGGTCAAAGCTCCATCCCAGTCTTCAGCTTGGATTGAGCGTCTTGCGTTCGTCTCGAAGCTAAATGGCAGATCAAGTAATTTGTCTAGGCCACCGACGACGATTTTCTGCCCTCTGGCCCATACGGCTTGAGCCACCGCATTTTCAGTCGGCGTCACCAAGGATTGATCGAAAAGTCTCCGCGCCTTTCGGTCATTGCCAGCCTTGATCTCAGACGTTGCCAATGCGCTGCCGAGTTCAGAAAGATGATGTGGACTGATCGTCTTGGCATCGAAAATAGCGCGGGCTTGCCGATGAAGTTTGGCGTCTTCGTCCATGATGTCTGCCACAGACATGTGCGCGGCAAGAAGCCACGGGTCCGTTGATGTGCGGGAACTCTTGGCGAGAAGCCGTTTGGCGGTGCTGGGAGCTTCTCGGTGCAAAAAGAAGCGTGTGGCACAGCGTAGGACGAATCGGTCGTTTGGTGCCAATGACAACGCGGTCAGAACGGCTTTTTCTGCTTTATCGGTCTTACCGATGATGGTGTAAGCGAGGCCGAGTTCTACCCAATGGATTGGACTGAATTGGAAGTTTGCCAAGGTTCTCCTGAGAACACCGATGATCCGACTATCAAACGCTGGAGCAGCGTGTGCGTTGGCCTTGACTAACGGGTAGGCAACTTCCTTGCCAGCCCATCCAATCGCTCGGCGGGCGATTTCCTTTGCGAAAGGAGGCACTCGCACATCCTCTTTGCTGAGGTAGGTTGCGGCCTCGATCACCGCAGGCCAAGCTCGCTCGACGAGTGCCGCCGCCAATAGTTCACCAGCAGTGATGTAGTTTTTGGTCGTTGCCCAAATTTCCTTCGCTTCCACCAGATCGGCGTGGAGCGGGGTACTTTTTAGCTGTGGTTTGACTGTACCGAGTTCGCCTAAGGCACAGGTGGTCGCAAAATCCCTCCAGCGAGGAACAACCCGGCGGGGAAGTTGCGTGAGAAGCTCGCTCATCTTGTCAGTTGTGCACGGGCGGTGGCCGCCATCCGGTTGAACGCGGAGACGTAGCGTTCCAGCGAGTATTTTTCACCGACCATCGAGCGATGGCTCTTTGGATGACCCCGTTTGGTAGGATCAGGATGACAAAGTTGTTCAATCACGGTGATAAATTGCTCACGCCAAGGCTCAGGGATCGAAGATCGGGTGTGTTGGAGGACATCGCCAAGCGCCTTCACCAGCGCAGGGAGGGCATCCGCGTAAGTACCACGGTAGTTCACTGGGTTAAACTCCGGGGGAACAGTGTCGAGGAGGGCCACCGTCATTGAAACGCCCATGATTCCGATGAAAGCGAGGTTTCCCAATAAATAAAGGTCAAGCGCTAGGAAGCGTTCGTTCCACTCGGTCGGCAGGTAACCGTAATAGTATTCGGGTGCGATGTAGGTTCCATCCCCGAAGCGGTCGTCGTTCAAGCTGCCGATCCCTTTGCGTGCGGCTCGCCCGAGATCGGCAACCTTGGCATTGTCCACGCCAAAAAATACTACGTTGGAAGGTTTGAGATCTTGGTGCGCCGCGTCAATCCCATGCAGTTGCCATAGGCCGATTGTCGTCTGGTGTAAGGCGCTTAGCCACCACGCATGATCAATGGGCCTACTCGCGTCAATGAACCTGTGGGTGTCGCCATCTCCAAGCTCAAAGATGAGGTAAGGAAAGCCGATCAATCCCAAAGGAGGCACAGGGAGACGAATTTCTCCGTAGCCCAAAGCTCGGACCACCCGGTCCAGGCGTCGATTTTCGCAGTCTTTTAAGAGCTGCGTTTCAAAGACGTGGGCGCTGGCAATCCTGCTCAGAGTTTCCGCCAAGCTGACGCCTGACGCGTTGTAGCGGGTGATCGCGCTGACAACGTCGAGCACTTTCAAAAATGCTTTTTGCCCACTTTTAGTATGCTTCACCAAATACGGGATGCAGAACGCCCCGCCGGTCGATCCATTTGCTGCAAGGTTCACCGCTGTCTCTACCAGCCAATCGCCTTCGATGGTTTGACCTACAAGCTGTTGAGCGGGATTCATTGGCTTGGAAAAACGTTTATGCAGGAGCACCAATTAACCACATTTTTGACAGAATGCCTATCTACTTGTCTCAGGGGAACTATAGATTTTGA
Source organism: uncultured Chthoniobacterales bacterium (assembly GCA_964236475.1). Lineage (GTDB taxonomy): Bacteria > Verrucomicrobiota > Verrucomicrobiia > Chthoniobacterales > SZAS-18 > CAHJWO01. The sequence goes on from CAXSED010000101.1 coordinate 10,354, forward strand.
GACAACAGTCCAAGCTCAGCGACAGCCGAAGGCTGTTCGCTGAATCGCGTGGTTAAGCGGTGCAGCAAGTTCGTCAGTTCTGGGAGAAGTTCCTGGCATCTGAGGACGGAACGCCATCAACCAGCGCAAACACCCCATGAGCTGCAAGACCTGCCTCAATGCGATCACGGTGGGCAGAAAGCTGGAGATCAACCTGTCCAGACTCCTCGAAGCGAATCATCTCCCAGCCGCTATTGTTCAGGTAGTCGGTAACGATCCGTGACGCTGCATCTGTGGTTGCGGCGCACGCAGAAACCCGAATCCAAGCAGTATCGACCCTCAAGAAGTCTCGATTCTCAGGGAGAGCTTTCGCAAATACGCGAGCACCGTAATCTTTCATTTCAGGAAGAAGTAGCGCCGTCTAAAAAGTTCAAGCTCAGCGGCGGCCCCAAGCGGAGCAAGAAGAAAAAACTGCGCCTCCGGGGGACGTTCGCTGGAGCCTGTGGTTAAGCCGGTGGCAAACAAGACAGACGGGAATCAATAAGGTGCGCCCTCAAACTCTGGCGCAATGGCCTCAAAACGGGCGTGGCACCCGCTCGCTGCCCGTGGACGAACCAACGCAAACCCCTCGGCGGTCAAAAATCCGAATGACACCAGTTCCGAAGAGGTGTCGGAGGCCCCTACGAATGCGCTGAGAGCGATTGCGTACCGTGAGTCGTCTGTGTGGAAATTGAGGTCACAATCTAAAGGATCACCACCGTATATCTCTGGTAAGCGAACGTGTATTTTGTCGCTTACTTGGAAAGGCACAGAATCGAAGAACGTTTTTGAGCGTGATAGATACATAAAATCTCGGTGGTCTAGCGGATCCATCTCATCGACAAAGGCTGGTCACGCAAGACAATGGATACAAAAAGGAAGTGCCGCCAGCCTCTGTTCGATAAAGCGCGTGGTTCCGCATGGTCATGCCGACTCAGGCAGTTCTTTGAGTATTTCTGGCCAGAGAATGTGATTCCACGTTCGATTCCACGGTAGGAGAGGCTTGCGCTGATTGCTCATTTTGGAAGCAACCCTACGAAGATCAGCAATCCGGTACGTCTCGCAAAAAATTGTCTCGTCGTCAATGACTACCCGCAATCGTATAGGTACATCTGGATCATGCAAAAGTTGCTCAGGTCGCGCGTCCGGCAGTTGGCACCGTAGCTCACCAAAGCTACGGCCACCGAGGCTGATCAGCATATCTGTGCCGCCACCGGCAAACTTTGTGTTCCCGTACAAATAACGTCGAGCGATGGTCAGCTTCCAGTCATATCGGGCCTTTGCATCGACAGCAGCGGCGGAAGGAGTCGTCATACCAGATTACCGACAAGAAATGCAAAGGACTTAACGATCCGGTAGTGGTACAGTTTGATCCAGCCCGATTTGATTCGGCTGGAACTTTGGTAGTGTCCTAATTTGAAATATGCTCGATCAAATCGGCCATGCTTTCACCGCAAACTCAGCCATTTTCGCTTGCCGCTCCACGATTAAATCCGCTGTCCAATCTGGAACCGTAGAAAGCTGATGGGTCAGCATGTAGGGGCAATCTGCATACGTGCCTTTCTTGAGTGTGAAAGCGTCACTTCGATTCTCCGAATTAAGCTTCTTGGCGTGCAGGGCCATATTACCAAGGCGACGCACGTATGCAGCCGCATCCTCAAGACTAAAATTTGGGTAATTATCGCCGGGGTTTTCGGGGAGTATATGCTCAAGGTCAATGACCTCCCTATCGTCGTTGATATTAAACCACGGCGTTGGCTCCTGCTTCACAACCCGCTCAAGCGTTCGCAAGTAGTACCGCGCGAGGGCCGTTTTCGTGACCGTGGCAACGGCGAAAGCGTTGCGGAATTTTAAGTCATTCGGAATGATCGACTCAATCCGTTTCCTGAACTGGTTTGGCGTGGTAATTTCTCCGTTGAAAATGTCGGCAGCCGTAGGATGCAGCACGGATTCAATGCTCCCGCTGCTGGTGCTCGACGCGATTGTGACCCGTACCGCCACCGAGATCAGTAGGTCCAATGCTTTCACCGCTTCTTTCGGCTCAAACTTATCGGCCACGGCCACGATGACCGGGCGAAAGGGCTGAATGTTGAAGAAGTTCAACGTCTTGATTGCGAGCTTGATAGCATCGGGATATGCGACCCATTTCTCGTGATCGGTCGAAAATGTGGCTGCATAAGTTGCGGCAAGTCCCTCCATTTGTCGGCACAAATTGAGCGCATTCAACGCCCCCTTTGCTTTCGCTTGGACGACATCGAAGATTTGGTCTTTGGTTAGTGGTCCCTGTATTAAAATGAGGGCGCAACGCATGAAAATCACGGTAATATCCCGGTCTTCCTGCAACGCATCAAGCAGCGCCCTAATTCGATGCCAAGATGCCTCGGCTTCTGGCAGCCGCTCATCTGATTCTGCCTGCTCAAAAATATAATTCTTAACAAGGTCGGCCTGGGTAGTTTCGAGACCTCTATCGTTAAGCGTTTCAAACATTTTGTAGGCGTTGTAGCCCATTGGCATCTGAAGAAGAATAACTTCGGCGCTCTCTTCGATGTAGGTTATCCAAGTGTCTAGAACGTCGGCATGATCCTTCGGATCAAAACTGGCAACAATTTTTTTCACGTACTTTGCAGCTTCCTCAAACGCACCCAAAATAAGTCTCTGTGAGAGCAGCGCAGGCTCCGGCCAGTCCGCGTCGGACTTCGCCATCAGCATTTCGGCGAAAAAGGCACTGTCGCTAAGATTCAGCTTGAGCCGCGGAATGACGGCCCGTTGTGAACGGTCTGAATATTCCAGATAAGCCTTGAGATTCTCCACTAGGAACTCGTCTCGCGTTTTCAAATAGTTGCGAATTTGCGATAGCAAAATTGTCACCGTTGCCAGCCGTTGCTGGCCGTCAATAACCACCAACTGCCCGCTTCCATCTCGAAAAGTCGCAACCGTTCCAAGAAAGTATTCCGGGGAACCCGAAATCGCCTTTTGCAAATCGTTGAACAGCTTTTGGACGAGAATTCTCGTCCATGAATATTCCCGCTGATGCGAGGGGACTTTGAGCGTGTAAAGTTTGAGGATTGAGCCGATACCTGTTTGGCTCATTGAGATTTCTGCTTTTGCCTTTTTCATTTTGAGGAACCAAGGGGGATTTCTTCCACGAAAGGGACTCGTTTTCCGGCGCTCTCAAGGTCACGAATACAAGCCAGTCTCAACCTTTCCCGAACCCATGAGGATAATGGAATGCCCGCCACTTCTGCGGCAAGGTCAAACGAGAGCTTCTCATTGTCAGTAAGGCGAATTTGCAACACACGGTCTTTTGCCATCCATGAATGTAATGCGATTTTCACCACAAAGTCAAATATTTATGTTGAACGTACTGCAAAATGCATTACAAATGATGCATGGCCAACAACCTTCCCACCGAAAAGAAAAACATGGCGGTCGCAATGCTCGCAGAGGGCAACAGCATCCGCTCCATCGAACGCATGACCGGCGTGCATCGTGACACGATCATGCGTCTAGGGGTTCGCGTGGTCCCTTGCTGGTTCGTTGGCCCGCGCGACGCTGGCGCAGCCCAATGGTTCATTCACGATCTGAAAAACCGACTGGCGAACCGGGTCCAATTGACGACCGATGGAAACCGCGCCTATCTCAATGCCGTGGAAGATGCGTTCGGTGCGGACGTGGATTATGCGATGCTCGTTAAAATCTACGGCGACGCTCCGCACGGCGAGGTCCGCTACAGCCCTTCAGAGGTCACTGGCGCTGTGAAAACGCCCGTCACTGGCAAGCCTGATATGGAGCGTGTTTCCACCAGCTTTATCGAACGCCAGAATCTCACGATGCGGATGCAGATGCGCCGGTTTACGCGCCTCACGAACGCCTTTTCAAAAAAGCTGGCCAACCACGAAGCGGCGATTGCCCTTCACTACATGCATTACAATTTCGCCCGCGTTCACCAGACCCTTCGAGTCACCTCGGCGATGGAAGCCAAGGTCGCCGACCACGTTTGGTCTATTTCGGAAATTGTAGCTCTACTGGATAGCTAACCCACAAATGATAAATTAAATAGCAAGGGCCGGTCCCGAAGGACCGGCCCTGCGCCCTGCCACCGAAGCAACAGGGGGGATAGATGGCGGCAACATCAGCCTTCTTAAACGCGCAGTCAATGAAAAAAATATGAAGACATTTGTGTATGTAGACGCGTTCAATTTGTATTATGGATCGCTCAAAAAGAGTCCGCATAAGTGGCTGGATATTAGAAAGATGTGCGAGCTTTCCCTGCCGAAAAACCAAATTGAGCGCATCTGTATCTGTACGGCGCGTGTTACGGCGAGACCAAGCGATCCAGACCAGCCGCTGCGTCAGAATATGTTATTTCGCGCGCTGCGGACTCTCCCAAATCTCGAAATCGTGGAGGGTCACTTTCTGTCTCATCCTAAGAGACTGTCTAAAAAGTAGGTCTTGCGCTGATTTTCCGCTGTGGCAGGCG
>CAXSED010000102.1:0-14828 GCA_964236475.1 uncultured Chthoniobacterales bacterium
CCCGAAGCGCAACGGCCCGGCGAGGCCGACCTCGTTGCCCTTGAAATATTCCTGCATGTGCTCGACCACGCTGCCGGAGGAATTCAGCGCGGGCAACACATCCACGAAGCGCAAGGTCTGCACCTTGAGCGCCTCGTTGCCCATCGACCATTCCATCATCCGCCCATACCAGACGGCGGGATTCAGGGCGTCGGGCAGGACTTTTTTGGCGTCCACGATGGCGAAGATTTCGTCGCCTTTCGCTTCCACTTCGGATTGGGTCACCGGGTCCATAATCGTGTAAAAAGGACGATAGCATATGCGCACCGATGACGCATGTTGGTGGCACCGTGGCTTCGAACATTCACGCGGACATGCGCCCGCAGGTTCTGGTGCAACATGAACCCCCTTGGCTGTTATGGGGAAGTCTGCCGCTGATCGCGCTGAGTCTTTACATTGTCTGGTGGCTGTTCCCGCCAGACATCCAAGTCGGCACGCCATCCATCCAATTTGGATTTGATCGGTATCTCATTATCTCCAAGATCACTAATCACACCATCCACCCGATGGTTTTGCATCTTCGCTTCAAGATTTTTCGTGTCATTGACGGAAAACACCGAGAGAGAGTCGAAGAATTCGGTCGCAAGGAGATCGGGGTCACCGTAGCTGGATCGGCCAGTGTAGCAGCCAAGTGCGAGTTCTTGTATAAGGATTTCTCGCTGTCCGCCGCCGACGCCGAAGTACAAATAATCGTCAAATAATCCGCCGGTTTATGAATGCGCCGCAACCTGCCACCGTCACCATCGCCGATATTCAGGCCGCCCGCCGACGCATCGCCGGGGCGGTGTACGTCTCGCCCTGCCCCGAGTCGATCCCGCTCTCGGAGGTGACCGGGATGCGGATTTTCTGCAAGCTGGAAAACCTCCAGCGCACCGGGTCGTTCAAGGAACGCGGCGCGCGCAACGCTCTCCTGCTGCTCGACGACGGGCAGAGACAGCGCGGCGTCATCGCGGCGTCGGCGGGCAACCACGCGCTCGGGCTGGCCTACCACGGGCGGTTGCTCGACATCCCGGTCACGGTCGTCATGCCCCGGTTCGCGCCGCTGGTGAAACTCAACACCTGCCAGCGCCTCGGCGCGAACGTCGTGCTCCACGGCGCGACGTTTCTCGAAGCGAAGGACCACGCCCGCGCCCTCTGCGCGGAACAGGGCCTGACCTACATCCACGGCTACGACGACCCGGCGATCATCGCGGGCCAGGGCACGATGGGCCTGGAAATCATGGAACAGGTGCCGGACGTGGAGGCCATCGTCATTCCGGTCGGCGGGGCGGGCCTGCTGGCAGGGGTCGCGCTGGCGGTGAAGACCCTGCGGCCCGAGGTGCAAATCATCGGCGTTGAGCCGGAAGGCGCGGCCAAGTTCGCCGTCGCCGTTGAAAAGGGTTGCCCGGTGCAAATCCACTGCCAGCCCACCCTCGCCGACGGCCTCGCGGTCCCCGACATCGGCGCGAACGCCTTCCCCATCGCCCGGGACCGCATCGATAAGCTCGTCACCGTCAACGAGGACGAAATCGCGCTGGCCATCCTGCGCATCGTCGAACTGGAAAAAGCCATCGTCGAAGGCTCCGGCGCGAGCGGGCTGGCCGCTTGTCTGGCGGGCAAGCTGCCCGAATTGGCGGGCAAACGCGTCGTCCTGCCTTTCTGCGGCGGCAACATCGACCCCGCCATTTTGAGCCGGGTCATCGAAAAAGGATTGGTGGCCGACGGGCGCGTGTGCCGCTTTTCGGCGGAGATCAGCGACCGTCCCGGCGGCCTGGCGCACCTGACCAAACTCATCGCCGACGCCGGTGCCAGCGTAAAGGAAATCGTCCACGAGCGGGCGTTTGCCGGGAGCGATGTGTTCGCGGTCAGCGTGCTCTGCACCATCGAGACCCGTGACCGCGCCCACCTGGAAGAAATTTTCGCCCGCCTGGAAAGCGAGGCAATCCCGCACTCGCGCGCCCGATAAACCGACTTTACACGCTCAAAGTCCCGCCGGGCTGCGAATCTGAGGGAGCAATGGCAGCAGAACTCCACCAACTCCAAGACCTACCAAGTATGAGCAACGGCGATTCCAACGATGTGCAGCAGAAGTTTTCCGAATTTCACCAACAGGGCGAAGCCTACGTGCGTGAAAATCCGTCTCAGGCCGTTTTGTCGGCGGTAGCGGCTGGTTTCGTCCTCCGGCTTTTGCCGCTGAGTGCGATTGTCGGTGCCATTATTCGACTGGCGCTGTTTGCCGTGCGCCCGGCGGTGTTCATCTACGGAGCGGTCGCGCTGTACAAGCATTTTCAGGGGACGACTTCCAACCAGCAACAATAAGAAGCCCGCAATTTTTCAGGCGCGGTGGTGACGAGGTAATTGCCTCTGTTCACACCGCGCCTGTTTCCGTTTTGGGCACGGGAAGTGCAGCAGAATCGCCATGGTCGCCGGATTTGTTTGATATTGAACGGTCCAGTCGTTAAACGAATGCCGCCCGGAGCACTTTCCCATCCATGATTCCAGCCGTCAGCGTCATCGTCACCGTCTACAACCGCACGCAATACCTGCGCGAGGCCCTGGAAAGCGTCTTCGCCCAGACGTTCAGTTCGTTCGAGATCATCGTGACGGCGGATTCGGCCAACGACGAAATCCAGGCGATTTGCGAGTCGTTCCAACGTCTGGAAATGCGCTACCGGCGGAATCCGGTGACACTGGGCGTGGCGCTCAATCTGCGCGCTGCGCTGATCGAAGCGCGGGGCAAATACATCGCCGTCCTCAACGACGACGACGCGTGGGAACCGGAATTTCTGGAAAAACTGGTTGCCCCGCTGGAGCAAGATCCCAACCGGGTGCTCGCGTTCTGCGACCACTGGATGATGTCGGGCGACGGGCAAGTGGATGCAGCGCAGACCGACCGGGTCAGCCGCCATTACGAGCGGGCTGTTCTGCCGGAAGGCGAGGTGGCTCACTTCCAAACGTTCGCCCTAGTGAAAAAGGGCGTGCCCCTGGCGATGGGTGCGCTGTTCCGCAAGGACGCCGTCGATCTCGACCTGATCGTCACGGAGGTCAGCGGAGCGTACGATTACTGGATCGCGTGCCTGCTGGCCGCCTCCGGGAAAGCGGCCTACTACGTCCCCGCCCGGTTGACGCGATACCGGGTGCACGAGGCGATGGAGACCGCCCGGCTGGCGCCCGATAAACAGGAAAACCTCGTTTACATTTACCGCACGCTGCTGGAGCGGAATCTCTTTCCCACCCGGACCGTGCAGGTGACAAAATTCCTGAGCCAGGGGCTGCGCAACCTCGGCAAGGATCATCTCCAATTCGGACACCGGGACAAAGCGCGGCAGTACTTCCGGCAATCGCTGGCGGCGCACCGAAACGTCAAAACGGCAGTGTGGTGGGTGCTGAGCTATCTGCCGCGCAGGCGGTCGGTCTAGGTTCTGTCCGACGAATCTACTTTCGAGGGGAAGATTCCGGGGTCGCCATCCACCCCGGAAAAGATCCTTCGAGCCTAGTGCTCGCCGTTGCGGTTGTCCTGCGCGACTTCCACCTTCATTCCTTCCACCAAATCCGTGTTCGGATTGACCACGAGCGATTCGTTGCCCGTCAAACCCTCGACGATCTCGATGGTCTTGCCGAAATCCCGGCCCAGTTTCACCATCTGATATTTCAGCGTCTTGTCCGGGGTCATTTCCACCACGCGAGGCCCCTCGCGGCGGATGTCCACGGTGTTCGCCGGGACGACCAGCGCAGGCTCGTCCTGTTGCACCTGGAAACGAATCGTCAGATACATCCCCACGAGCAGCTTTCCGCCCTCGCTCGGGATTTGGATTTCCACCCGCTCGGTGCGCGTGGACGGGTCGAGCGAGTCGGCCATGCGCGTTAGCCTTCCCTTGAACACCTTCTGCGGAAAATCCACCGCGCTGACCGCCACTTCCTGACCCACGCTCAGGTTGGCCACGTAAGACTGCGGCACGTTGATGAACACGCGCAGGATGTCGGACTGCACCAGCGTATAGATGCTCGGCGCGGTGGTGCCGCTGCCGCTGGAAATCAGCGCGCCGTCGTCCAGGTAGCGCGTGGTGATGACCCCGGTAAAAGGCGCGGTGATCTTCTCGAAACCCTGTTGCGCGGTCAGGTTTTGCACGTTCGCCTCGGCGGATTTCACGTTGGCGACCGCTTGGTTGTACGTCGCCTCGCTCTGGTCGTACTCCTGCTTGCTGACGACCTTTTGTTCGAGCAGGCGTTTCTCGCGGTCGAACGTCACCTGCGCGATGCCTTGCGCGGCGCGGAACTGTTCGAGCTGGGCGCGGGACTGGTTGAGTTGCGCGTCGAGTTCCGGCGCGGCGATGACGGCGAGCAACTGGCCCGTTTCGACATGGTCGCCAATGTCCACGAGACGCGATTTCAGGTAGCCATTTACCCGGGCGTACAGGGTCGCAGTGTTCAAGGCTTCCGCGCTTCCTGGCAGGCTGAAATCGAAGGAGGGCGGCGAGCGGGTTGGCTTGACAACCTGCACGGTCACGGCACCGGCTTGCACAGCCTTGGCGGTATCGGCTTGTTCGCGGCGGTTGCTAAAAAAATTCCGAATTCCGAAAAAAGCCAGCAGCGCGAGAAAAAGGATCAATCCGAGGACGATCAGTAAAAACCGACCGTACACGCCTTTTTTGGGTTGGTCTTTCTTTGCAGTGGAAGGCGCAGGCGCGTCGCTGTCGTGGTGGTCGGCAGGGACGCGGCGCATGGGCCGAGCTTCGATGGAGTGGTCAGAGTTCGCAGGCATCGGGTTTAATGTTGAGCCGCAGGGGCTTCTTCCTCTTTACCGGCACCGTTGGGTGGCGCGCCCCGTTGCGCCGCCGGTTTTTGCCCGGGTTGATCGTGCCCGTTCTGCCCGTTCTTGCCGTCTTTGCCCGCCGTGGCCATCTTGTATTCCGGCTCGTCTTTCTCGAAGAGCAGTTCGGCGTCCTCCGCGCTGACCAACACCAGTTCCTTGCGGCGGAAAATGCTGTAGATGACCGGCACGAAAAACAACGTGGTCGCCGTCGCAAACAGCAGGCCGCCGATCACCGCGCGGCCGAGCGGTGCATTCTGCTCGCCACCCTCACCCAAGCCCAGACTCATGGGGATCATGCCGAGGATCATCGCCAGCGCCGTCATCAGCACGGGCCGCAGACGGGTCGTGCCCGCCGCCAGCGCGGCATCGTGCGCGTTTGCCCCCTCGTCCTGTCGCTGGTCGTTGGCGAACGTGATGAGCAGGATGGAGTTCGAGGTCGCCACGCCGATGCACATGATCGTGCCCATCAGGCTCGGTACGCTGAAGGTTGTATGCGTGGCAAAGAGCGTCCACAAAATCCCGGAAAACGCGCCCGGCAACGCCATGATGATGATGAGCGGGTCGAGCCAGCTCTGGAAATTCACCACCATCAAAAAATACACCAGTGCCACCGCGAACACGATACCGACGCCGAGCCGCGAGAACGCCGTGTTCATGCTCTGCACCTGCCCGCGCATTTCCAAAGTCGTCGCCTTGGGCAGCTTGGGCGGCGGCAGTTTGAAGGCGTCCTTTGCGCCGGGAACGTACTTGCTGATCAAGTCTTTGAACGGGATGATTTCCTTGTACCAGGGCTGTTTCGGCGCGTATTCGTCGATGATCTTGTTGATGTCGCCGGACAGACCGCCGAGGTCGCGGTCCTGCACGTTGGCGTACACGTCAAACGTGGGTTGGATGTTGTAGTGGTTGATGACCACCGGATTAAAATCACGCTTGAAGGTGGACAGGTTGCTGAGCAACTGCGACTGCGTCTGGCCTGGCACGATGACCGGCGTGTTGGTCAGCGCATTGAGCGAATCGACGTGGTACTGCGGCGTCTGCACGGCGACGAGGTAGTTAACGCCGTTCACCGGATTTACCCAGTAGTTGCGCGCGGTCTGGCCGCTCGAAGAGAGCGAAATGAGCAGGGAATTCGCCACGTCGCTGGCGGTGAGGCCGAGCTGGATCGCGCGCTGCCGATCCATGTCGATATCGAACTGCGGCGCATCAACGAGCTGATGCACGTTCACGTCCACCGCCCCGGGAATCCGGGCGACCTTGGCCGCGAGTTCGTGGGCCAGGAGATAATTTCCCTTGTCGCGTCCGACGACCTGCAAATCCACGGGCGCAGGCAACCCAAAATTGAGGATCTGGCTGACGATGTCCGCCGGTTGGAAGTAGAACGCCACGCTCGGAAATTTCGCAGGCAGTTCACGCCGCAGCCGCCGGATAAACGTCCACACCGGCGTCTTGTGATCGGCGTTGAGCGCGACCTGAATTTCGCCGTCAGTGGAGCCGATGGTCGCGCTGTCGCTGTAGGCGAGATTCACGCCGCCGACCGGCAACCCAATGTTGTCGATGACGAGGCGCAACTCGTTCTTCGGCACGACCTGCCGGATGTATTGCTCCACCTCGCCGAAGACGCGTTCGGCCTCCTCGATGCGCGTCCCCGCCACGGTGCGGACGTGCAGCCGGAACTGACCCGCATCTACCTGCGGGAAAAAGTCACGTCCGATGAACGGAAACAGCACCATCGAAACCAAGAACAGACACACAAAGAAAATGATCGTCACGGCGCGGAATTCCAACGCCCATGTCAACATCCGTTCGTAACCGGAACGAAAATTCTCGAAGTGGCGGTTGAACCGTTCGTGAATGCGCCAGACCCAGTCCTTGTGCGCGGGTTTGCCCTGCTGCCCGGCGGCGTTGCCGTTTTTCCCGTTTTTGCCGGGAAGCGCCGCACCCTGCGGCTCCCAACCCTCGCGTGGCTGGGCATACTCCGGGTGATGATCGGAGGGACCGTCGCCGTTCGGGGCTACCGGGGCGTGGCCGTTGTTCGGGCTGGCAGCTTCGAGCCCCAGGTTTTGCTGGTGCTCGTGGCGTTGCAGCGCGAGTTCCGGTTGATCGCCCGCCGGGTCCGCTTTCTTACCCTGCCCTCCCTTGCCGTGCCCCTGCTCCTGTGCGGACTCTTCGCGGTATAGATCGACTTCCGGCCCGAGCAGAAAATGCACCATCACCGGCACCAGCGTCCGCGAGAGCAGGTAGCTCGTCATCATGGCGAAAACCACCGCCAACGCTAGCGGCACGAACAGGAACTTCGCCGGTCCGTTCAGAAACACGACCGACACGAACACGATGCAAATCGAGAGCGTCGCCACGAACGCGGGCACGGCGATCTGTTGCGCGCCGTCGAGCACTGCTTTGGTCAGCGGCTTGTTGTCGATCCCCAGGTTGCGGTGAATATTTTCCAACTCCACGGTGGCGTCATCGACGAGGATGCCCACCGCCAGACTCAGCCCGCCGAGCGTCATCACGTTCAACGTGTATCCCAGCGCATCCAGCAACAGCAACGACACCAGAATCGACAGCGGAATCGACACCGCGATAATCAGCGTCGAACGCCAACTTCCCAGGAAAATCAGGATCATCGTCGCCGTCAAACACGCCGCGATCAGCGCCTCCTTGACCACCCCGTTGCGCGCGTCCGTCACGAACACCGATTGATCGAAAAGCTGCTGCGCGTCGAACCCCGCCGGGAACCCCGGTTTGATCTGCTCCAGCCGCGCTTTGACCCGCTGGACGATATCCACCGTGCTCGCCCCACCGCTCTTGAGCACGCTCAGCAGCGTCGCGCGCAGGCCGTCCTGCCGCACGATGTTCGTCTGCACTGCGTAGCCATCGTGGATCTGCGCCACGTCGCGCATGTAAATGATCGCGCCGTTGGCCCCGACCTTGACCGGCAGGTCGTTGAACGCGCTGACCACGTCCGGGCTGCCGTTGAGTTTCACCAGGTATTCGCGCTGGTCGATCTTCACCGTGCCCGACGGCAAAATCAGGTTTTGCGCGTTGAGCGCGTTGGTCACGTCGTTCGGTGACAACCCCTTGGAATAGAGTGCCTCCGAGTTGATATCGACCATGATCTGCCGGGGCTTGCCGCCGTAGGGCAGCGGCACGCTGGCCCCCTGCACGGTGGCGAGTTGCTGGCGGACGAAGTTCAAATTGTAATCGTACAACTCCTGTTCGGAGAGCGTCTTGCTGGAAACCGCCAGTTGCAGCACCGGCACGCTGCTCGCGCTGTAGCGCACGATGAGCGGCGGCGTGATGTTCGGCGGCAGCACGCGCAGGATCGTCTGTTGGATGGCCGTGATTTCCGCCACGGCCTCCTCGATTTTCACGTTCGGCTGGAAGTACACCTTGATCACGCCGACACCGTTCATGGATTGGCTCTCCATGTGCTCGATGCCGTTGACCGTCGTCGTCATGGCGCGCTCGGCGATGGTGATCACGCGCTTCTCCATGTCGTCGGGCGCGATGCCCGTGTACGTCCAGATGACACTGACGACAGGAATATTAATCTCCGGGAAGATGTCCGTGGACATCGTGAACACCGCGATGCCGCCCAGCATGAAGATGAGCATGGACATCACCACGAAGGTGTATGGCCGCCTCAAGGCTAATCTGACGATCCACATGAGAGAAAAATTTACACGCGTTCAGCCGCGCTCACTACCAGGCCGGACAATTTGAGACAAACCCAACGACCCGCCGCTCGATCAAGCGATATACGCAGGCCGCTTCCCGCCCGGATGCCGGATTCGTTCAAGGTTGATCAATCGTACCCCAGCGCACTCAGGAGGATTTGCTGCATCTCCTCGAAAAAGTGCAGACGAAAAAGGTCCAGGTCCCGGTCCGTGAACGGCGGCAGCGGCCAGCCTGCTTCGATCTCGCGCTCGCCGAACCCGTGCCGGGCCGCGATGCTCAACCGCGCTTGGTTGAGCACGCTCAGCCACGCCTCGGCGTGGCGCAGGGGGATTTCCAGCGTGTCCTCGCTCGGCGCGAAGGCGGCGGACTCAAACGATCCCACCGGCGGGTGAGCCGCGGCGGGGGGCAGTTGCGCCAGATCGCCGATCACGATTTCCCGCGCCGATTGAAATAACTCCTGGAGTTCCGGCTCGACGTAGCTTTTCCAGTCGTCGTTGAATTCGTCCCCGTCGCTCTCCGGCGACATCGGCGCGCTGAACAGGCGCGCCCGCGCCGCCGGGTGGTCCCCCGGGTCGGAGCTTTCCGGCAAACTGCGCAGCAGTTCCAGAAAGAACGGTTCGATCTCTTCCAGCACGACCTGCGGCTGGTTGTTCTTTTCGCGGCGCACCCTCATCGGCGGTTCTAGAGCGATTTCTCCAGCGTGGAGAGGAGTTGGTAGCCGTGGAGTTGCTGCACGTACAGCTCGGCCCGTTCCCGCGCGCCTGACCACACGATAGACCGCCCCTTGTAATGTACCTCCAGCATGTGAACCTCGGCTTTTTCCTTCGGGTAACCGAACACTTTCTGGAAAACCATCGTCACGTAGTTGGTCTTGTTGATGGGATCGTTGTGTACGACCACGTTCCAGGGCAGGTCCGGCTCGGTGGAAGTCGCCTCTTCCTGCGCGATGTCCGGTTCGGCGGCGGCGGACCTAGGAACCATTGGCGGCAGCACGAAAAGGCCCGGCGGCATCGAAGACATGAGAGGAAAGCGTGGCCTCGGCCAGCGTGCGGAGAGTGGCGGCTTCGGCGGAAAATTTCGGCAACGGCCCGCCGACCGGCGGACAGGCGGCCATGGCAGTGACCCATTCCCAGTACGCGTATCCCGGCAACAGCAGCCGCAGGGGGAAATGAAAAAGCACGCTCTGGGCGGCGTAGACGACCGGAAAGTGCGCGGGGGTTTGCCCGGCAGCGGCGGCGCGTTGGAATTTGCCGAGCCAGCGTTCGCCCCGCGCGAGGCTCAGGCGTCGGAGAAAATGCGTCCCGGCTGCCGTGCTCCGGGCGCTGGCGGTGGGATCGAGAGCGGCGGTCAGGCCGAGATCAAGCTCCTGGATTTCCCGAGCTTCCCCGCGCTCGGCATGCCGGGCTGCCGCCGACAGGATCGGCGCGATGGTTTCGGTCAGCGTCCGGTCGCGCCAGGTGGTCCAGGCTTGCTGCCAGACGGCGGTGGTGGCGGCAGGCGGCGGCAGAAAGGTCAGCGGTCCGTCAAGCGCGGGTCCGGGGTCCGCCATGCGCAGGACGCGCGCAAATTCGGGGTCGAGGATTTCCTCGCTGCTCGGGGTGGATCGCGCCGTGGGCATCGGCCCGGACCCTAGCACAGACCCGGGCGTTTTCCAATCCCCGAAGCTTCGGCTTTTCATCCGTAAAATCGTTTCCCCTCGTTCCCAAGCTCCTGCCCGGGAACGCACTTGATCGGGAAGTTCCCGCTTCCTCTGTCACGTCAGACAAAGAACCGCTCCGCAGACGGGTGCCTTCCCACAGACAGTTTATAAACATCGATGCCACCTCTCGCCGCTCGTTCACACCGACGCCAACCGGCACGCCTTGATCGTGTTCGACATCAGCATGGCAATCGTCATCGGCCCGACGCCCCCGGGCACCGGCGTGATGGCGGCGCACTTCGGCGCAACCCCGGCAAAATCCACGTCGCCCACCAGCCGGTAGCCGCGTTTCGCTTCGGGGTCGTCCACTTGGTTGATGCCCACGTCGATCACCACCGTCCCCTCGCGCACGTCGTCCGCCGTCACGAAATTCGCCCTTCCGATGGCCACAACCAGAATATCCGCCGACCGGCAGATCCCACGCAAATCCCGCGACCGCGAGTGCGCCACCGTCACCGTGGCATCCCCACCAGAGCCCTTGCCCATCATCAACAATGCAAACGGTTTGCCCACGAGCAAGCTGCGCCCGAGCATCACGACGTTGGCCCCCGCCGTCTCCACCCCTGCCTCCACCAACAACCGCTGGCAACCCAGCGGCGTGCAGGGCACGAACCCACTCGGATCGCCGATGGCCAGCTTGCCGACGTTGACCGGGTGGAACCCGTCTACGTCCTTGGCCGGGTCCATCGCCAGAATCACCGCCTGCTCGTCGATGTGTTTGGGCGGCGGCGATTGCACGAGGATGCCGTGGATGGCCGGGTCATGGTTCAATTGCTCCACCACGGCGAGCAGTTCCGCCTGGGTCGTCTCGGCGGGCAGTTCCAGCTTCACCGAGTGCATCCCGATTTTCTGGCACATGCGGTCCTTCGCCCGGACGTAGGAGCGGGACGCCGGATTGTCACCCACCAGCACCACTGCCAGGCCCGGCGTGTGTCCGCGCGATTTCAGGTCCGAGATTTGCGCGGCGCATTCTTCGAGCACGCGGTCGGCGACCGCCGTGCCGCTGATGATTTTGGGTTCGGAAGGCATGGGGAGGATTTCCGGTTGGGAACGGCTACCATTTGATCCCGACGCGCTGTTTGTTGGCAAAACGATCCAAGTAAAAAAGCTCGCCCTCGTCGCGGGCGTATTCGTGGACCAGCTTGGTCACCTTCACGTCGAAGCAGCAATACTCGGCGATGTTCATGATCTTGCCCTGCTGCCACCACTTGATGGCATCCAAACCTTCTGCCGATTTCCCGACCCCGAGCGTCGCCTGCGCGAGCGATTCGAGCTTGAGCCGGTGGCCGAGCACCTTTTCGAGTTCGACCATCATGTCGAGCGTTTCCAACTGGCTGGGCAGGTCGAGCACGGTGTACCCCATGAGCACCTCGTAATCGAAGTTCACCACATTAAATCCCACGACGAGGTCGGCCCGGCGGAGTTGGTCCACGAGAGCGTCGGCGGTTTCCTCCCGAAAGATGCGGTATTCCCCCGTGCCGGTGGAATAGGTCACGCCGACGCTCATGCCCATGTCGCGTTTCTTGTCCCAGCCGCCCGCGTCGTTGGCGGTGCGGCGGGTTTCGAGGTCGAAATAAACGATGTTCTTGGGTGTCATCGGCAGCACGCACACATTAGGCGAAACCGGCGGCTCGCCCAACGAAAAATCAGAGGTCCGGCGGCTCGGCAGGTTTTCCGGTGTGCGTCTTCTCGCCGTCGGCGGTCATCTCGAACTCGCCCGCGTCGAACTCCATCATATTCTTCGCCCCTTCGATGGAGAATTCGTCCCAAGCCGCGCCGTCCGACTGATAAAATTCGAGACGGTTGACCGTTTTGTCCTTTATCAACCTTACGGGGTCGAGATCAGCGCGTTGGCTGATCCGTCGTAGTCGCAGGCCATCGGCGGTCGTGACATAGCTGCCTTGATTGTCGCAGTCAGCCCCAAGTTTTACTTTTTGTGGCTTTCCCGGATTGAGCGGGTTTTCTATCAGGCTGACCTCTATCGGCACTACCGGTTTCCTCAAGCCCAGAGCCGGGTCCGGCGAGTAGATGTTCCGTTCAAAAAACGTCTGCCACGTAGAAACCTGCTTTCCGCTTTCCATCTTCGTCCCCACCCACGACAAGCCACGCACTCGCTGCCAATTTTCGCCTTTTTCTAATACATAGAGTCGTTCGGTGTGTGTCGAAGCAGCTACAACGACCGGCACGGGTTCATCGTTCTGCGGAGTCAGGTGGCGCAGCAAATCGCCGTGCGCGGAATATTGCGAAAGCGATTCCGCCTCGATTCTCCAAGAGGTATCATCCTTGCCCGCGCTGGTCGAGGCAAACGTCGGATCGACGGGCGCAAAATGCTCGGGCGTCCCCGAGAAAGTGCCGTCACGGACCCGGTACTGCGCAACTTGGCCATCGATATCAACCAGCACGTTTTCGCCAACGACTTGCAGCGAACAGTGCCACCCGTGATTTTCGGAAACCGATCCCCCCAGCGCGATGCCTACGTCTGTCTGCCACAGCAGCCGGTTCTCGGCTCCCGCAAAACGCAACAGTTTCCATTGTGTGCCGCCCAAATAAGACAAAACTGCCAGGCCTTCGTCTTCGGGCACCAAGGTAATAGCCTCCACTTTTTTGACTCGCAACGTTTGGTCGTCCTTCGCCCAATCGTTGCCGAGAATATCTACACCCTCCACTTTCCACATTCCAACCGCGTACCCCCGCGCAGAGTAATGTCCGGCAGGAACAAGTTTACCCGTGTCGTCCTTGCCATCCCAACTCGCGATTAAACCGTTCAGCCCAACGGCGAACGCGCTTTCCGGCACGATCTCCTGCAAACGTCGCACCAGCTTGCCGCTTTTCGTGTCGTAAATGCCGAGACTATACGTGGCGTTATCCAAAGGCGGCGGCAAAAAGGTGATCTGCACCTTGCGGTCGCTTTGTCCGTGTGCAATTCCCACCGCCAACACCAACCCAATAATGAGCAACACCAGACGGGAAGGTCCTTCGCCCCGGAAAAACGTGCCACAGCCGCGAACTAATTTAAACATAGTATCTCCAATCCAGATCGGGGAAAATGGCGTCGCGCCACTCGCAGTTGGCGAGGAAATCCACGTCCAGCGCGCCGCTGCTCCACTGCTCGTAGAGCCGGGTAAACCGCAGCACATGGTCCTTGGTGCGCTTGGCGGCGTATTCGGTGGCCGTGCCGGTCTTCATCAGGAACGCCCAATCACTCGACTGCGCCAGCAAAAGCTCCCGTGCCATCTGCCGCAGCAGCCGGTCGCGCAACGCCTCGTCGGCCCCCAGCTTTTCCGGCGCGCGGGTCAAAAACCCCCCGCCTTTCACCTCCGCCCGCGCGGCCTTCACCATCCGGCGCGCCGCCGTTTGCAGGTGGGGATAGATCCACGCGTTGCTCGGGTGCAGCCACACTTCCCAGTACCCGTTCTGCCCCCAACTCGACGCCGATGGCGCAACCATCTGCATCGTCGGGTGCGTGTCGATGTACCGCCCGGGCGTGGTCAGCTCGAACGTCTGCTGATCGTACACCGACTTGCGGAGGAAAAGCTCCAGCCATTCCGGCCCCTCGAACCACCAGTGGCCGAACAACTCGGCGTCGAACGGCGCGACCACGATGGGGTCTACGTCCAGCACGCCGCGCAACTTGTCGATCTGCCCGCGCCGCTCGTCCATGAAATGCCCGGCGTGCGAGTCCGCTGCCGCTAGTGCCCAGGGTCGGTGATACGGCTCCTTGTTCTGCTGGCCCCGCGCCGTGATCCGCTGGTATTTAAATCCCGTGAACTTGCGCGGCTGTCCCGGGCCGATGACCGGCTCCAGTTCCTCCGGTGCCAACTCGAAGCCGATGTCCCGGTAAAACTCCCGGTACGCCGGGTCACCCGGGTAGCCGTGCTGCGCGCTCCACACCTGCCGGCTCGATTCCCGGTCGCGCGAAAACGCCGCCGGTCCCGCCGGGGTAAAGCACGGCGCGTAGATCGCCCGCCGGGGCCGGGGCTGACCGTACATCAGCCCGTGCGCGTCGAGAATGAACCAGCGCAGGTTCGCCTCCTGCAACACCTGGTCGATCCCCGACACGTAAGCGCACTCCGGCAGCCAGATGCCCGCCGGGTCCCGCCCGAAGCACTCCCGGTAATCGTCCCGCGCGATGAAAATCTGCGCCCGCACGGCCTGCGGGATATTCTCCATGAGAGGCAGCAGCCCGTGCGTCGCCGCGCAGGTAATGATCTCCAGGGAACCCGCGTCCTGAAACCCTCGGAACGCCGCGACGAGGTCGCCTTGCCAACGTTCCAGATATTGCCGACGGCAGCCGCGCAGGCGTTCGAGGTAAAAGTGCGCCGTCTCCTCAACCCATCCCTGGCCCCGGGTGCGCGCCGTTTCCTTCTCGGCAAGCACGAGCGACCGATCCAGATACCGCAAGTAACGCTCGCTGAGCAACGGATCGCGCAGCATCGCGCAGAGCGGCGGCGTCAGGGTCAGCGTCAGGGCAAAAGGCACCTTGTCTCCGGCCAGACGGTCGAACACGTCGAGCAGCGGCAAATAAGTTTCCGTAATGGCTTCGTAGAGCCAGTCTTCCTCCATGAATTCCGGGTACTCCGGGTGCCGCACGTAGGGCAGGTGCGCGTGCAGCACGAGGGC
>CAXSED010000103.1:0-14354 GCA_964236475.1 uncultured Chthoniobacterales bacterium
TTCAAAACTCATGGTCAAACGACTGGCAAAACGCCATTATTAGACAGTCTCTTAGGATGCTTCGCCAGCAATTTGTCGAGAAAAATTGTTCTATGATCCTCCGTATCAACGCTTCTTTCGGTGAACTTATCAGCACCATGCTTTCCGGTAGCGATAATGGTTACCATTTCCGTGAAAATTCCCTTCACGCGGTCTGCATCTTGATCCGTTATTAATTTTCCATCCTGCAACGAAAATCCGACAGGCGCTTGCACATCCTTAGCGTCAATTAGGCGTTTTAAAGTCGTAATATTAAATTGGCTGCCCTCTAAAAATAAACGGAGTTTTTCGTCAAGCTGCTGCTGCGACAAGACAAGGTTCACGGCGTCCAATTCGGGGCGAAGCTCTCCCTCCTGTACATCGCCTCGCGCCTTGGCCATCGCTGTCCATTGCTCCGTTCCAGCGCCTTCAAGGCCATTTGAGTGTTTTCGTCGAATCCAGATTGATCCTGTTTTTTTGTTCGGCGCTACTACACACACAAGCACTTTGGGTATGAAGTCCCCGTGTGCATTGTTAAACTTTTTAAACGCACCGTGAACCGGCGTGCCTTCGGCAAGCTCCGGCTTGAGCATCAATTGAAGGGCGGTAAGACGCCTGTTTCCTTCAATGACAGTGAAATTACCGAGCCCGTCACCAGCATCAATTACGAGGGTGAGATCAATGGGGCTGACCCCTACGGTCAAGATGTCCGCAGCCAGTTTTACGAGCTTTTCCCTTGCTCTGCGATGATCGCGTCACGGGCTTCTTTCTGGCTATTTTGCTTTGTAATCCGGTTGTTTCCGGTGTCCAAAAGCAGGTTTCCAACGCTGATAGACTCGGTATTGTACATGGGCGATTAAGGACAAGAATGTGCAAAAACATTTCCTACCCACTCGCGACACTTGAGTCAAGTGATTTATTGTCGAACCTTCTTTCACAGCAATTGATCCGCCGTCACCGGCAGACGGCGCACCCGCTTGCCCGTTGCGTGCCAGATGGCGTTCGTCACCGCCGCAGCCACGCCGACAATGCCAATCTCCCCCAGGCCCTTCGCGCCGAGCGGATTGACCACCTCATCGTGCTCCGGGACGAAGATCACCTCGATGTCGTGGATGTCTGCCGCTACCGGGATGTGGTACTCCGCGTAGTTGTGGTTCATGAAACGGCCCACCTCATCGTCAAGCATTCCCTCCTCTTCCAGCGCCATGCTAATGCCCCAAACGATTGCGCCCATGATCTGGCTGCGCGCCGTCTTGGGATTGAGGATGCGTCCGCCGGCAATCGCGCTGACCACCCGGTTGACGTGGATTGTGCCCAAGTCCTCATCCACGCTGACTTCCACGAACACCGCCGAATGGCTGTAAAGCGCGTGGGTGGCCTGTTTGGCCAGTTGCGGTAGTTCGGTCGTGTCGAGTTCGAGCCTGTCGAGTTTGCCCGCCTTGAGAGCCTCAGCGTAGGTGACGTTCTTGACCGGGTTGCCCGTGATGTGCATTGCCCCGTCGGCGAACGTGAGGTCCTCGATCTTCGCTTCGCCCAACGGCGATCCCTCCACCTTGCCTGCCAGCTTGAACAGCCGGTCGCGCAGTTCCTCGCACACGGTCTTGACCGCCGATCCCACGCTCGACACCGTCCACGAGCCACCTTCCACGGGCGAGTACACCATCGACGAGTCGCCCAGCTTGAAAGTTACGTCTTCAATGGCCACGCCTGAATACTCGGCGGCGATCATGGTCATCACGGTGTAGGTGCCCGTGCCGATGTCGCTCGTCGCACTGGACACGACCAACTTGCCGTCCGGGGTGAACACGAGCTTTGCTGCGGCCTTGCCCTGCGACGCCTCCCACGAGCCGGTCGCTACGCCCCAGCCGATCAGGTCGCTGCCTTTTTTCATGGAGCGCGGCTCCAACGGACGGTCCTTCCAGCCGAATTTTTCTGAAGCCAGGCGGTAGGCTTCGTGCAGTTCCTTGCTGGAGAAAATCTTGCCCTCGTTCTGGTCCTTCTCGGCGTAGTTCTTCTTGCGGAACTCCAACGGGTCCATCTTCACCTTGTAGGCTAGTTCGTCCACGGCGCACTCGAAGGCATAGATGCCCGTAACCGCTCCCGGCGCGCGCATGTCGGCGGGCGAGGCCACGTCGAGGTTCACCAGCTTGTGATCGAGCATGACGTTCGGGCAGTTGTAGAGCAGGCCCGACCAGTTCACAACGGTCTCCAGGTATTCCTCGTTCTGCGAGGTTTCCTCGATGGCCGTGTGCGTGACGGCGTCGAGCATCCCGTCCGCGTTAGCCGCCAGCTTGAAGCTTTGGATGGCCTCGGGCCGGTGCGAAAAGGAGAACATCTGCTGGCGGGTCATCGACACGCGCACGGAGCGCTTGAGCGCCGTGGCCGCGAGGACGGAAAGATAAATGTCGTACGTCGGCCGCAGTCCCGAGCCGAAGCCTCCACCCATGTAGGGGGAGATCACCTGCACGTCCTTGCTCGACAGGCCGAAGACGTTGCAAACATATTCCTGACAGTTCTGCACCCCCTGGGTCTTCTGGTAGATCGTCAGCTTGCCGTCCTCGCCGTGGACCACGGTGGAGGCGTAGTTTTCCATGGGCATGTGGAACTCCACGGGTTGGTGGTACTCGGCCTCCACCTTATGCTCGGCGGCGGCGTAGGCCTCGTCCGGTGCGCCGCGCGGCTTCTTGGGCGCGGAGACGTAGCCCGTTCGGGTATCGGTGGGCTTGTGCGCCTTGCCTACGTTGGCGCGCAGGTCGGTCTCGTGCGGGGCCAGTTCGTACTCCACCTTGACGAGCGACGCCGCGTAGCGTGCAACCTCAAACGAGTCGGCGACGACTAGCGCGATGGGCTGGAAGCTGTATTGCAGTTCCGCCTGGTAGAGCGGCCGGAAGGGCGAGCCGCCGTTGGACGCAATCTGGTCGCGGTGGTGGCGGTCGAGATGCGCCGTCTTCGGGGCGTTCTCGTGCGTGAACACCTTCACGACGCCGGAAACCTTCTCGACCTCGGCGGCGTTGATACTTTTGATGGTCCCGCGCGCCACGCCGCTGGAGACGATGTAGCCGTACAGTAGGTTAGGGACGTTGAACTCGGCGGCGTATTTCGCCTCGCCGGTGACTTTGGCCGGCCCATCGACGCGGCTCGTCGGCTTGCCAAGGTATGTGTCGGACGTGGTGTCAACGTCTTTACCAAAGATGGATTTCAATGCGCTCATGATAAAAAAGGGTGGAACGAAAGGAAGAGCGAGTTTTTCAGGCGTCGGCCGTCTGACCGTTGACGCCCTTGATGGCTGCCGTGCCTTTGGTGGCGAGTTGCAGGGCACGCACGACGGCGCGCTTGCCCAACTCGATTTTAAAGAGATTGTGCCCGTAGCCGCACGCTCCTTGGAACAACGTTGCGGCGACGGATTGGAAATTTTCCCGCGTCGCCGTCTTGCCTGTCAATAGCGCCTCAGCTTCCGGCAGCCGCCAGGGCTTGTGCGCTACACCGCCCAAGGCGAGGCGCGCGCTCTTAATCGTGTCACCGTCCAGGTCCAACAGCGCCGCCACGCTCACCAGCGCAAAGGCGTAGGAAGCGCGGTCGCGCACCTTCGTGTAGACCGAGTGCGCCGCGTACGGGCTTGGAGGCAGGTCGATGGCGGTGATGATCTCGTCCTGCGCGAGGGTGTTTTCGATGTGCGGTGTATGCCCGGGCAGGGTGTGGAACTCCGCGAAGGGAATCACCCGCTCGCCCTGCGGCCCGCTAACGCGGACCACGGCCTCCAGGGCTGCCAGCGCGATGCACATGTCCGATGGGTGCGTGGCGATGCAATCATTGCTTGTGCCGAGCACCCCGCAAACGCGGTTTTGCCCGCTGATGGCGGGGCAACCGCTGCCGGGTTGGCGCTTATTGCAGGCCATGGCTACGTCGTAGAAGTAGTAGCAACGCGTGCGCTGGAGCAGGTTGCCGCCGTTGGTGGCCATGTTCCGAAGCTGCGCCGACGCGCCCGCAAGGATGGCGCGGCTCAGCGCCGGGTAACGTTGCTGCACCTCAGGGTGGTAGGCGGTGTCCGCGTTCGTGGCGAGCGCCCCCAGACGCAGGCCGCCGTTCGGGCCTTCCTCGATGGTTGCAAGCGGTAGGCGCGTGATGTCGATGACCGACCGGGGCCGCTCGACGTTCTCCTTGAGCAAATCGACAAGGTTCGTGCCGCCCGCGATGAAACGGCCTGTACCGTCCGCCTTGCTCTTGGCGCTCACCGCTTCCGCGACGTTGCCCGCACGGGTATAGGAAAAATTGATCATGGAAAATGGGGAGGTTGAGGAAATCAGACCACAGCCTGTTTCTCGGTTGCCGCGTAGGCCTGTTTGATGGCATTGAGGATGTGCGGGTACGCGCCGCAACGGCAGAGGTTGCCGCTCATCTCCTCGCGGATTTCGTCGTCCGAGTGAGCGTGGCCTTCCTGGATCATGCCGACCGCCGAGCAAATCTGTCCGGGCGTGCAATAGCCGCACTGGAAGGCATCGCAGTCCACAAACGCCTGCTGCATCGGATGCAGCGCGCCGGCCTGGCCTGCCAATCCCTCGATGGTCGTGATCCGGGAGCCGTCCTTCATGATGGCGAGCATCAGGCAAGAGTTCACACGCTTGCCGTCCACGAGTATCGTGCAGCTTCCGCATTGGCCGTGGTCGCAGCCCTTCTTGGTGCCGGTCAGGTCCAGGTATTCGCGCAGCAGGTCTAGCAACGTGGTCCAGGGCGCGACCTGCACGGTGGTCGGCTTGCCGTTGATCGTGAGCGTAACGGAGCTTTTGCCGGGCAGGGTGGTGATCATGGCATCGCTGCCCGCCGTGTCGTTTTCTGAAAAAGCATTCATAAAGGGGATCAGGCTCAACCGTGTATCGCGCCAGGCTCAGGGCCTTGCTTGGTTTTATAACCGGATGACCAGCGGGGGCTGGCCGGGTTTTTCTCGCTGGAAACCCTGGAAAATCAAAGCGTTATATACAGCCGGATATAACCGGTGGCGGCAGTCAAGAGGCTGGCGGACGTCGACAGCTTATTGAACACGGCGCAAGAGCTTGAGGTACGAGCACCTCGACCACGGGGTGTGGGACAAACATTACGGGAGCGTCAGCGCCGCCATGGTCATGGCGTTGGAAATGAGGCTATAAGCCGCGTACACGCACGAGATCAAGGCGGCATGAAGGCCTTCTGCTGGGTGCAATCAGTAGCGGTAGAAACCGCCACCAACAGCGCGGCCATCCCAATCGGAGCACGGGTTAAAAAACCTCGCGCGCGGCTAAAACTGGAACGTGACGGCAGTTGATTGCAAATCCGCCGACAAATAAGTCCAGTCGATGCTCCCCAGTAATTTGCACGACTTTTCGTCTGGGCCGAATAAATGTTGCCTCGCTTCGTTCCAAAAGCCGTAGTTTTCGGACATCCCTCCGCCTCTTCGATATTCTGGTGCGGTCGCTGGTGATACGTCCCGCATTGTCACGCGCCGGATGCAATCACCGGCTGAGATACCTTTGACGCCGCGCACACGGCCTGCCAGCGTCCCTCATCGACGCCCCACACCAGCAGCCAGAGGCAAAACGAAAGCTCGCCCAGAAAAGAGGGGATCAGGATCAGCCCGTCCAACGCACCCAGCGGCAGATCCAACAGGAGCGCCACGCTATTGAGCAGGTAGCACACGCTGGCGGTGACTACGAGGACGCCGATCACCTTGGGCACGAACGTCGAGACGTAGACCAGGTAACCATCGATAAAGAGCGCAAAGCTGAAGATGGCCAGGGTGATCCCGAGAAACTCGTTGTGTGTCCGCATCGCTAACTGGGCGAGTTCCTCCAGTTGCCCATGCGAGAGTGCCTGCGAAGCGTGGACTCCTTGGAGGATGACCAGCGGCAGGAGATGAATAAGGCCCGCGACCACCTCGCCCGCGTTGGAGACGAGCGCGATGAGCAGGCTCGTCAGGGCGAGGAAGCGGCTGACCGGCTGGAAGAGGTAATAGACGAGGACGCCTTCGGCCACGGCGGCAACAACGGTCAGCAGGTCGGTGAGCAGTCCCACGCGATAGAGTGTCGCGTGGGCGAGCAGATTTTGTGCGGTGGCCGCGGCGTTGCCCCCGACATAGATCTTCGGGCGGATGAAGGCCTCGGCAAACATCCCGGCGAGGATTACGACTAGATAAAGGGCGCCGGCCAGCCGGGCCAGCCGCTTCGGAGAGGACACAAACATCTTGTCAGCCATCGTCTGACCTGTGGCGGGCGAAGTCGAGCCGCAAAGTTGGTCCATCTCTCATCAACAACATTCCGTCTCAAAAAAGTTGATGCTCCCAGCAGTTGAACCGTAGGAAGGGTATCGTGCTGGCTAGGGGCAGGAACCTCGGCTGGGACTGCAGGCGTTCCTTTGTCGCCGTGTAACCCCACCGGGACCAGCGGATCGACTCGGATGTAAAACTCAAGTTCTCGGAACTCCCAGAACGTGGATTCGACTTGTAAACACCAGATGCGCCCGGCGTTCTGATTGCTGCGTTGCGGTCACCGCGCAGCCAGGAAAGGCAACCAATGGCCGTAGCCGATTGCTTCCTTGAGGACAGCGAGTGCCTACCCGAGCCGCCAAGCCTGTCGGCAGGATAAACGGTGGCTTTTGACGCGAAGCACCTACCCTTTCGGAGCGGTGGGCGCAGCCAGCCTGTGCGACGGGCGTCAGGCGAGCAGGTCAGAACCGGAGCTTGCCAACTACCTCACGCCGTCCTTGCGCTGGCGGTTCTCCGCGTCCTGCCCCTGGAACAATGCTGCCGCCAGCCTGGCCCAGTGCTCGTCGCCTGTGATCATCGCCCAGTAGTACGATGCGCGGTAAGCCGACCCGTAGCTCATGCGCTTGAAGTTGCCTTGGGGGCCTCGCTCCTGCCCGAAGCCCGTGCGCGTGTTGCCTGTCTGGTCCACGGTACCGTCCGGCCGTACCCGCGCCTGGAGCCACGCCATCCCCCGCGTGATCATCGGCTGCATCTGCTGGCGCAGCTCGTCGTTGGCCACCAGCGTGTAATAGTCCATGGCAAAGAGCAGGCCCACGACATGGTAGCTCGTGTCCCAGCCGCCCTTCTCGGGGTTGAAACCCGCCGGGTCCTGTCGTCCCAGCCCGGTGCGGACGTACTCCCGTGAACGCTTGACCATCTCTTCGTCGTGCAGGAGTACCCCAGTCTCGCCCAAGGCATCCGCGTCCAGGTAGCAACGGTGAGTATAGGGTGCGTCATGCGCTCGGCCAGGGCCCTCGTTTTCCGGGCGCATCATCCACGCGGCGGCCAAGTGCAGCTTGGGTGCAATTTTGTCCACCCAAGCTTGGTTTTGTTCCCTCATGTCAGAAGCCTGCAAGAGCAAGCCCACGTGAGCCGCGACCTCGACAAAGAAGGAGGCGCTGTGGAACCGGTCGGGGCAGTCGAAGGAGCCGTCAGCACGTTCGCGCCCAAAGCCCCAGTCGAGGATCTTCTCACCCCGGGAGATGAGATCCTGCCGGTGGTAGCTGATGCCCGCCACGATGGCGTCGAAGCCGTAGCGTTGTTCCTCGATGAGCCAGCGGCCTTGATGGGTGGCGTTCCAGGCCCGGTTGAGTGGGCCGTAAGCGCCATCGGCATCGAACTGGTCCGCAGTCTTGTCGGGTTTGCGGTAGCTGGTCTGGCGCAGGAATTCACTGCCCTCGAAGGCAAGGTCGCCGTGCGGCCCCGGTTGCCAGTGTGGTATCGGCTCCGCGCCGACCGCGCTGCTCGCGTGGACCGACCCGGACCTACCTGCCAAGGACAGGAGCAGCACGAGTGTAAAATTAGCAAGTTTCATTGATGGATCGAACAATCTCAAACCCCGAAGGTTGCGTGGTATCCTCCCACCGGTCTGACAAGCCGGGTTGGCAATCGCCACCATAGCAACGCCCCAATTTGCAAGTCAGGGCAACCCGACCCATGGATGCTTGTGGTGCGGGGTGGGCAGCGTTCCATACCCACCGCCGCGCAAGGATGATCTACAGGGGGTGCTCGGCATGTCACCAAGCCGGTGGGAAACAGTCGAGGCGAGTTCAGTACGCGGCCGACGATACCAGCCATTGCACGGCATGGAAACGGCTGCATTTCCATGAATCCGGAGTTGCTGGTCCGGCGCGCCTTTTTCCGCCGACTTCCATTTTTCCGTGCCGATGGTCAGCCATCTGCCATCTGCCCCCCTTTTTTCACAACCACCAAAGCCCTCCAAGCCGTACCCACAACCAAGCCAGCTCTTTATGTTCACGCTCTCCTCCCTCAAACCACGGCGTGGTCCTAACCACCGTTTCTTCACCAGCTTCTCCACGCGCCGAATGTTGTGCGGCAGCGTGCTCGGCGTCAGCCTGCTTCTCCACGCGGGTCAGAATGCCCCGGCCCAGACCCCCGCCAGCGTGACGCTCCAGGCTGGCGTGCCGCTGAGCACCGCGCCTGCCCCCGCCTTCGGGGTGAACACCGCCGCGTGGGACGGTCTGTTGCTGGACGGCGGCGTGCCCTCCCTGCTCAAACAGGCTGGGATCACGACGCTGCGCTTCCCCGGCGGCAGCGTGACGGACGTTTACCACTGGCAAACCAACACCGCCAGCCAGGGACAATACATCAACTCGGCCAACACCTTCGACGCCTTCATGGGCGTCGTCACCCAGAGCAGCGCGCAGGCGCTCATCTGCGTCAACTACGGCACCAACACGGCGGGCAACGCCGGGGGCGACCCCAGCGAGGCTGCTGCTTGGGTGGACTATGCCAACCATACCAAGGGCTACGGCATCAAATACTGGGAGGTTGGCAACGAGGTCTACGGCAACGGCGAGTACGGCAGCAGTTTCGAGACCGACCTGCACAGCGACCACTCACCCACGGCCTACGGGGCGAACGTCGTGCAGTACGTCAGTGCTATGAAGGCCAAGGACGCGACGATCAAGGTGGGAGCCGTCCTAACCGCCCCCGGTCAATATCCCGACGGACAATCGCCCGATTGGAACACCAACGTGCTCGCGCAATGCGGCGGCGTGATCGACTTCGTCATCGTGCATTGGTACCCGCAGGAACCGGGCAGCGAGAGCGATAGCTTTCTGCTGGGCGCACCCGCCAGCCAGATCAGCGGCATGGTGGCCAAGCTGCGCTCGCTCATCAGTCAGTACGGCGGTGCCAACGCGGCGAACGTGCAGATTTTCGTCACCGAAACGAACTCTGTGGCTTACAATCCTGGCAAGCAAACGGTGAGCCTGGTCAACGGCCTGTTCATCGCCGACGACTACGCGACCTGGCTGGAGCAAGGCGTCGCCAACGTGGACATCTGGACGCTGCACAACGGCACCAGCGGCGGCAACGCGAGCGGTTCGCTCTACGGCAGCGCCACGTACGGTGATTACGGCATCCTTTCCAGCGGTCAGTCCTCCGAACCGGCAAGCGACACGCCCTTCCCCTCTTACTACGGCATCCAGATGCTCAGCTACTTGGGCAAGGCGGGTGATCAGTTTGTCAGCGCATCTTCCAGCCAGTCATTGCTGGGCGTGCATGCGGTCCGGCAGGCAGGTGGTAACCTCGCGCTGATGCTCATCAACAAGGACCCGGCCAACTACTACGCGGCTAACGTGTCGGTCAGTGGGTACGCGCCCGCGGCGGGTTCGACCGACTATTTCTACGGAGAAACCAGCGGCAGCGGCGGTATCGCCTCGGCCGCAGGCGCGGCAGGAACGACCTTCACGCGCACGGTGCCGCCTTATTCATTGATGACAGTGGTGATGCGGCCCAGCGGCACCACGCCCACGCCCACGCCCACGCCCACGCCGACGGTAACCCCGAACCCGACTCCGCGACCGACGGCGACCCCGACCCCGACCCCGACCCCGACCCCGACCCCGACCCCGACACCGACGCCGACTCCGGTGCAATCAGGGAACTATACGGTTAGCTATGTCATCAGCGACCAATGGAGCAACGGGTTCAACGCCAGCATCACCCTCACCAACAATGGCGCGGCGGCTGTCAATGGCTGGACAGTGACCTGGACCTTCCCAGGCAACCAGACAATCACCAACTTGTGGAACGGCAACCTCACGCACAGCGGCCAAGGCGTGACGGTCACCAACATGAGCTACAACGCCACCATCCCGGCGGGAGGCTCGGTCAATTTCGGTTTCCAGGCCAGTTACAGCGGCAGCAACGTGAGCCCGACGAAGTTCATCGTGAACGGCGCGTCTTCCGGTAACCCGACGCCCACGCCCACGCCCACGCCCACGCCCACGCCGACCCCAACGCCGACTCCGAAGCCCACGCCCACGCCGACCCCAACGCCGACTCCGAAGCCGACGCCCACGCCGACCCCAACGCCCGCGCCGACGCCCACGCCGACCCCAACGCCGACTCCGACCCCGACGCCTACTCCGACTCCGGTCGCCACACCGTCCGGTGCATCACAAGTCGGTTACACGGTGAACAGTCAGTGGAGCAATGGATTCACCACCAACGTGACTATCACCAATAACGGCAGCACGGCCATCAACAATTGGACCCTTACCTGGACCTTCCCGGGTAACCAAGCCATCACCAACCTGTGGAACGGCAACCTCACGCAGAGCGGTCAGAGCGTGAAAGTGACCAACATGAGCTACAACGCCACTATCCCGGCGGGGGGGGCGGTCACCTTCGGTTTCCAGGCCACCTACAGCGGCAGCAACTCCTCTCCGGCAACCTTTTACCTGAACGGCGTGGTGACCAAATAGCTGCGGCTTGACTCCAGACCGAATCGTTTCACTGACGGGGCGGCCAGGTGTTGAACGACGTCTCAAGTCAATCTGCATAGGCAGCGCCCTCTAGAAAGAAAAGGGTGTTATAAGGCATCGAAGCGATGCCAGAAATCCATCTCAAAATCAACGCGCCAAAGCCGTCTAGCGAAACGAGTTTGTGAGACGAAACGGCACCTGAATTCTCAGGTAAGATTTCGGCGAAAGCATAATTGCACAGTCGCACGGGCGCTGACGGGAGCAAAAACGGTGGTTTTGACCAACGTGCAGGGTTCAACCGGCGTCCTCACGCGGCACCGTATGAAGCTTCTCGTTGACGCTCCACTCCGGCGGATACCATGCCGGCAACATCGCCGCCGATGGTAGGAACCGCTGTTTCATGCGATAGCGACCTTCCGTGCTGATGAACTGCGGGTAGGCCACGCGCGCGTACTTGTCGATCTCACAAAACAGGTTCTGCACGTCGATCAGTTGCAACTTACGGTTCGGTAGGGATGGGAAGATGACGCCCACGGCGCAAAATAGTCCGCGTATCGCCCCTGCACCAGCCGGATGCCTGCTTCGGAAGGACGTAGACTTGGATAGACGGGAGTGACACTTCGTCACTCGAGAAAATATTTTGCGTGATCGAGAGCAAAGCTCATCTACCGCCAAGCGAGAACGAACGCGGCGACCTCGTGCTTGAACTCCTCCAGAACGCCGACCACACTTGCTCTGTGATATTGCCACAGGGGTGGCACTCTCTTGTAGCACTCCCGCTGGTTCTCAGAAGTAGGCAAGATTGACGCCCGGTGTCTAGTTGGCGGTAGTGAACCAAGACACGTTTCGTCTCGGATCTCTATGAGTTCTTGCATTCCCACGTCTACAAGATCAGCTAGACGCGTTGCGGAAGATCTGATGCTTGCTCGCTCGCGGGGCGGCGCGGCGGGTCCAGAGGTTCAAAGAATTGCCCCGCCAGGGTTTCTGGAAGTTTAGTGTTGATCCCGTAGGCGGCGGGCCAATGTTTCGGTAGCCAAGCAGTGCCGAAGAGCCAGTCGATGAAGGGGAAAACGAACGCGTAGTTGCGGTCGCGGTACTGGTCCTTCGTGTGGTGCCAATGATGAAAGGCGGGGGAGGAAATCAACCATTCCAGTGGTCCCAAGCGAACTTTGATGTTTGCGTGAATGAAGAACGTCCAAGCGGTGCCGAAAATCGTCAGGACCGCCACCGCCGGGTCGATGGATGCGTTTCCGGTCTGGGCTAGCCCCAATAGATAGACCGGTGCCAGCCCCGCGAAGCGCACGAACACCGTGTCGAACGGATGCGCGCGCGTGTTGACCAGCCAGTCAAGTTCCTCCGCGCTGTGATGGAGCGCGTGGAAACGCCAGAGCCAGCGGTGAGAATGCATCGCGCGATGCCCCCAGTAGGCCCCCATGTCGCTAACGAACAACACCAGGAGCAGCTTCAGCCAGAATGGCCATGCCCCCACCATCGAATACCATCCGCCCGGGTCGAGCCGGTGCAATGCCTGCGAGAGCAGGGCCAGCGGTAGGGAGAGCACCGCCGCCGGGAGCAAGCTGTTGACGAAATACCACCCCAGGTCCACTCCGACCTGTTTGCGCCAAAGTTTCGCGGGATGCAGCGCGCACAACCATTCCAACGGGACGAACACAGCGACCAGCAGCGCGAGCCAAACGGCCAGCCGCAGGACCTCCCACAGGAATTCCCCAGCATGAGCAGCAAGCGACGGGGTCACGGCTGAGGTGAGGATGCCTGTTTCAGGCCGCTATCGCAAGCCGAAGCTGCGCGGCGTCGGCGAATGACTCCGGCCAGCACGCACAGCGTGCCGAACACAAAACAAAATAGCCAGACCGAAGGTTCGGGCACGGTGTCCATCGTCACGGTACCCAGCAACAGGAAGGGCGGTTGGCCGTTTGGCGTGCCCGCCGCGAGAAAGGAGAGTGCTTCGGAGGTGCTGTTGGCGGTAAAATCTAGGGTCTGCGCCATCCAGCCGGAAAAGCCCTTGGCAGGCAGGTTGAACACCGACGTGCTGTGCGTCTCACTACCGAGGCTGACTTTCCACTGCTCGGTCGTGGCCATGCTGAAGCCCTGCTGCTGTGCCGCCGCCCAGTAAAACTGCACGGCGTAGGCTTGGCCGACCGTCAGGTTGTTGATCGTCTGGGTGATGGCGCTAACTTCGAACGCGCCGTCGGCGGCGAGGAAGCTGTTCCCTTCGGGGTCTGTCGCCGGGATGGTGTTGATGCCGCCGTTGTTCGCTCCCCAGAGGTAGGTATCGCCGAAGCCCGCCGAGGTGTTGTATTGACCGGGCGCTTGGTTGGGCGCGCCGGAGTTGGCGCCATTGGCCGTTGTGCCCGAGTCGGCGGTGCTGAGCGCCGTAGTAGACCCCGTGGGGGTGTAAGGGGCATACACGAAATTGTATCCCGATGTGACCCAATCATCGACGGTGATGGTGCTGCCACTGTGCGAGCCAAACTGCCCGAAAAGCGTGGTGACCGGTTCCGATCCAGAATAGGAGAGATTGCTAAACGTTCCGTTGAGAATCAGGTTGGCCGCCGGAGCGCTTTGCGTGAAAACCGCCGCGGTAAGCAAGGGGCAGGCAACGAGTAGTGCTAGCTTTCGTGTCGAATGAAGCGTTTCAGGCGGCATGGGATCGGTGATCGGAGGTCACTCGATGCTAGAGCACGCCCCATGCCCGACTGTATCCGACACAGAAATTCTCACACCGCGTGCAAGTTTCTGGTGACTGCCGCCGGTGGTCAAGGCAGCGAGGTGTTTGACGCAATCAGACGTAGGAAAGCTATGTAAGAGGCTGCGGCAGCCAACCGGAATAAAGACTCGCGGACAGCGCCGCCATCGTGCAAGCCAGACGGATAGTGCCGACTCGTCTGGTTTACCGAGAAGTGGAGCGCCTCGTTCCCTCGTTCTATCCCACCTGCCCGCCCGACACATCCCTCAGCACCACCATTCATTGGACTCGAGTGGACCGGAATGACTTTTCTGCCTTGCGTCTTCCCCCACATTTCTTGCTAAACATGCTTCTCACTGCAGCCCTCCCGAGAGTAGCAGGGGGGCAAACGGGTAGAACCCCTGGCTTTTGAGGCCGGGCGGCAAACAACGCAAAGTCCACGACAGAAATTGTTTCGGTGAATTAGTTCAGTTGGTAGAGCGCCTCGATGGCATTTTTCGTCTACCCGAAACAGGCTCAGTTTGACCGCTGCGGTCACGAGTGGACAGGAGCAGTCAGAAGCGCCCGATCACCGAAAATCAGCTTTTGCTGAAACGTGGTCCTGAATGGACAGGTGTGGACCCAATAAATTTCACGGGGGGGACCAACCGGGGGGGCTAACCCACTGGTGGCAGCCGCCGCCTTCCCCTAGACCTCTTTGTGGCTGGTCGATTGGAAGCTTTTCAGATGGCACGCTGGAACGGTTAACCACATGGACGTAAACCGTAGTTGCGGCGATGTTCATGGACCGACACCCACGGCAGTAACTGCGGGCCGCCCGATCTTGCCCAACGGACGACCCGCTTTCTAGGTAGTGTTTAAGCGGTTGTTGCGATTTGGATGAACAACGCGAAGATGGGCGATG
>CAXSED010000104.1:0-14286 GCA_964236475.1 uncultured Chthoniobacterales bacterium
CCACCCGACCCAACGGCAACCAATCCAGCCTGCGGACTAACTCTCTCTCTCTCTCCCCGGCTCAGAAAAAAAGGGTCTCCTCACGGTGATCACCCCAAGCAGCGCCCTGCCTCCAGGTGGCACCAATGTCCTGGTGTTCCCGGACAATTTGCTGCCACGCAGCAAATTTGATGTGGACGAGGACGTACGCTGGTCCTTAAAGGACAAAACCTGCAAAATTGCAGGTTTTTTGTTGCGGTGTGTTGGTGGATGAGGTACCCATTGATGCGCAGCAGAGTGCGCGAAACGGACATGAGCGTTGCCACCAAAGAAAAACCGGCCTCCTGGCAGCAGGCCCAAAAGAGCGGCTTGGCACTCTACTCGTGGCGGAAAACGGTGGGACTCAATCGTCCAACGTTCGCCCGGGTGGCGAATGTGTCCGAGCGTACGCTCGCGACCTGCGAAAAGCGTCCGAACCTCTCGGCACCCGCCAAAGCCCAGGTGACCGAAGCGGTGCGTTTGGTCAAAGCGCTTTCTGAGTTGATCCCCACGGGGGAACTGGCGACGTGGCTGCAAACCCCCAACCCGGGCTTCGACGGCCGTTCGCCGTGGCAGCTCATCGAGACTGGTGAACGCGATCTGATCTGGGAAATGATTTACCAGACGCGCCATGGAGCGTTCGCTTAAAGCGAATGCCGCCTACGGCTATTCCATGTAGCCGCCCTGGATGAAGTACGTGGGGTCCTCATGTTTTACCATGGCGGTCTTGAGCATCCGGAACCCGAGCTTTTCGTAGAAGGGGCATTGCGCGGGTACGCTCAGCAGCAGGACCGAGCGGCTCGGCAGCCGAGCGAGCAGGTCTTCCATGATCCGCCGGCCAATCCCATGGCCCTGGGATTCGGGAAGCACCACCACATCGTAGATCGCGGACGAGCGTACCCCGTCAGAGATCGCCCGGGCGGCGCCCACGAGTTTGTCGCCCTCGTACGCAAAGCAGACCGCGAAGCTGCCTGCAAAGATTTGTGCGAGCAGTGCGGGTTCACGCCAGCCAAAGCCTACCGCCTCCATCACCTTCGACAAAGCGTGCCAGTCCACCGCGTCCCCGTTTTGTCGTAGAGTCACCACGTCTTTGGACAATCAGATGATCCTGTCCTGATCCTCGGGCAAGCCATACGCATCGGCGTGCGTGAGGTGACCATCGTAGTCGCTCACGCGGGAGAGTTCGCGGCCCCGCCGGTAGATGATCTGCAAGCCATGCTCGGGCTCCCAATCGCAGTTGGCCGTGATCTGCACGTAGATGGCGCAATCCCGACGGGGACGGCGAGAGACGACGATGCCCGTCGCCTGCACGTGCGCCCAAACCTCCTCGGGCACCGATACCCGACAGTCCATCTGCTCCTCGCCCACGGCGTCCACCATCTTCCGGTAGTTCCGGAAGACGAAGGGGCTGGCGGCGAGCCGGGCCGCCGTGTCCAGGGCGAGAAAGGCTTCGACGGCGTCGCGCGCTTCCGCCTCATCGGCGTCGGTCAGTGCTTCCAGCGTGAACTCCGACTTTTCCCGTGGAAGTACGGGACACTCACCGGCCCAGAAACCAGCCAGTTGGGAAACTGTGCATCCGGGTGCAACGATCCAAGAGCAGGAATGTTCATCGGTGCTTACGGAGGATTACGCTCACCCCGGTACGATAGCCACCGTAAGATTAATAGGCACGCCGCCCAGCCGTGCGGGCGGGATGGGGCCTTGCAAGCCACCCTTTTTTCAGGCGATGGAGCGTCAAGCGCTGCGGTCCTGTTCACGCTTCCAGCGCCACCTTGCCCACGTGCTCGCCTCCTTCGAGGTAGGCGTGGGCGGCAGCGGCATCCGTCAGTGCAAAAGTCCGGTCCACCGGCGGGCGAACCTGGCCGGAAGCGATCCAAGGCCAGACATTTCCTCGATGGCAGCGGTCAAGCGCCTCTTCTCTTGCGCCGGACGCGCTCGCAGGGTGGACGCGGTCAATGTCAGACGCTTGCCGAGTCGCGTGCGGCTTGGATCGACGGCGACCATCTGCCTCGCACTCATCCGTGATCCCAAGCAACGCAGGATCCCCCTCCCATTACGTATGAAGGAACTCGAGCAGGTCGGCGTTGAGTTGGTCCTTGTGCGTGTCGGGCAAGCCATGCGGTGCGCCGGGATAAACCTTGAGGGTCGCGTTGGGCACAAGCTTGGCTGAAAGCAGGGCCGAATCCCCCATCGGCACGACCTGATCGTCCTCGCCGTGGATGACTAAGGTCGGTACGTCCATCTTTTTGAGATCGGCGGTGAAATCCGTTTCGGAAAACGCCTTGATGCAATCGTAGGCGCCCTTGAAACCCGCCATCATGCCCTGTAGCCACCACGCATCGATCAGTCCCTGGCTGACCTTGGCTCCCGGACGGTTGAAGCCAAAAAAGGGCCCGCTGGGTACGTCTTTAAAGAACTGCGCGCGATCCGCCAGGAAGCTTTGGCGAAAGCCATCAAACACTTCGATGGGTAACCCGTCCGGATTGCTTGCCGTCTTGACCATGATCGGGGGCACTGCGCTGACCAACACCGCCTTGGCGACCCGGCTGGTGCCGTGACGGCCGATGTAGCGTGCCACCTCGCCACCGCCGGTGGAATGACCCACGTGCGTGGCAGCCTCGAGGTCGAGCGCCGCGGTGAGTTCCGCCAGATCATCGGCGTAGGTGTCCATGTCGTTGCCCTCCCACGGTTGGCCGGAGCGACCGTGGCCACGTCGGTCGTGCGCCACGCAGCGGTAGCCATGACTGGCCAGGAAGAACATCTGATTTTCCCAGTTGTCCGAACTCAGCGGCCAACCGTGGCTAAACACGACAGGCTGTGCCTGCTTCGGACCCCAGTCCTTGTAGTAGATCTGCGTGCCGTCTTTTACTGTGAGGTAACTCATAAAATGCTTCGTCTTGGTTGATTGCTCATTCAAAGACCGTTGGGATAATCCAGATAGCCTTCTTTTCCCTGACTGTACCACGTCGGCATATCGTCCTTGGCCAGCGGCAAACCTTCGGCAAAACGCCGCGGGAGGTCCGGGTTGGCGATGAACGGCCGGCCAAAGGTGATGGCGTCGGCGACGCCTGCATCGAGTTCGCCCTGCGCACGGGCCAGGTCGTAATCCGAGTTCAGGATCAAGACGCCCTTGAACGCCCGGCGAATGAGCGGCGCCAGCGGCGGGCGTTCGCCCTGACCAAATGTGCCGTCCATAGGCGGCTCGCGCAGTTCGAGATGCGCGATCCCAATCGCCGACAAAGCCTCGGCCGCCGCCCCGAAGAGCGTTTCAGGGTCGCTGTCGTTTACCCCTTGGGTGTCGCCGTTGGGAGAGAGGCGCACCCCCGTGCGGTCGGCGCCCACCGTGTCGGCGAGAGCTTGGGTCACCTCGCGCAAAAGGCGGATGCGGTTCTCGACGGAGCCGCCGTAGGCGTCATCGCGGAAGTTGGAATTGTTGCGCAAGAACTGGTCGATCAGGTAGCCGTTGGCGGCGTGGAGCTGTACGCCGTCAAAGCCCGCTTCCATGGCATGGCGTGCCGCCGTGCGGTAATCATTAAGGAGGCCCGGGATCTCGTCCAACCGCAATGGTCGTGCCTGGGTGTAGGCCTGCTTGCCCTCGTACGTGTGCGCGAATCCGGGTGCCGTCGTCGCGGAGGACGAGACGGGCGGCTCGCCCCCGAGAAAGCTCGGGTGCACGATCCGCCCCATGTGCCAGAGTTGCGTCACGATGCGGCCACCGGCGGTGTGGACCGCGTCGGTCACCTTGCGCCAGCCGGCGATCTGTTCGGACGTCCAGAGCCCGGGGGCATACGGCCAGCCGAGTCCCTGTTGGCTGATGCCCGTCGCTTCCGTGATGATCAGGCCAGCACTTGCTCGCTGGGTGTAGTACTCGACCATCATCGGCGTTGGCACGTGCTCGCGTGTCCCCCGGGCGCGGGTCAGCGGTGCCATCAGGATGCGGTTGCGCGCTTCGATGGCGCCGATGCGGATGGGATCGAACAAGGATGTCATACGAGAGCAAAGCTCAAGCTGCGATAATGTCCATCTCCGGCAAGCTCGGTCCACCCTGCGGCTGCGAGATCAAGCTGTGGGTCGTCAACGGACCGCCGAACTGCTGCAACAGGCCGCCCGCCGCGATGGGCCCGAGATCGACCGGCGCAAAGCCAAACGCGGCGACCAGGTCGGCAACCGCTTTGTTTGCCGCCGGGTCATCACCCGAGAGGAAGAGCACGCGGCGGCCGTGGGCGTCGTCGGGCTT
Source organism: uncultured Chthoniobacterales bacterium (assembly GCA_964236475.1). Classification (GTDB taxonomy): domain Bacteria; phylum Verrucomicrobiota; class Verrucomicrobiia; order Chthoniobacterales; family SZAS-18; genus CAHJWO01. Next base: position 4,256 of record CAXSED010000104.1, read on the forward strand.
GCGGCCCAGCACGCGCGCCCACATCGTGTTGAAGGCTTTGACGACCCGCGCGCCGGACACCGCCTCGGCGACCACCTGGCTCGAAGGTTTGCCGCCCAAATCTGCCGGTGAGAAGTCAGCAAAGTTGATCGCGTTGGTCGCGTCGACGACGATCCGGTCGTTCCAGCTTCTGACCCTTTTTGAGATCATCGAAAAAGCGGCGGCCGGGTTGCTCGACTTGGCCATCCTTCCAAGGGGCTTGGAAGGCAAGCTGCCAGAATTTCAATGGGTGGAGCTTTACCGCCTCGCCCCGGTGTTGATCCTGCCAAAGAAACATCCGCTCGCCAAGCTGGCAGCGGTCGATCCAGATCAGTTGCGCGACCTGCCGCTCCACGGTCTGAGTCACACGGCTTTTCCCGAACATGCTCCGCGGCTGCGCGGTCTGCTCAAATGCTTTGGCGTCAAACCGGTGTTTGCCGCGCCGTTGGCCGACAGCATGGCCACCCTTTTCGCGGCGGTCGCCGCCAGCGGCGGATTGGCAGTGCTCACTCAAGGGATTGAGGACGTGTTGCCAGGCTTTCTGGTGACCCGGCCATTTTCGCCTGCGCTGGCGAACGTGGAAGTGGTCGCGGGCTTACGTGCGGTGCAGCCGAACGTCCATGCGGAAACTTTTGCCCGGCTGCTTTGCGAAAGCGTTACTCACCGGAATCTCTAACCAGGCGTTTGGCTGACTATAGAATCGCTTTTCTCAATGTGCACGCGAGCCGACGCACGATAAGGCGCATCCGCCATGTGGCAGCTCGCAAATCTAGGCATCCAGAAGTGGGCATCAGACCTCGTCGATTGCCAGCAGGGCAAAGCTGCTCAACCAATGTTCGCCCATGTAGTCGCTCGCAAGATGACGCATGCTGACCGCGAGGTGCGCGTCCGCCGCCGCCTCCATGACGACACCGCGTGGATCGTCGAGCGGGATCGCCGCGGCGAGGGCTCGGAAGCACCACGCACGACTCAGGTTGAGCCCATCGAGATGGGCGATCTTTCCGTCGTTGCGATCGCTCGCGATGGCTGGCGTGAAGAGCGGGCTCGGCTCGCGGCGCGCGAGATGCGGCAGGAAACGATCGAACCAAGGCAGGAAGCGTCCGTTCGGCAGCAGCCTGCGCATGCACTCCGCCTCGATCAGGGTGGAAGACAAGAAATCATCGCCGCCGGGCTCGCCCCAAGCGGGACAATTGGCATCGGCACCATACCACTTTGCTGCCGTCTCGGTCAGCAGGCTGGCAAGGGCGTCATCGTTTGCACCATGCGCGTAATCGGCAGCCATGCGCAGGCTGAAAGCCGTGTTAAAATGCGTGCCCACGCGCACGGGATAAGTCGCCAACGGCAGGAAGTCCGTGAAGCGCCGGGCAATCAGGGCGGCAAGAGGCGACAGGGCGACGGTCCACGCCGGTTCGGGCAAGAACGTCAGCTCGTGGGCGAGCTTGAGGAGCCAGGCCCAACCATAAGGGCGCTCGAACCCTCTGGCCGCCGGGTTGGTGAAGTAGGCACACTCCCCCCCGACTTTCTCGGGCGTGAACTGTCGGTCGAACAATCCTCGAATCGTCTGGCCATGCGCCCCCTGCGGAGAGCGGCGCAGCACGCGCGCGAGGAGCCAGTAGCCATGCACACAGGAATGCCAATCGAAGCTGCCATAGAAAACAGGGTGGAGGGCGGCGGGTGTACGGACGTCTTCCGGGCCTGCCAAGGCGTGGCTCAGGTGGTTCGGATACTCGCGGGTGACATGTCCGAGCGCGATGGTGGCGAAACGATCGGCAGTTTCGGCAGACAAGGTGTGAGGCATCAGGATTCAATAAAAAATTTGGAACCGGGAGAGCAGGATCGCGGGGCTCGTCGCCCTACCTGCCACCGGCCTTACAATTATAGGACTGGTAAGGCGAAGGCGACGGTTTGATTCGCCGCCCGGTGTATTTGTCCAAAAGCGCTCGCCCTCGAATGTCAGTGAACGGCAGGCAAACGGCACCCGTGCGAGTTCTTCGGTACGGGGTTCTCGCCAACTGGCGGCTAGCCTCCACTGACGGTTTGCTCACCTCGGACAACGGAGAACGATTGCGAAACCGCTTCCACGGCGAACTTCGCCGCGTGGTAGGACGGCAGGTTGAATATCTTCCTATGAACCACATCGAAACGTGCAGCGAGCTGCAGCGCGAAGTGGAAGCCGCACTGGCACAATCGCCCGCCTAATCTCCCCTCTATACAGCTATGAGCACCCTGTTTGAAGACATCGTATCGGGTGACCCGATGCGCATCTGGTCAAGTGCCTGCGCCATCATCAAGCTGCGGGACACCCAGGCACTGGATCGTCTGGCAGCTCACCTCGGTGAAATCGAAGACAAAACCACGAGCGTTGCTCTCGGCGGGGCGTTGTTCCCAGCACGCCTCCGAGGCCGCTCCTCGGCAGGTGCCACACCACCAAGGCAGCGTTGTGTACTTCCAAAACATAGCGCTGCCGCACCGGTTCCGGCGTGAGCGGGTGCGCGCCGGAGGGTGCGCCAAAGCAGACGCGGGTACGAACGCCAACGGGAGCGCCGACCAACCAGTCAAGCGGCTCGTCACTCATCTACCCGGAGCAAAATGCCGACACGTTTCATTTGGTTTGTCACAGGACATGGATGTCGTCGAGGAACACCCGAACTCCATCGGGCGCGGCTTGGAGGTCGAACGTCGCGGTGAGGTCCGAAACGTGGCCGTCGATGTGGAGATCATAGCAGATCGTGCCGATCAACGCTTCAGGGGTTGGCTCGTGGCGGCTGACCTGTTTGCGTTGCGTGATGTCGGTCGGTTCGCCGTGCAAGGTGACGACCTGATTTTCCCGCGCGACGCCATAGCCCTTCACCACCGAGCGGATCAAAGCGGGCGTCCAGCCGCGTTCCGGCAGGTGCTCGGTGTGGGCAAACGCCGCCTCGTACGCTTCTGCTTCCAAGAGCATCACCCAGCGGTCCACAAAGGCGAGCAGATCGGCATCGGTGGCGTGGAAAGGAAGCGGCATCATCCCGGGCGTCTGTCCTCCACGTGGACCACCTCCAGCTCGCATGCATCCCGGTTACGCTTACCCCGACCGTACAGGCCGACGATGAGATCATCGCCGCCCCCGCCGGACAGTTCCTCCGGCGAGACGTACGTGAGGATGTCGGAATGATGGCAGGTGACCACCCAGCCGGGATGAGCGTTGAGGTGGATGACGTTGAAGTCGCCCGCAGGCGTACCCACCTGCACGGGTCCCCACTGGCGTAACAGGGCGACGGCTTGCGCGCGGAGATCTGGCTGCGGCTCTAGGAAGATAACGCAGGTGCCGTGCGCGAAGAGTACCCACGCCTTCGTGTCTCCCTGGATGATGTGACTCCAAACCTCGGGCAGCGGCGTGGCGGATGGAGCATGCGCGGACAGTGGTGCGGGGACCGTAGCGCGCTTTCTAAACCAGTCGAACAAGTTCATGCAAAATGTGGAAAGGAAGGGCTTCGTGCATCCGAAATCCGAGCGCGCTTAAGGCGATCTCGTTCCCCACAAAAACAAGGCGCATCGAACGCTGAAGCGCGAATGAAAAAAGAAGAGAAGAACACGCCTCGGTGCAAGCCACGATGAACCACCCTGATCGCCTGCCATCGGATCCCCTCAACCGCCGCCGTTTTCTGCGGCTCGCCAGCGCGCTGGGACTGGCCAGCGTCAACGCAGTTTCAGGCCCGGCAATGGCGACCGAACCAGAAGATCGTGCATCTGCAACGAGCAACTTGCCAGAACGGCCTGCTACAATCCAACCAAAGAGTTCCATGCGATTGCCCAATATCCCTCCAAGCCAAGTGTCCGTGGAGCAGCAACCGCTGTTCGACAAACTGCGCACCGGCATTCAGGAGCACCTGCAGGGCTTCGTGACGCGGAAGCCGGATGGTTCGCTCATCGGTCCCTTCAACGCGCTGCTGCATTTTCCACAGTACGGCTCGCCAGCCTGGGACCTCTTCCTGGCGCTGGCAGGCGGATCAACGCTGCCCAAGGCGGTGCGCGAGACCGTGATCCTCTCCACGGGTGCCCGCTACGGCTCGATGTACGAGCTTTACTCGCACGAAGCCCTGGCACCGAAGGCAGGCCTCTCCGCATCGAAAATCCGCACCCTCGCCGCCGGGGAGCGACCGAGTGATCTTTCCGACGAGGAAAGCATCGGCTACGACGTGGCCGCCGTCTTGCACCGTGGTCACCAAGTGCCGAACACGACGTACAATGCGGCCGTTTCTGCGTTCGGCCTCCAAGGGGTAGCCGAGATCGCCTACCTGGTGGGCTGCTATGCGCTGATCGGCAGTCTGCTCAACACCTTCGACGTGAATTTGCCCGGCACAGAGATCGACTAACGAAACGACAAAGAATCGTTGAAATCGTCAGCGTGCCATCGCGACTTGCTCTAGCGGTGCGTCATCAGCAAAAGCTTATCGGCCGGGCACCGTCCGGGTTTGGCAGCGGCCAGCAAAGCGTTCACCGTCGGCACCAGCCGCGGCGTGATCTCTGTCTTGTCGAGAAAGCGGTTGATGCCGGCAGCGGCACCTTCCTGGCGAGCTTCGGGGCTGTCCGAGACCATCAGGATCGGCAGTTCAGCCGAGCGCTTGCGCAGACGCCGCACAAAGGTTGGCCCGTCCATCACCGGCATTGAATGGTTGCTGACCACTAGGTCCGCCCCGTGCCGGTCAAAGTCGCGCAAGGCATCCCGGCCGTTGGCGAACACGGCCACTTCCGCCAGCGGGAACGCCTCCGAGAGCAGATGGTCCAGGATGAAACGCAGGTCGACGTCGTCTTCAGCGACCACGAAACGAAGCAAGGCGAAGCCGGGTAGAACTTGAAGACCGAGAGGGCTCTTTGGCACGGTGTTGATATTCTTTCTGACTGTTCGAAGGGCAAATTTGTTCAAAGGACGTGCCGCCTACAAAAGGAGGTGAACCGTCTGGAAGTTCACTCCATCGCGAGAAAGGCACGCCATTGAGAGCTCATTTCATACCAACCGGCAGAGATATCGCCGACTCCGGCAGCCGGGGGATCTTGACCTCGAACTTCGTGCCGTGGCCGGGCTGGCTTTCCACCCGGATGGTGCCGTGGTGGGCGTCCACGACTGATTTGGCCATCGACATGCCCAGCCCCGTGCCCGCAGGCTTGGCGTGGGTGAAGAATGGCTCGAAAATTTTGGCCACCACTCCCGGCGGCATCCCTTTGCCCGCGTCCTCGATCTCGAACACCAGCCATGCCCCGCTCGGATACACCGCCAGGCGCAGCCGACCGCCGTGCTTGCCCATCGCTTCCCGGGCGTTCTTGATGATGTTGAGCAGCACCCGCTCGAAGCGTCCTAGATCGATGGCCACGTCTCCCTGGTAGTCAATGGCACGTTCCACCTGGATGCCGTGGCGAGGCAGCTTGTCGAGCGCCTGCTCGTCCAGGCCGGCGAGGAGGCGGGCGATGGGCACCCGTTCGATGCGCAGGGGCGCGTTGCCGCCTAAAGTGTAGTCGAGGAGTTCCTGCACCATGGCGAGCATCCGTTCGACGGACTGTTTGATGACCTCGGCCATGCGCCGGTGCGTTTCGTCGTGCACGCGGGTTTCCAGCAGGTCGCACGCGCAGCGGATCGTGGTCAGCGGCGTGTTGAAGTCGTGGATGATGGCTCCGGCCATGGTGCCCACGTGCTGGAGGCGACCGTCACGCAGGATTTCGTCGGTGAAATGCGGGTTGGGTCCCGTCACGCGCCGGTGCACCGCGCGCACGAAGTTCAAGGGGACGACGTGCGGCGCCAGACGCAGGATTTCTTCCGTGTTGGCGTGGTCGATGCGTCCGAGCACCGCATCCTCGGCGGCGACGGCCTGCACGACATGCGGCAGGTGGTCGAGCAGCGCCATGTCGCCAAAGAAATCGCCCGCCGGGACGCTCGCCAGCGTTTCCGGGTGGTCGGCATCACCGGCCAGGTCGCGCACCAGGTTCACCGTGCCCGCCAGCACCAGGTACATGGCGTCGGCCGGTTCGCCGCGCTGGAAGATGACCGTACCTGCCGGAACGTCTACGATGGAGATCAACGGAGCAATCCGGGCAAGCACGTCCTCGTGGCAGCCCTGGAGCAGGCGGTTTTGACGAAGGGCTTCCAAGGGCTTCATCGGAATAGGGACAGGATGGCAGGGATCGTAACTACACAACATCTCGCTGTGCGCTAAAACGGCTGCCGAGCGGCCAACGGGCGTTTTTTGGATGGTCTCCGTATCATTCATGCAGCGTGCGGTGGAGAACGAGAGCAAGGTCCAGGCCCGCGTCGAACCGAAGCACTCCCGAGGCCGGTCGTTTTTTCCTTTGGTGTCAGGAAGGAACAATGACTGAGCCGCTTACCTGGTGTAGCGTCAGCATATTTTATCTATCCTGACCGACCGGCCTTAAAGGCAAGTCGGAGGTCTTAAACAATAAGCGGCCAGCCCGGCGTCGCTGCCGTCCAACTCATGCCAGACCACCTTCCGCGCCGGGGATGGGGTCCCCGCCCGGGTTCTCCCGGGGTCTTGTCAGCATGGCGAAAGCAGCGGCGGCGATGGCAAGGGCAACAATCGTTGCCGCCGCCACGCTGACTCTGGCCAGCCCGAGCAGATCGATCACGCGGCTGCCAAGGAGTGAGCCGAGAGCAATGCCGAAGTTAGCTCCAGAGATGTTGAGCGATGCTCCCAGGGCCGGGGTGCTTTCGGCCGCCTTCATGACACGGGTATGTGACACCGTGAAAAGTGCCGCCTGGCAGATTCCCCACGCGGCCAGGATCAGCGTCAACCCGACCGGCGACTTGATGACGGGGACCAACAGAAGCAAGCCAACCGCCAAGGGAACGCAGAACAGGACCGACGCCCGCAACGGGTGACGATCCACGAAGCGCCCTCCGAGCCAGTTGCCGAGCAGGCCCACGCCACCGAAACCCATCAGGATCCAGCCCACCGCCGCGCCGCTGAAGCCACCGAGTTTTTCGAGGATGTCGGCCAGGTAGGTGTAGGCGGTGAACATCCCGGCGAACACCAGCAAAGAAAGCAACACGTGCCCGAGCATCCGGGGCTCGCGCAAAATTCTCATCTGCCGCCAGACTGGCACGCGCACCTGCGGAACCTGGATGCGGGGCATGAAGATCAGCAACATGATCGCCTTGGCCAGAGCCAGGACGGCGATCACCGCGAAGGCCGTGCGCCAGCCGAACCGGTCCGAGATCAGCGTGCCGATGGGAATACCGAAAATCGTGGCGGCTACGACGCCCGTTCCAACCATGGACACCGCCTTGCCGGCCCGCTCCGGTCCCATGATGCGCATGCCCGTTTCACTTGCCAGCGCCCAGAAGACGGGCAGCCCCAAGGCCGGGATGAACCGGGCGACAGCCATGACGGCGATGTTGGGCGAGAGTGCCGCCAGCACGTTGGACCCCGCGAAAAGCAGCAGCGTCCCCACAAAAAGGGTCTTGCGCTCGTGGTGCGCCACCCGGGCGGTGAGCAGGGGGCCGACCACGGCGACGGTCACGGCAAAGAGCGTGACCAGCAGACCCGCCTGGGAAACGCTCACGTGCAGGTCACGCGCCATCGGCGGCAGCAGGCCGATGATGACGAACTCGGTCGTCAGGATGGTAAACCCGGCGGCCGACAACAGGAAGATTGGCAGCAGGGAGCGCGGGTTTTGAGCAGAAGAAAGCATTGGAAAAAGGGGCGGCGGCGACGGGCCGCACCTTTCGTGGCAACGGCTGGTCAACGCAAACCAAGGCGATGAACTAGTGGTCAACGATCCGGTGCCGGGCGCTGGTGGTGGATGAGTAGAGCAACCGCTGATGCACCCAGGCAAAAAATGCAGACTCCCGGCCAGCGTACCCACGACCAGGCCAAGGCCCCGAGTGCCGAGCCTGCGGCCCCGCCCCCAAAGCGCGCCACCATGTAAAGAGTGTTGAGCCGTGAGCGTGCCTCGGGCAAGAGCGAGATCACGCTGGCCTGCGCGGCGACCTGGATGGATTGCACCCCTAAGTCCATCAGCAGGACGCCGACGATGAGGCCCGCAATCGTCACCCACAGTCCCATGATCACGAACGCCAGCGCGGTAAGCAGCAGGGCGAGCGCGATGGTGAAACCCGCTCCTTTGCGGTCCGACAACCTCCCGGCCCACGGCGCACCCGCGGCTCCGATGAGACCGACGATACCGAACAGCCCCGCCTGGGAAGCCCCTTCGTGGAAACGCTCCATCAGCAAAAAGGACAGGGTCGCCCAAAACGCCGTGAACACCGCAAACGACAACGCGCTTACCAGCGAGGCTCGGCGCAGGATCGGCTGCGTGCGCAGCAACTCGAGCATAGAGCGCATGAGTTCGACGTACTGCAGGCGCAACGCGGCCGGCCGATGCGGTAAGCTCGCGCGCAGGCAAACGCCCAGACCCAGCATAAGCACGGCTGCCACGGCATAGAGCACCCGCCAGCCGAAGTGGTCGGCGACTAACCCTGCGACCGTGCGGGCGAGCAGGACGCCGCACAGCAGGCCGCTCATCAGGGAGCCGATCAGTTTCCCGCGCTGTGCGGGCGGCACCATCTCGGCTCCCAGTGGGATGAGGATCTGCGGACTGATGGACGACAACCCCACCAGAAGTTGGGCAGTGATGAGCAGCGGCAAGCTTGGAGCGATGGCCATGGCGACCAGGCACGCAGCGCACACGTACACGAGCGCGACGACCAGGCCGCGTCGTTCCATCAGGTCGCCCAACGGCAGGAAAAAGAAGATGCCCGCTCCGTAGCCCACTTGAGCGGCCGTGGCGACGAGGCCCGCTTGCCAGGGCTGGGCGTGGAAGTAAACGGCAAAGGTGCCAAGCAACGGCTGGTTGTAGTACACGTTGGCCACCGAAACCCCGCAGGCGGCGGCCATCAGCCAAAGCAGTTTGGGGGAAAGGCTGGCGGGAGATTCGGTCGGCATCGGTTGGAGGGGTACACTCTACCGTCTACGAACGACAGAAAACCAGAAAGCGCCTGTCCCGCTGGGTGGCAGTCCGCACGAAGAAACCAGGTTTTGCGGCACAAAAAGAGACGAGTTGGTTGTCATACAAGTCAGGTCGACATTGCGAGTCACTCGCGTTTGCCCCGTTTTTGATATTTGGACAAATCCATCCTCGAACGGATCCTCCACTGTATCCGTCCGCTTGATCACCGACGAGTACCAGAGTATCCTGCCAAGTAGAAACGGCGGGCTGTTGGACGTCATTCTCCGGACTTGTTGTACCGCTTATGAAGCAGGATCATCTGCAGAGTTATCTCAACGATCATCTGGCAGGCGCAACGACGGGCCTCGAACTGATCGAATTCTTGATCTCAACCCATGCGGGTGAACCGCAGGCGCTTTTTTTCGAGGATCTACGCCGTGAGGTGGAAGCTGACCAGAAAACCTTGCGCGACCTGATCAGCCATCTGGGTTTCGAGCCGGGCACCACGCGCCAGGCTGCTGCTTGGACCATGGAGAAACTGGCGAGGATCAAGTTTCTGCTGGCGGGTCCGAGCAAGGGCAATCTGGGTGAACTCGAAGCAATGGAAGCTTTGGCAATGGGCATCGAAGGCAAAAAGGCACTCTGGGCTGCGCTGACCGTCGTCACCGATGTACCACCCTTACAGGCGCTTGACCTGGCACAACTTCAGCAACGCGCCGGGGAACAACGCGCCCGCTTGGAGGTACTCCGTTTGGAGGCAGCTCGCAGCACGTTCCAATCCGCGAGCTGATCGACGGGAAAAGGGTCGGCCATCGGGTGACCGGGATCAGAGAGCCGGAATGACTTTTTGCTGGCGCAGATCGTCGAAGAACTGTGCAAACATGTCCTCGGTGTCGATGCAGTCATGGAAACCGGCCCGGCGCGCCTTGATCGTGCTGCTGACGTTGTCGAAGCCGGAATTGAAGATAAAGTCGCCAAACTGCCAGCGTACCACGTGCTCGTACGGGGTGGATTGGAGATTGTACTTGCGCGTCATCTCCTCCCAGAGCGGCCCTTTGTCCGCCATGTAGACGGCC
>CAXSED010000105.1:0-14097 GCA_964236475.1 uncultured Chthoniobacterales bacterium
CGAGCACTTCCTTGACCGGCGACAGGTCCAGCCCGCGCGTGACGATGGTGTCGAACTCTTCCTTGTTGTAGGCGATGCCGCCGCCTTGTCCGCCGAGCGTGTATGCCGGGCGGATGATCAGCGGATAATTCCCGGCCAGCCGGGCGATTTCGCGCGCTTCGTCCAGCGTGTGCGCCACACCGGAACGGGCCACGTCCAGACCGATCTTGAGCATCGCGTCCTTGAACTTCTGGCGATCTTCGCCTTTTTCGATGGCGTCGGCGTTGGCCCCGATAAGTTTGATGCCGTATTTATCTAGAATCCCCGCGTGCACGAGGTCCATGGCTGCATTGAGCGCGGTCTGGCCGCCCAGGGTAGGCAGCAGGGCGTCGGGCCGCTCGGCAATGATGATCTTTTCGATGATCTCGACGGTGATCGGCTCGATATAAGTGCGCGCCGCGAACTCCGGGTCGGTCATGATCGTCGCCGGATTCGAGTTGAGCAGGACGACTTCGTAGCCTTCCTCCGCCAGCGCCTTGCAAGCTTGCACGCCGGAATAGTCAAACTCGCAGCCTTGGCCGATGACGATGGGACCACTGCCGAGCAGGAGAATTTTTTTGAGATCGGGGTTTTTAGGCACAGCAAAACGGAGAAAAGTCCGTACTTCCTAAACGCTAAATCTGCGAAAACTCAAAGGGAAAACTCGGAAACGATGTCGTCCCGCCTGTCCGCTGGCTCCCGGAACGCCTGGACAGGAGAAAATTACAATTTTCCAGAGGAAATTTGCTTCCTTTGCCATTTCGATGTGTTTACATTGTGAATTCCATAAATTTATGATTGAACTAGAAGTCTACGCGGCAGGAGTACGGGAACTGGATAAAATCATGCAGCTCGACCACTTATTGGAGACTGTTTCCGGGTTGCGTTACAAGGTCGATAGCAATCATGACCTCGTGTATCTGGAGTTCGACGAACCGGCGAGCCTAACGAGCGCGGCCATCCGCGAGATGTTCAGCAAAATCGGTTTGAAAGCGCGTTTCGTGGGGGCGGTTTCGTCGGAGTTGCGACCAAAGGTCAAGACCCAGCGGTTGCGCGTTTGAGGGCCACTGCGGATCGCCGTCCCATCTTTTTGTCCTTCTAGGTTGGGGGTTACGCAGTCGAAGGACGTTCCGCGCGCCGGTAGGCAACGCCGGACGGTGTCTCGTGTTTGCCTGCCACCAGCGGGAAGGGGTTTCGGCTGCATGGCACTCCGCTCAGAAGGACATAGTTTCCCGTGAATCAGGGGCAATTTGACCGCGTGGTGAATCGGCGCGTTGTTTCGCGGTTCGTTTTCGCTCCTGCGACCTCCACATGCGTCGACTGATCACCTCCCTTGGCCGGGCGTTACTGGCGACGCTGAAATACCTGGGCGGCGTGACTTTGCTGGCACTCGATACAGTGAAAGCGGTCTTCGTTTCGCCGATTCGCTGGCGGCTGATCGTCCACCAGATTTTTGAGTTGGGCTACCGCTCGCAGCCGGTGGTGGTCATCACGGGCGCGTTTACCGGGGCGGTGTTCGCCGCGCAGACATTTTTCCAGTTCCACGTCATCGGTATGGACTCGGCAGTGGGCGCGGTGGTCAGCGTTTCGATGTGCCGGGAACTCGGGCCGGTGCTCACCGGACTGATGCTAGCGGGACGCGTCGGCGCGGCGATGTCGGCGGAAATCGGCACGATGAAAGTCACCGAGCAGATCGACGCCTTGCGCGCTCTGGCTGTTTACCCGGTCGATTACCTCGTGGTGCCGCGTGCGCTGGCGATGCTCGTTTCGGTGCCGCTGCTGGCGGCGGAATGCATCTTCTTCGGCATCGCCGCCGGGTATTTTGTCGGCGTTGAAATGCTCGGCATCCAAGGGCCGTATTACATTGAGAACACCATCAAATTCATGACGCCGCGAGACATTTCCATGGGGATCATCAAAGGATTCGTGTTTGGGATTCTGATCGTGTTTGTCGCCTGCTACGAGGGGCTGCATGCGCGGGAGGGCGCGGTCGGCGTGGGCCGGGCGACGACGGAAGCCGTGGTCACCGGCTCGCTGGCGATTCTCGTGTCGAACTTCTTTTTGTCGTTGCTGCTGAACATCTTCTTCCCGGGCGGGGTCTAATGGCGGCGATGAAGACCGGCACGCACGTGGCGACGACAGCGGAGGCGGCGGATCAAACCGCCCCGGCGTTTTTGCGCATCCGCGACCTGCGCAAGCACCTGGGCAGCCAGGAAATTTTGCGCGGCGTGAACCTGGAAATCACCACCGGGCAGACCATGGTCATCATCGGGCGCAGCGGCGGCGGCAAGAGCGTGCTGCTCAAGCACCTGATCGGGCTGCTGCGACCGGATTCCGGCGAGATTTACGTCGAGGGCGAGAACATCGCGTGCCTGGGCGAGCGGCAACTCGGGCCGATCCGCCGCAAGGTGGGCATCCTGTTCCAGCACGGCGCGCTTTTCGATTCGATGAGCGTCGAGGAAAACGTGGCGTTCCCGCTGCGGGAAAGCGGCGAGCGGAATGTCAAGATTATCGCGGACAAGGTGGCCGAGGCGTTGGAAGTCGTCGATCTGGCCGGGCAGCAGAAGAAGATGCCCGTGAACCTGAGCGGCGGCATGAAGAAACGCGTGGCCCTGGCGCGGGCGGTGATCGGTCGGCCCCGATGCATTCTTTACGACGAGCCGACGGCGGGACTGGACCCGGTGGTCAGCGACAGCATCAACCTGCTCATCCGACGCTTGCAAAAACGCTTCGCGGTGACTTCGCTCGTGGTGACGCACGACATGAAAAGCGCGTTCGACATTGCCGACCGCATCGCGTACCTCAAGCACGGGCGTATCTATTTCGAGGGCACCGCCGCCGAGTTGCAGGCCTCGGAAGACCAGGACATTCAGGATTTCATTGCCGGGCGCAGCCGCGCACAAATCGACGACGAGGGCACGCAATTTCAAACGGACTTACCCTGATGGCTACCTCTTCCGAAAGCAGCACTCTGGAATTCCGCGTCGGCCTGTTCATGATCTTCGGGCTGGCGATCATCGGCTATCTGGTGGTCAGCGTGGGCCGGTTCAGCAACGGGTTTACCAAATATTATCCGCTGACGGTCGAACTGCCCAACGCCAGCGGTCTGCTGCGGAACTCCAAGGTCCTCCTGGCGGGCGCGGCCATCGGCACGGCGGGCGCGCCGGCGGTGCTCGCCAACGGCAAGGGTGTCCGCGTGCCGCTCCAGATCGACCAGCGCATCCACATCGCCCGGAACGCCCGGGTGGTCGTCGGCAGCAGCGGGCTGATGGGTGACCGGTTCGTGGATGTCATTATGCCCAGCGTCGAGGAGGGCGGGTTCTACCAGCCGGGTGAGACCGTCATCGGCTCGCGCGCTTCCGGGATGGATGACTTGGAGGACGAGGGTGGAAAACTCGTCGGCGATCTGCGCGCCACCGTGGCCAATCTCAACGGCACGATCACCCGCGTGAACACGGAAATGCTCACGCCCGCGATGTTCAAAAACCTCCAAGACAGCGTGGCCAACCTGAGCGTCACGACGAAAAATTTCCAGTCCGCCAGCGAGAAGCTCAACGGCGTGCTCGACGACGCCAAGGGGACCGTCGCCCAGGCCAAGGGCGCGATGGACGGAGCCAAGGACACGCTCGCCAGCGCGAAGACGGCGGCGGATGACGTGCAGAAAGCTATCGGCGACGCGCGCCTGGCTATCGGTGATACGCGCAAGGTGCTCGCGGGCGTGCGGGTCGCCACCGACGAGGCGGTTCATGGCCCCGGCCTGCTGGGGACGTTGATTTCCAACAAACAGCTTTCCGACAATCTCGCTGCGCTGATTTCCAATCTGCGTCGCAGCGGCGTGATTTTCTACAAAAACCGCCCGGAACCGGCAGCGGACGCGACGCCGACCCCGGAGGCGGAACCAAGGCGGAAACGGTGAACGAGCACGGTCAGCGGGAGATCACGTCGTCCGCCGTCCACATCACCTTGTCTGGACCCGCGCTGCGCACTTCCATCTTGTCCCGGCTCAATTGGTGGAAAAAATAGGGCGTGCCCCACGGGTCCACCAGTTCTCCCTGACCGTTGAGCGGCAGCCCCTCCGGCGGGCCGAGGGTAGCCTGGCGGGAGTTTCCGCCTATCATCTGTTTCATGATTTCGGCGTTGGTGCCAACGGGGTTCTCACCCATTAGTGTGTGATAATCATTGATCATGTGGCGGACCCGCTCCACGTTGATCTGAGCTGTCTGATTCACTGGTGCCGCCGGTCCGGCTGCGTTCACCGGCGACGCATCCGGCGCAACGGCGTTGGCCGGAATCGATCCTGCACTCCTGACCGCAGGCGAGGCTCCCGCTGGCAGGCTCCCGCCGGGCACGTTGGCAGGCGACGACAAGGCGTCTTTCGCTGGCGTCGATGCATCGGCGGGTTCCGGTGGCGGTGCCTGCACGGCGATGGGCGCGGAGGACGGGGTGACGGGGGGGCGGTTGGCCGAATGCCAAGCGAGCCAGAGCGCCATGGCGGCCACGCCTAGGACCAGATATACGACGTAGGGTTTTGATTTCATCACGGCATCCTCAGCCTGCCAGTGCGCCGGTTTTCGATGGGACCGGGTCTGGCACGTCTTCAGAAATACGTAAGCCAAATCTCCGAACTGTCCAACCCCGAACCATTTGACCGCCCCGGCAGTGGGAGCCGGAGATGATGCGCGCAAATTATCCGCCGAAACGCTTGCCCTGCGAGCGGCATTGCGTTGAAGTGTGCGCATGGCCCGCCGCTCTTTGCGCACGCCCGGTTGCTGGCTCTTGTTCCTGGGCTTTCTGTGGGTTGCCATCTCGGCGGACGCCTCGCAGGTCCGCCTGCGGAGCGGTGAGACCTACACGGATGTCACGGTCCTGCGGCGTGATGCCACGTCCATCGAGATCAAAGTGCGTTACGGCACCATGGTCCTGCCGCTGGACCTGGTGGACAGCGTGGATGGAGTGTCGGTTCGGGCCACCCTGCCACCCCGGCCTGCCGCCGCGCCCACGGTTCCCGCACGCCTCGCCGCGGTGAAGACGCCGGAACCGCTGCCCGCCACGCCCACGGTCGCGCCCACGCCCAAACCGCGCGTGGTGGCCGCCACTCCTCGCGCGCAAACTCCGCCCCTGGTCGAAGGGCACGGCCTCCTGCCTGCCGCGCTGGAAGAAACCCTGGCGGCCAACGGATCGACCATTCTGGGCGCGGCCTGCGTGCTCCTGTTGTGGGCCTTTACGCTCCCGCGCTTCCGCCGCGACGAGCGCGAACGGGGAGTCACGTCGCGTCCGTGGACCTTGCTGGTTTTCCTGCTGCCGGGGTTGGGTTACGTGCTCTACCGGCTCGCGCGCCAGTTCCGGCAACGATCTGCGAGGAGAAACGTGGCGACCGGGGAAGAAAACCGTTTCGAGTTCCTGGATGCGGATCATCAACCCATCGCCATCGACACCACCAGCACGGTGTTTTCCGGGATCGAGAACGCCCGGGCCGTGGTCGAAAACGCTCTGTCCAAGCGCGCCAGCGATGTCCACATCGAAGCGGCGGCACAGGAATACCGCGTGCGTCTGCGGGTGGACGGCTCGATGCTCAACGACCGCACTTTCTCCACCAGTGAAGGCCTGCGAATGGTGTCCGCCTTCAAGACGCTCTCGCAGGTCGACATTTCCGAGCGGCGCAAGGCGCAGGATGGCCGCTTCGGCGCCCGGCAAGGGGCGCGGACGGTCGATTTCCGCCTCGCCACGGTGCCTTCGGTGCACGGGGAAAAAGTCGTCCTCCGCATCCTCGACCGCAAATCCGGCGTGCGTGGACTCGACGACCTGGGCATGCCGCAGGAAATGATGGATCGGTTCGCGCAGATCGTCCATTCACGCAGCGGCATGATCCTGGCCACCGGGCCAACCGGCTCCGGTAAAACGTCCACCCTCTACGCCGCCCTGGCGCAACTCGACGCCACCCAACTCAACCTCGTCACCATCGAGGACCCCGTGGAATACGAACTCGCCGGGGCCACGCAAATCCCCGTCAACGCGCGGGCGGGCGTCACCTACGAGTCCGGCCTGCGCTCGATCCTGCGGCAGGACCCCGATGTGATCCTCGTCGGCGAGATGCGCGACCTGGAATCCGCGCAGATCGCCCTGCGTGCCGCGCTGACGGGGCACCTCGTCTTTTCCTCGCTGCACACCCGCGACGCCATCGGCGCGGTCATGCGGCTGGAGGAGATGGGCATCGAGCCGCATCTGGTGGCCTCGGCGCTGTTCGTGGTGCTCTCGCAACGTTTGGTGCGCGTCGTTTGCGAAGCCTGCCGCCAGCCGTACGCCTGCGCGGGCAACGAACTGCTGAGCATGGGCATCGAATTGAACCCGGGCGAAACCCTGTACCGCGCCGTGGGCTGCCGCCGATGCGAGGGTACGGGATATCTGGGGCGCACGGGTATCTTCGAGATGCTAGTGCTCGACGAGGAGATCCGGCAGCCCGTCAACAACGGCATCGAGGAAGACGATCTGCTCAAACTCGCGCGCCAGAAAGGGTTCGCCAGCTACCGGGAAGACGGTGCGATGAAGGTCCTGCTCGGCATCACCACGGTGGACGAGGTGTTGCGGTCAAATTAAGGGGGGCACCCTTTTTACTTGGACTCGGTTTCTTTCGTGAAGCCGAGCGCCTTGCTAGGCACGCGTGGCTCCGACGCGGCGGAAAGTAGAGTGCCATCTGCGCTCGCGCCGGCCATCTGCGCGGCGGCGATGGCCGGGATGGTTTTGACGCGATGCCCCAGCGCCTTGAGGCGTTCCACGGTTTCAGCGGGCATCTTTTCTTCGACGAGTAGTTCGTCGGGCACCCACTGGTGGTGGAATCGCGCCTGTGCCAGCGCGCTGTCAATCGGCAGCCCGAGGTCCAGCGCGCCTACGAGGTTGATGACCGTGGCCGTGATGATCGTCGGCCCACCCGCCGCGCCCGCCGACAGCACCGGGTGGCCGTCCTTGAGCACCAGCGTCGGACTCATGCTGGACAGCGGGCGTTTGCCCGGCCCTACCGCGTTGGCGTCCCCGCCGACCAGTCCGAAAACGTTCGGCACGCCCGGTTGGATGGAAAAGTCGTCCATCTGGTTGTTGAGCAGGATGCCGGTGCCAGGGATCACCACCTTCGAGCCGAATGACGTGTTGATCGTGGTCGTGCAGGCGACCCAGTTGCCTTGCGAGTCAGCGGTGCAAAAGTGCGTGGTGTGCTTGCCGAACACCCGGTCCGCCGCGTCGGCGGGGGTGCCGTGGGAAATCGTGCCGAACGAGTGGTCGAGCGCAATCCGAGCGGCGAGACTCTTCGCGTAATCCTTGTCGGCCAAGCCGCGCGGCACTTTGGTGAAATCAGGATCGCCGAGCCAGAATGCCCGGTCGGCGAACGCGAGTTTCATCGCCTCGGCCATGACGTGAACGCGGGTCGCTTCGGGCAGATGCGCGAGGTCGAAATTTTCTAGGATGTTGAGAATCTGCGCGACGTGGACGCCGCCGGAACTGGGCGGCGGGAACGAGACGATCTCGTAGCCACGGTACGTGGTTCGCAGCGGTTCGCGCACCTGCATCCGGTAACCGGCAAAATCCGCCGCCGTGATGATCCCGCCGTTGTCGTGCATCCAACGCTCGACCATCTGTGGGTAGGGGGCGTGGTAAAACCATCCCGATCCCGCGTCCGCGATGGCCCGGTAGCTGCGCGCCAGATCGGGCTGTTTGAGAGTTTCGCCATGGGTCAGCGGCGACCCGTCGTCATGTAGAAAAATCGCCCGCGTGGCCGGGAACCGTGCGACGACCTCCCGTTCCCCCGCGAGTTTGCGGGCGTACGGGGCGTCGATGGCGAAACCTTTCTCAGCTAAATCCGCCGCCGAAAGCAGCAGATCGTGCAATGATCTCGTGCCGTACTTGCCAACCGCCGTTTCGTAGACCGCGAGCGAACCCGGGATGCCGATGGCCAGCGCACCCGCCTGGCTTTTCTCGGTGTCGCCCTTGCCGTCGGTCAGGAACATGTCCCGGGTCGCCGCGCCCGGCGCCATCTCGCGCCCGTCCAGCGCGACGATTTCCCCGTTGGCGCGCCGGATCAGCATGAAGCAACCGCCACCCAATCCTGAATCGTGGCCATCCACCACACCCAACGTCAATGCCACGGCGACCGCCGCATCAACGGCGTTGCCGCCCGCCCTGAGGGTGGCGATTCCCGCCTCCGTAGCCAAAGGCTGCACCGACGCCACCACGCCATCCCGCCCTTGGGCTAGCTCGGCGGAAGCCCGGTCGGCGCTCTCTGCAAGCAACCATGCGAGTACGACGATTGAAAGGGCACGTAGAAACATTTCAGCAGGCTAACTCGTTCTCCACACAGGTAAAGGATTCCGTGCGGCAGCGTCCACCCCGAACCAAAGAAAAAGGGCGCTGCTCTCGCGAGCAACGCCCTTTCTTGTGGGAACCTTTACAGGTCCATGTCAATTACTGCACCGTCTGGCTGACGGCGGTCTGGGCGTTGACAAACCCATAACCGTCTTGCGTTGCCCAACCCGAACCGAGGTTGTTCTTGATGGTGCCGCTGAACGTACCGCCGTCCGCGGTGGTGCCGCTGAACGCCATGCCCGCCGTCGTCACTGTGCCACTCGGCAGCGACACACCGCCGCCGAAGATGTCGGCAGAGTAGAGCGCCGATCCGCTGATGGCGTTGGTCACCGCATTGTAGGTGCCGCCGGTCGTACTGGACCGGGCCACACCACGGCCAACCGTGAAGTACAGGATGCTCCCGCCCGAGAACGTGCTCGTCGGGGTTAGGGTCATCGTGTACATCTGGGAGGCCACCGTCGAGGACGGGTTGGTGAAGGTCGCCAAGGCGGTAACCGTCCCGCTCGTCGGTTGCGTAAACGCCTTGGTGGCAGGCAGGAACGTCACGCCAGGCAAGGAGTTCTCGAAGTACGACACCGTCCCGCCGACCGTGGCGTCAGGTGCGTTGTACGTCACTCCATTGTTGCCGCCGGTCACGTTGCCAGCCGTCGCGGCAGTGCCGCCCGGATTGAGCACGAAGCTCGTCACAGTGCTACCGCCGACGTACTGGATGGCAAACGAGTGGGTGTCGTTGCCGCCGGTGCCCGTGAGGCCGGTCGTGGAAGCTGCGCTGCCGTCGCTGCTGATCGTGATCGTGACCTTGCCGGTACCCGTCGTGCCGCCAGTCACCCTGGCTGCGCCGCTGGAGAAGTTCGGATCGAGGTCATGCGGGAGCGTGCTGCGTTCGAGCAAACTCGTCATTTGCGTCGGGGTGACGCTGCGTCGGCCGCCTTTCGCCTGGAGAACCAGGGCAGCGATAGCCGCCGCGTGCGGGCCGGTTGCACTCGTGCCAAAGAATTGGCCCTGCGTGGTGTCCGGGTCCGACGTGCCGTCGGAGGCGAATCCTGCACCGGTGCTCAGATTTGCCGAGACGTTCGCGCCGTCCGCCAATGCGATGTGCGGTTGGAGACGCACTTCGGGAGTCGACAGAAAGTTGTCGTTCTTGTCGTAGTAGATCGTCACCGGTCCAGGCGAGCTAAACGTCTCCGCCAGACTCGGACGGAACACGCTGTAAGCAGCGCAGCCGTTGGAGTTCACGGACGCAGCGTGGCCGCCAGTCGTCACCGTGTTGTAACGGAAGTACTCCGCCGGTCCGTAGCCCGCCCGCCCATTACCGGGCAGGAGGTAGCGCAGGTGCGTCGGAAACGCCGTGTTGGCGGGGATGATCGAGCGCGCAATCACGTACTGCACCTGGGTTGCGCCGGTGGGCTTATTGGTGTAGCCAAGCTGCATCGGCTCGTTGGTCGCCGTGGCATCGGTCGTCAGAGAGCTGGCCGGGATATAGGCACCTGTGGTAAGGTTAAATACCAGGATGCTCAGGCTCGTCGAGACAGGAGGAGTTGTGAAACCCGAGAAGGAATAGACATTCAGTGAGAACGATCCCGTCGTCGTGCCGTAGTGGTCGACCTTGACGACGAAACCGGTGTCGTTGGTCGGAGCCACCAGGCGCACCGTTTCGTCCACTCCGGTATCTTGCGGACCGGCAAGCACGGTCGCGCCGTCCGATTTGTACACTGTCACGATGGCGTCGAAGGTATCGGTGGAGCCGCCGTTGGCTGCCTCGACGAATTCGTACGAGGTACCTGCGGTGACGGTCGCCGTCACGGGGATGGTAACCGCCGCCGTGGTGTAGGTGCCACCGCCGGAGTACAACGTGCCGGTGATCTTGACCGATGTGTTCTGGTCGTACGGGTCGTTCCACTGGAACTCCGTCGGCACGGTGTTATTGGCGGCGATGTTCACCGTCTGCGCCACATCCAGCCCACTGGGGTTGAAGTTGTGGAAGCCACCTGCGTACAAAGCAGTGGGCACGTTGGCCAGATTGATGTTCGTATTAGTCAGCGACGTATTTCCTGCCGCGGCAGTCAGGCCGGTGCCAGCAGCGACCCACCGGGTGTCGGAGTCATAGCCGTTAGTGCCGATGTCGTTAGCTGCGCTGGAGAAATAGCTCACACCCGCGTTGAATGCGTCTGTGATGCCGAAGCCGATGATGCCATCTTGAAAGAAAGGCTCATCGAAATAACCCACGTCGTCGCAGATCGTGTCTGCGGCGAAGGTCTGGCCGCTGATGGTGTAGCCAGCAATGCCCGCCAACCCACGGATGTTGTTGGCGAAACCGACTTCACCGCTGTCCGCAGTGGCGAAGGCAATGGCCGCTTTCGGGGCCATCTTGTAGGCAATCTGGCACATGCCCCGGCCTTCGTCGTCGCTGGTGCTGGAGGACAAATCATCCTGCAAAACGAACACCGGCGTGGTGTTGACCGGATTGGTCGCAGCACCAGGCAGGTCGAAGTTGGTCACATCCACAGAGGCGGGACCGGCGGCGTTCGCCGCAAAGCTATTGGAGATGCAGGCAATCTGCATGCCTTGGCCTTCGAGGTCCAGCGTGGAATTGGAATTGTAGAGCTTGTTGATCTGGTCGATGCCGTGTTGGGTGACGCCCTGATCAAACGTGGTGCCGATCTTGGTGATCGTCTCGCCCACGGTGGCCGAGGGTGCGCCACCTTGCGCGGCCAAGGCTTCCTGGAGGACGCTCTTGTTGTGCTGGGGCTTCCATTCCAGAATGACCGAGGTAACGCCCTTGACATTAGCCAGCGCGGGAACTTCGGAGGCATCGATGTAGGCATTCAACACGCCCGCACCTTTGTAGGTCTTGTCGACGGCAGTAATGGCGAGGGTCGAGGCGCTGGCTTTCATGGCCTTCTTGATCACCTTGAAGGCCGCGTCGTTGTTGAGGTTGACGCGCACGAGCACGCGGCCTTTCTCGTCGTAGATCGAGTTGTTGGCGATCGTGGCAGTGGTCTCGTCGGCGTAGGTCAGACCGTTGGCTGCCTCGACGGCGCCAGTCAATTTGACGCCCGACGCGGCGGCCTGGGTAACGGCGAGATTGCTCGCCACGAGCTTGTCCAAACCGTTACCGAGCTTGTCGGGGACTGGTTTGGCTTGCAGAGTCCCGGTCAGGATCACCGCCGTGGCGGACGCCGAGACGACGGTGCCCGCTTGGCGTAGCCAGCGGTGAGTGCGAATAAAACGTGAAGGAATCATGGATAAATGCGGTGTTAGGTAAGTAGAGCCGAAGTCCCGTGCTCGGGTCACTGGTGACCGTTGCCCGGGGGCAAAGGTTAGGCGCGGCTGGAACGGCGGCGCAGGATCGTGAAGCCAGCGGCGACGCTGCCGAGCGTGAGCGTGGCCCAGGTAGAAGGCTCCGGCACGGCGTTGGTGATCGTCACGTTATAGGTGCCGATGTCCGTGGTGTAGGACTGGGAGTTGAAGTTCGACAAGGTGGTGGGATTCACGCCAGCGGCGGCGGTGCGCGTCGCGGTCGTGTCACCACCGGGGTAGCCGTTGAAAAGGAGCTGGCTATTGCTGTTGATCGCATCGTTGCCGGAAGAGGTGATGCCAAAGTAATAAGTCCCAGCAGTCAGCGCGGTGGTGAACGCAGACTCGACAGTCGACCCGTTTGCATCGTCGTCGGTGATGAGCGCGGTCCCATCCCCTTTAAAGAGGGAAATCGCGGTGTCCAGCGGACCAGTCTCACTGTTGTCGACGGTCCCGCCCACGTCGCTAAACGTGTACGTGCCAGCCGTGGCAATTGTGAACATGTACAAGTCAGTGTCGTACGCGAAGCTGAGCGTGCCGCTAAAGCCCGTCGCGGCCCCGGCATTGGCCGCCGTTGCGAGAGTTTGCCCGGCATCGGTCGTACCTTCGACGTAGGTCGCGGCACGCGATGTGCTCAGTAGAGCGGTGAAAGAAGCCGCCGCAAAAAGCGAAGCGGCCAACGGAGTTCGACTAAGTTTCATAGTGAGATGCTGAAAGCCTGGATCTGACAATTTGATGTGGTGACTCGATAACCTTGACCATTTGCCGTTAGAGCGCGGAGAATCCCAGAGAATTATTCTCAGGGATGAGACTCTTTTTGCATTGGCTGGAGACAAATACTGCTGCCTGATGGCGCATGAATTATCAGCGTGATAGGCTGCTGGCAAGCTTTTATTCGAGATTTTTTCCTAACACGGGAACGCTCGGATAGGATCGCATGTGAAAGATGAGGAGGTTTGCTTTCAAATCCCCACGACGGCGTAACGAGAGAATGGCATTAACAAGCCCTTCGGCAGACGGCACGCTGGGTCGATGCGCAGATCCGAACAACTCCCATCGGCAAAAGTTCTGGTTTGAGGAAAGGCACCGTTGGCACTGTTACGCCGACGTAAGTCGGACTGGGCAGAAAAGGATTCGAACCTTCTAAGGCGTAAGCCAGTAGATTCGCAGTCCACCGCTTTACGGGCCAAATGCTTGTAAACTGCCAAGAATCTGCCAAAGCAATACTGGCCGAAGGTCCAGAAAGTTCACCACAAGAACGGAATCGGGGCGTGACAGGTGGACACCCGGCTCAAGGGCAAGGGCGAGCGGCTTTATTATAAAAGCAAGATCGAAGCGACTACGGCGGCTGAACAGGCAAAGATCAAACGCCAGAATGAAGGGTAGGGGGCCTTTTCGATGGCAACAGCGGACCACGCGGATACGGAAGCTGCGTTGGCCAAACTGCGGCCCCATAGGCGCACGCTACACGACGCGGCGGATTTTCTGCTCAAACACATGGAGATCGTCAAACGCGAACTGACAGTAGCGGACCTGCTCGACGAACTGCTTGTCAACAAGAAAAGCGATGGGGCATCCGAGCCGTATCTGAAAGATCTCCGCAACCGGCTCGGCAAGTTTGCAGCGGCTTTTCCGAGTGCCAAATTGACCGAAGTCACAACCGTTGCTGTAGACGACTGGCTGCGGGGATTGAAGGTGAGTCCAGTCAGTCGCAACAACGCACGCCGCGTGGTCGGCGTGCTCTTCAACTATGGTATCGCCCGGAATTACTGCCTGTCCAATCCGGTCAAGCAGACGGCCAAGGCGAAGGAAGTGGACCGCCCGCCCGGGATCCTGACCGTGGCACAATCAGCGGCGCTGCTCGAACAGGCTGACCCGGAAATCCTACCAGCGCTGGCCATCGGGCTTTTCGCGGGGTTGCAACCGGAATCCGAAACGTGGAAGCTTTCCTGGCAGCACTTCAATTTCGAGAGCCGCCTGATCGACGTGGCGGCGAACCGCACGAAGACGGCGCAAAACCGCTTCGTGACGATGAGCGACAATCTGGTGGCGTGGCTGCTACCGCACCGGCAGCACACAGGCCCGGTCTGCCCGGTGAACGGCGATGCCTACTTCACCCGGCTCACCAAAGCGCGCGAGGCGGCGGGGATCAAGGAATGGCCCAGCGACG
This sequence comes from uncultured Chthoniobacterales bacterium, assembly GCA_964236475.1. Taxonomy (GTDB): domain Bacteria; phylum Verrucomicrobiota; class Verrucomicrobiia; order Chthoniobacterales; family SZAS-18; genus CAHJWO01. The sequence goes on from CAXSED010000105.1 coordinate 13,835, forward strand.
CGCTGCGGCACACAATGGCGTCCATGCACTTTGCGGCGATCAAGAAAGCGGGCGCGACCGCGCAGGAGCCTGGGCACGCGGATTTGAAGATGCTCTACAAACATTACCGCGAGCGGGTCAAGTCCGCCGACGCTTTGGTGTTTTGGGAGATTCGACCAATGGGGTCTGAGAAGGTGGTTCAAATGGTGGCGTGAACATGAGAAACGCTTTAGTACTACTCCGTTAGTTGGTTGGAGAGAAGGTGGAGGCGGCAGTAAGGGCAG
>CAXSED010000106.1:0-14086 GCA_964236475.1 uncultured Chthoniobacterales bacterium
TTTGGGGTAGGAACCTCTCACTCAAACCGGACCAATGGCAGGGGCCTCAATCAGTTCGTCAGCTTTGTCTCGCTTACCGAGATGTTGTTTCTATTTTCATACCGACATCCGTGAGAATGCCGGTTCTGTCTGTCCGCGCCGCGCGTTGCTGACGACGTGTTTGTAGGCTGACAGGAGGTTGTGGGCAAGATTTTTTTCAAAAACTTTGAGGGTCTGACAAGACGCGGACGCTATCGCTATTACCCTGCCGCGACTGAACATGCCGATCAAGCCGTCTCGCTGCACACTTCAGGGGGGCTGCACCGCTTTGTCTTGATCCACGCTGTGCATGAGTGCCGCCCGAGCTAAAAGTTCGTTCCGCTCTGGGGACGGCAGAAAATGATCACTTTTCCTTCATCATTTGGAGTGCTACTTCCTCTGATCCGAGGACTCATCGCGGGTCAGCGCGTCGCGCTCAAATTTCCATGATCAATCCATGAGCAGCTGGGCGGCAGAAATCAGACGGCGGGAGGCAGCGCGGCGGCGTGAAGAACGCGAAACCCGCAAACGGCACAAAGATTTGGAACGGCGTGCCAAAGAACGGGCACGGTTATCCGAGTTGGAACAGGCGCGTCTGGATGTCGAGATGCACGAAAACGCATTGGAGGAATTGCTGTCGGTTCAAAAGGAACAGAGCACGCGAATAAATTGGGCGAAGTATGCGTCCGCTCTGCCGCCGCACGAACCCCTCAGGGCCGGGCGGCACGAATTTGCCGTCTTGCTAACCTGTGGGGTTGCTTCACCGGTAAATGCTCTGGGCACCGGGAGCACGGCGGCGGAGGAAGCCCGTCTGATCGACGAACGAGAATACCAAGTCGAGCGGGATGCTTTCACCGCGAAATACTCCGAATGGATGCGGCTGCGCTCGCTGGCAAAACGGGTCTTGGCAGGCCAATCGCAGGCTTACTCCGAGGCAACCTCGGAGTTTTCGTCTTTTTCGGAGATGGCGGTTCTCGGCTCTTCCATCCATGTCACGGTGCACAGTCCAAAGCTCATTGGATGCGTGTTGATGGTAAACGGCCGTGATGTCATTCCCAAGGAGACGAAATCATTAACAGCGGCGGGCAAGCTGTCGGTGAAAGCCATGCCCAAGCTGCGGTTTCACGAAATCTACCAGGACTACGTCTGTGGCTGCGTCCTGCGGTTGGCGCGTGAAATGTTTGCCTTGCTACCCATCTCTGGCGTGCTTGTGACAGCATCAGTGGAAGGGATTGATAACCGCACCGGCAAAAAGGCTGATCTGCCGGTGCTCTCGGTGGTCTTCGAGCGTGCTGCCTTGGACGAATTGGACTTCGAGCGGCTCGACCCGTCAGATTCGATGGACAATTTCGTCCATCGTGGTGACGCCAAGACTTCGCGGAAATCGGGTGAGTTTGTGCCCATTGTTCCTTTCACCCCTGCCGACTTGATGCCGACTCAGCCGGAGCGGATGGATTTTAGCGGGCTATTGACCAACGTGCGGCAACTCCGCGCGGAGATCGGGTCCAAACTCACACCGCTTGCCTCGGGCGCTGATGACGCCATGGCCGACCCCCTACCTACCGAATGACGACGTTTCTTCTCATCATGTGGCTGCTCACGAGTGTGGCGCTCGCCGTTTTTTATTTCCTCAAGCGGCGGACGGATGCGGCGGCCGAAGCCACGCGGCAGCAGGCGGCGGCAACGGTCATGCAAGCACGAGCCGACGCTCAGGCGGCGGTATCTCACGCTCAACAATCGCTTGAGCACAAACTTGGCGAACTTGCTGGTGAGTCGGAGCGTGTCCGCCAGCACTACGAACAAGAGGCCCTGCGTATCCATCAAGAGGCCGCACAACAACTCGAAGCCGCCCTCGCTGAACTTGCACCGTTGCGCGGTTACGCCAGCCTCCAAGATGCCGAAAACGAGGTGCGAAAGACTCTCGCCGAGTCGATTGCGGAAGCCGCTGCGTTGCGCCGAGAGGCACAAATCCTCGTGGATCAAGCGAAGGAGGCAACCAGACAGGAACGGGTAGTCGCGCAGCAGCGAGCCAAGGAAATCCGCTCGCAAGCGGACGCTATCCTCACCCAAGCCACCCGTGATGCGAGCCGCATCGTAGAGGCCGCCGAGCGCCGGGCAGAACAGATTGGGGGTAATGCCTACACGGCCCTGCGCGATAAGCAGACCCTCGAAGAGGCGGTGGGCGCGCTGTGGAACACGGTGGAAGGATACGGCGACCGTTACGTCGTTCCTACCCGCAGCTTGCTAGACGAACTTGCCGTGGATTTCGGCCACACACAGGCCGGAGAGGAACTGCGGGCTGCCCGCGAACAATCCCGTCGGCTGGTGGAAATGAAACTGGCGGCCACATGCAAGTACGAGGAAACCGACCGCCGTGAACGGGCAAATCGGTTTGTCGTCGATGCATTCAACGGGCGCGTGGATGCGATTCTCAGCCGTACCAAACACGACAACTACGGCACCCTACAACAGGAGGTCCGTGACGCATTTAGTACCGTCAATTTGAACGGTTTGGTGTTCCACGACGCTCGTATCCTACCCGAGTACCTCGACGCCCGCCTAGCTGAACTGAAATGGGCCGTGACGGTCCAAGAAATGAAACGCAAAGAACGGGAAGAGCAGCGGGAATTGCAGGAGCAAATGCGCGAGGAAGAGAAAGCCCGACGTGAGTACGAGCGTGCCATGCAAGAGGCGGCCCGTGAAGAAGCGATAATTCGGCAGGCGATGGCAAAAGCGCGTGCCGAGGCAGAAAACGCGAGCGTGGCTGAACGCTCGAAGCTCGAAGGCAAGTTGATGGAACTCAACCAACGTCTCGTGGACGCCGAGGCAAGGGGGCAGCGCGCACTTTCCATGGCGCAGCAGACGAGATCCGGCAACGTCTATATCATTTCCAACGTGGGTTCCTTTGGCGAAAACGTGTTCAAGATCGGCATGACGCGACGACTCTTTCCAGAGGATCGGATCAAGGAACTCAGCGGTGCTTCGGTGCCGTTCGAGTTCGATGTTCACGCCATGATCAAAAGCGACGATGCGCCGAGTCTGGAACACTTGCTTCACCGCGCTTTCGCCGATGCCCGGATCAACAAAGTGAATGGCAGGAAAGAGTTTTTCCGTCTGTCACTGGATCGTCTGCGGGAGTTTGCTGCCGATAAAAAGTTAGAAGTCACATTCACGATGGCGGCCGAGGCGAGGGAATACCGAGAGACTCTGGCGCTGGAGAAAATGGCACCTGAAGAGCGCGAGAAATATCAGCTTCAGGTTGTCAGGGAAGATGATGTGCTGCCAGCAGATGTGCTGACGGATTCGGAGTAAAAGCGACCATTTCAAGCTCCTTGGCGAGGTGCTGATGTTGTCTGGTGCGCTGATACGAAAGTAGAAGCAGCCTGTTTCATGAACAGGATTTCGCCACGCGAAATTCGATCCTTACTGCTGGCGCGGACACGCCAAGCACCGGGTCAAGCAGAATACGACCCGAGGCTGCCGAGGGTGGAGATTGTGCTTGCACGCGGTGCGGTGGCCGCGCACGGGGCGTTGCGGGGTGTCCCCGCTAGAATGGGGTGTGCCGGAGACGCTTTGGGCTCCAGCCAGGGGAAAGGCTTTTCCCCCCCCCTTTAAATACATGAAATTGATCACGGCCAGAAACTTATTCGACATCGGGATCGCTCATCAGCCCTCGGCCCGCCTTTCGCTATCTGGTTTCACGCCGAACGGATATAGGTTCGCCACTCTCGCGGTCCCTTCGCACAAATTTCCCGATGATCGCACACAAAATGCGTCCTTTGTTCTGATGATAGCAACAGGCTATGAACTCCGTAGCCAAGAGGTATTTGCCGAGACGCCATGACGGGGGTTCTTTCCCTCGCTAAATCCTGCCCCGTCCGTTCGACATAGGTCTTAAACTGTATTCGTCAAACTGCTTACTATGGACTACGACTTCTTTGCGGCGTGTGGCCCCGGACTCTCGCCACGGCATGTCTTTGCCACCTCATTTATGATTAACGTGAGCCAGAAACGCCACGCAGCTCTTTGTGCGTTGATGGCCCTGATCCAGTTGGCGAGTGCAATCGTCACTGGAGTCACCGTTGCTGAGACGGGATTCAGTCTTCTGACCTCACTAGGATGCGCTTTTACCTGCCTGGTCCTGCTCTTGAATCGCCGCTACTTCCACGGTGGCGGGAGGCTGTGATCGGTCGCCTTGGAAAATTTCCGCCGCACGCGCCACGAAGTTCGAGTTCCGCTTTCCAAGTTCGAGGAGTGCCCATGCCGAAAAATGATGCTCTGGAAATGATGGTCGAAAACGGCGCTTTGACCATCCGAGTGGGTGTATCCACTTTAGCTTTCGCCCTCTTGAGCGGGGAAGTGAAGGGTTTGAGGGGCGCAGTCATCACGGATAAAGAAGGCTTCGCAAGGGAGATCCTGAACGAACTGGATGGGGACGAAGATGATGGCTCGCATCCGTTTTATCAGATGCTTGGGGCGGCTGCCTGCGAAGCGTTGCACAGCGGCAGCAAGTGCTGCGAGTTACCCGAGGACACGGAAGCTGATGACGACTCAGACGAGTAGGTCGATGCTCCTTAAACCGATGACATCCACTGTCCATGTGCATCCCTGCGGTAGTGACCTAAAAACAGCAGTTCCAAACTTTCGTCCTTGGTTTTCAGCTATTTATGACAGCATTATAAGAACGGGGTGAATGATTCCGTATTGGTTACCCGCGTGAGATTGCCGAGTTAGTCGCAAAAATGTTATGAACAAGACCGCTGAATTTTTCCTGGATACTTTCTACCTCAACCGGGTCTGGCAGCTTTTTAAGGCGACAGCGAGCAAGTGGAGCGAGGATAAATGCCCGACGCTCGGTGCCGCCCTCGCTTACTACACGGTGTTCTCGCTCGCGCCGCTGATGCTCGTGCTCTTGGCCGTCTTTGGCTTCATCTACGGTGGTAGCGCGGCGGCACAGGAAAAAATTACCCATCAGCTAGGCTATTTTGTCGACAAAAGCACGGTGGAAGTGATCAAGGGAATCGCTGCCAACGCTGCCAAACCGTCCAAAGGCATCCTTGCTACCGTGTTCGGCATCCTCCTCGCCTTGTTCGGGGCGAGCGGCATCTTCGGCCAGCTTCAGGATGCGCTCAATACGGTGTGGGGGGTCAAACCCAAGCCCGGCGGTGGCATCAAGGGTTTCATCCGGGCGCGCTTCCTGTCGTTCGGCATGGTGGGCGGCGTTTGTTTTCTGCTGCTCGTCTCCTTGACGCTCTCCAGCATGGTCCATCTGTTCAGCCACCAGCTTGAACACACAATCCCCGGTGGCAAAACGATCCCACTGCTCATCAATCTTGTGCTCGACCTGATTGTCGTCACCATGCTCTTCGCGCTGATCTTCAAATACCTGCCCGACGCCAAGATTGCGTGGCGCGACGTATGGATCGGCGCGGGGCTGACGACGTTCCTCTTCTTGGTGGGTAAGTGGGCATTGAGCCTTTACTTGGGTAGCGGCAGTGCGGGCAGTGCCTACGGAGCCGCGAGTGCGTTGATCACGACTTTGCTGTGGGTTTACTACTCGTCCCAGATTCTTCTCTTCGGAGCAGAGTTCACACAGGTTTACGCCACGGAATTCGGGTCACGGCACGTCGAACCCAAGGACCACGCGGTTCGGGTCGAACTAAAGAAGATTGTGGATGGGCAACCCGCCTGAGCGGATCAACAGAATCTTCGAGCAAAAACATGAAAAACCGCAATATGAATCTGCCGACTATCGCGGAGAAAAAATCTTTTTATGGCCGGATCACGGGACTGTTGATCGAGCCATCGTTAGAACCAACCGACGCGGCAGACCCGCGCAATCTTTATGCGATGTTCGAGCGTGAGGGTGAGACCTGCACCTGGCTCATCCCACACCACGAAATTTTCGAGGTGCTCTCCGTGCATCTCATCAGCGAAGTAATCCATCGGCATCCTCACCACGCCGATGGCACCTCCAAGCTTTGGATCGGCAAGACCGATGGCCGTTGGGAAGTATGGGCCGCTTGATCATTTCGTGTCGCTCCTGTGGTGGCATGTTCATTCAAGCGAGCGTGTAATATTCGGTGCTTCTGAGCCGCCTGAGCACATCCCTTGCCTCGCTAAGTATCTTTCTAGAAAACTCTAAACATTCTTGAGTTGAAAGTAGCCCACGTTCTACGCATCTAATTGTCACTAGGGTGCATTTAATCGCATCATGCGTTTCGGGGCATAGCAGGTCAAAACCGCTTTCAACACGACAACGCATTCATCCGTTGTATCAGGGAAACGTTTAATTGTCCATGCGCCAGTCGCCTGCTGCTGCTCGGAGTGCTCCGTCCCATTCGCTAATTTTGCAGGGTTTGACCAAATGGTGCCGAAACCCAGCGGCTTTGCTTTTCGCGCAGTGTTCGGGTTCACCATAGCCGCTGGTGGCAATGGCATATACCGGATGCCTCAAATTCACGGTCTGTAACAGCTCCCATCCCGTTCCGTCCGGCAGATGAATGTCGGAAATAAACACATCATAGGGTGTTATTTCGAGTGCAAGGCGCGCTTCTGCGACCGTAAACGCCGAGTTTGTTTTGTGGCCGGCAAATTCTAGGTAGCGTATCAGAGCGTCGTGCGTGGGCAAATGATCCTCCAAAACTAGGATTCGCAGCGAGCGCAGTATTTCATAATCTTCGAGATCGGACATCGTTGCCCTATTCGCTCAATCACGGTGCTGACGCTGTATCAATCGACATCTCTGCGGTGCTCACTTCCAGGCCCAAAGGCTTTAATGCTCGGCATTTCAGCCGACCTGAAAGAAGGCGCGTAAACTACTGCTACACAACGCAGGATTCAGTCTCCGGGAGGCGAATACCATCAAAACCCAATGCGATGTTGTTCTCTGGCAGGCAATCGCAGTGTGAACGTGCTTCCTTGACCAACGGTGCTTTCTACGGCGATTGAGCCGCCATGCGCGTCTGCGACCAGCTTGCAAAAGGCCAACCCTACCCCGGTGGAACGTCCCCCGCTCCCATGCCCATCGCCACCGATCCGCACGAACCGCTCGAAGATGCGCGCGAAATCTGCTTTGGCAATGCCTCGCCCGGTATCTTGTACGGTAAACATAATTTCCTGCCGGTCTGCGCTTTGGCGCACCTTGGCTGATACCGTTCCATGATCCGGTGTAAATTTAACCGCGTTCCCAAGCAAATTGACGAGCGCCCGCACTAACTTGTCGCGGTCGGCTTCCATTCTGAGAGCGAATTGCTCCGAGTCCGAAGCATCGACTAAAAATCTGATGTCACGTTCCCGTGCCAACGCTCCTACCTGACGACCGGCACTTTGCAGAACTTCTTCAGGCGCAACGGAAGAGCGAGAAAGTTCCATCTTGCCGCCGCGTAAAATTGACTCCGCCGCACCGAGTTCGAGGATGTCATCCACCAATGCCACTAATGCTTGTCCGCCTCGCCCGGCTATTTCGAGCGCCTCGCGCTGATCTTCGTTGAGATCACCGAGTAGCGGCACGGTCTGTAAACCCAGCATCAGCGAGTTCAAGGGGGTACGCAGATCGTGAACGAGCAGTTGGAGATCACTTTCTTGGCTGCTACCCCCCGGTGGATGGTCATGCGCCCGGAGGTCGGCCACCTTGCTGCCGCTGCGACGTAGTTCCAATTCGGTGGTGGCGAAGCCTGCCAATCCACGCAGCATTTCCACATCATCGTCTGCCCAATGGCGCGGCACGGTGTCGATAGCGCAGAGTGAGCCGAGTACCTGGCCGTCCGAGGTGATCAGCGGTACACCCATGTAAGCCGCCACGCTCAAATCCCGGATCGCCGGATTATCACGCACCCTCTCGTCGATGAGCGCATCGTGGATGATCAATGGCTGGGCTGTCGTCACAACGTGCTGGCAAAAAGAGTGTGACAGTGGAGTTTCCCGGAGGTGAAATGGCTGGGGCAACGTGCCGTGCATTCCAAGGAAGGCTTGCCGTTCGTGTGATACCAGACTGACCAGAGCCAGTGGCACGCGCAGCACCTTGGCGACCAGGGAAGTGAGGCGGTCCAGTGGCTCGCTGCTCGGCACTGGCTGCCCCGGTTCCAAACCGCTTCGCGTCAACGCATCCAGCCTCTCTGTATCTTTCAACACGGGGTGATCACGTTAGTTGTTGGCATCAAACGGTTGTATCGCGCAATTGTCCATAGGGCAAACCATTACGAACGTACCGGGACAGTTGGACCATACCCTCACCCGCAGTCGCACTGAGAACGGTGCAGATACTCACGCTAATTGACCGTCGGCAGGAGCGTCGGCGAGATGGGTGAGGCAGAATGCGTCCCGGTACTCTTTCTGTTGCCTTCAATACAATCACCACCCCGAATTAGGCACCAAGACCATCCACGCGCATCCGGTCCAAGCGATGGTGCAGGCGATCCAGTAGCATCTGGTCGAAATCCACCTGTTCGGCATCCCAAGCGAACAGGTAACCACGCGGGCTATTTCGCAGCGCATCGCGGTGTTTATGAAGAACGGTCGCCACCACGGCTCCATCGTCTGTCAACCCTAGACCGGGCGCGTTGTCGGGCAGCAGATCGCCATGTTTTTCCAGGTAGAGTAAAGCGAAAGCGGACTCGTTCTGACAGTTCTCGGTGAGTTTGCAGTCAACGTGCTGGCTGCAATCTTCGACGAGCAAAGCCAAGAACTCGTACTGATCGGCGAGTTGAGGGTACTCCAGCACACCGATATGGGAGTATCGCTCCCGCAGCGCCGGAAGCCGGGCAGCGAGCCCGACAATGTCGCCGTGGGTCAACTTGGCGGCCTGCTCTTCGACGAATGCCAGGAGTGCCGCACTCATGACTTGGATCGCCCTCGAACGATGTATTCCTGTTCTCCGGTGATTTCTTTCGCCGCATCGACCCATCGCGGGAAAACCAGCACGGGACCAACGTGTTCGTCCTGACGATAATCAAGGAATGCGTGCATGGGAGAAGGCGGGCATCGAAAAAGTTGGGAGGCTTCAGATTCAGCCGGTAGAAATCATTGAACGGTGTGAGGGCCGCGCGCTAATACCTCGCACGTTCGCTGTTCATAGCCTGGGGCTATGAAGTGGATGGTCACGCGGCCACCTCTTTGAGCGTGCCTTCCGTGGCGAGCTTTTTCTCCGGGTGGGAAGCAGGCAATGCTTTGACCTTATGGTCTTGCTTGCCGTCAAAGCAGTCGCTCACGATGCGAATATAATGTTGGAGCGGCAGGGAGAAATTTTCTTTGCGCCAGAGGAGGTGCGTCTTGCTGTAAACCACCTCAGCCAGAGGATGAAATATCACGCCTTCGTGGGGCAGGCGCACACACGATTCTGGCAACAGTGCCACACCCATTTCCAATCCAACCATGTGGATCAGGGTGGCGGTGCTGCTCGACTCGTGGGTGATATTCGGCGTGAACCCGGCCTCGCGGCAGACGCGGTTGAGCCACTCCCCCGTGCCTGGATAATCGTCTTCGGAAAGCGAAATAAACGCTTTGCCCGACAGGTCCCCGAGCCGCAACGCCGTCTTTTTCTTCACCGGATAGGTGTCGGGAAGAACCGCCATCATCTTGCATTTCGTGATCACATCATGCTGCAATCCGCTCAGCGGCGGCAGTCCAGGTTCGCGGACGAAACCGATCTGAATCTTGTTTTTGTGCAGGGCTTGAATCTGCTCGGCAGCAGTCATCTCATGCAGATTGAGGGTCACTTTCGGCCAGACCCGGCGGAAGGCGCTCAAGGTCACCGGCAGGAGATCGTATTGCATGTCCAGCATGTAACCGATTTTCAGCGGCGAGGACTCCCCTTTGCTGTGGCTACGCAGGTCATCGACATCCAACTCGGCTTGGTTGAGCAACCGTCTGGCGCGAGCGAGGAAAAATTGCCCATCCTCGGTCAGTTCCAGCCGCTTTTTTTCCCGGCGAAAGAGAGAGACGTGCAACTCTTCCTCCAGATTTTTGATCTGCCGGGTGAGCGAAGGCTGGGCCAGTCGCAGCACCTTGGCCGCTTTGGTGATGCTCATTTCGTCGGCCACGGCCACAAAGTAGCGAAGATGTCGTAGTTCCATGGCAAGCCGTAGCGAAAATGTCTTCCGAGAAAGAAAAAGCCCTTCGGGGTTTCCCTGATGCGGCGAGGGATATTTAAGCCTGTAACAAACGGTTGGCAAGACCAGCTCGGCTGTATCGAAAATGATGGGTGCTTGCACACACGCAAATGCCTCCGCCACACATAGTTTAAAAGCATGAGAAGGGGGGTAACGAAGTATTGGCCGGTCGTGCTTGGGGCGAGTCTGGTGGGCGACACGTTCGTCACCAACCATCAGACCCAACGCTAGAAACATCCCATGAAACTCCTCAATACCATCGACCAAGCCGGACTCTCCAATCTGTTCGACTACGCCATCGTTGACCAAAGCAACGAAAGCATCGGCACGCTCCACAGCATGTGGAACAACGCGCAATCCGGCGCGCTGGAATTTCTCGGCGTGAAAACCGGCTGGCTCTTCGGTTCCAACCACGTCGTGCCTGCTGACAAGGCGCAGATCGACGAGACGGCGCGCACGATCCAAGTGCCCTACCTCTTGGCGAAGATCAAGGACGCGCCCACGGTCGAGGCCGATTCGATGGTCAGCGACGAGCAGGAAGCAGAAATCTACCGTTACTACGGTGGCCAAAGCGTGACCAACACAACTTCCACTAAAACCGCTGCAACTACCGCCGCTGGCTTGACGACGGGCGCGATGGCCGCCAACACCGCCACTGCCAAAGGTGCGGTGCGCGCGGGGAAATCGGGCGACGACATCGAGGTCGCCCTCAGCGAGGAACAGGTCAAAGTTGGCAAGCGCACGGTGGATGCCGGGTCGGTGCGCCTCCGCAAGGTCGTCCGTACGGAGATCGTCAATCAGCCGGTGGAGGTTCGTCACGAGGACTTTGTGGTCGAGCGCGTCTCGGCAGATCAGGTCCACACTGGGACCGCCACTTCCGACTTCAAAGAAGAAACCATCGACATGCCGCTCACCCGCGAGGAAGTCGTGGTGTCGAAAGAGGCGCATGTGACGGGCGCGGTGCGCCTGCACAAAACCGAGGGTGTCGAAACCCAGACCGTGAGTGAAACCGTCCGCAAGGAAGACGTGGAAGTCGTCCGCGACGGCAAAACGGTCACCGAGCGCACCGACCGCTAAAGTAGCCGTCAATCAAAGTCCACTCACGACCAGTTACGATCATGGCTAACAACGATTCATTCCGACCCAACGTGCCCGCCAACGGCGGCCCGTTGGAAACGAGCACATACCGCGAAACGGTCACGGCTCCCGTCCATCACGACCTGGGCACCGCGTTGCCAGCATCCACTCACGCCCACGCTCGCATCTCCTGGGGTGCGATCTTCGCGGGGGCGGTGATGTCGCTCGTCACCCAACTCGCGTTCTCGCTCTTGGGTTTGGGCATTGGCGCCAGTGCGTTCAACCCTTATGACAACAACCCGGCGGGCGGCATCGGCATGGGTGCGGCGATCTGGACGCTGCTCAGCGTACTGATCTCGCTCTACACCGGCGGTTACGTCGCTGGACGCCTGGCCGGGATGCCCCGCGCACAGGATTCCATGCTCCACGGCCTAGTCACCTTCGGGTTGACCTCGCTGCTGGGCTTTTACCTGCTCACCAGCGGGATCGGCAAGGTCATCGGCGGCGCGGGCAGCCTCGTCTCCTCGGTGGTGTCCAGCGCCACGCAAGCGGCGGGCAACGCTGCCCCTGGTCTCTTGGACGCAGCCAAGGACAAGCTCAAGGATAGCGGCATCGACACCTCCGACATCCAGGGCCAGCTCGACCAGCTCCTGCGCCAGACCGGCAAGCCGGAACTCCAGCCCGAGAACCTGCAAAACCGCGTGCAGAACGCCGCCGATCAAGCGCAGGGCACCGCGCAGAACGCCGCGCAGAACCCCAACGCCGCCAACACGGACGTGAAGGGTCTTGTCAACAAGCTGTTCGGCCAGAACAAAGACGTGGCCAACGCCGCCGACCGCGACGCGCTGGTCAACGTCATCATGAGCCGCACCGGCAAGAGCCGCCCGGAAGCCGAGCAGATCGTCAACAACTACCAGCAGACCTACGAGCAGGCGAAGGCCAAGGCTCAACAGGTTGCCGAAGAGGCCAAGGAAAAGGGCCTCGCCGCCGCTGACGCTGCCCGCAAGGGTGCTGCCAAGGGCGGGCTGGCCGCTTCACTGGCACTACTCCTCGGTGCCATCGCCGCCGCGTTCGGTGGCCGCAGTGCCACCCCGCGCGACATGGTTGAAGGGACGACCATCGCACCTGCTCGGGTCCGCGCGTAAAGAAAGCAACGGTCCATCATTACCCTAGACAGGGACGGGCGAGCATGTTTCGTCCGTCCCTGTTTTTCGCAGGGCAAGCCTCTCGGTTTCCCTTTCCATTTTTTCGCTCGCAGCAATCTCAGTCCAAACCACAACCACTCGATCCCACCACACATTCCATGAATCTCAATCCCAATCGCCAAGACCCCGACGACACCGCTGCCCTTCCCGTCAGAGGCAACCCGACCGAACGCCGCTTTAACTCCCTGTGGTTTTTGTTGCTGCTGCTAATCCCTCTGCTCATGCTGCCTTTTTGCCATCATCGTGACGCGGACCGCACCAATGATACGGCGACAGATGCAAGCACGCCGGTTTCCACCGTGGCGGCAAACGTCGTCAATCCGTTCACCGCCAATTCCACCGGAGCCGACGCCGGGAAGGCCGTCTTGAATTTCGACGTGAACACCACGACGCCCAACGCCAGCGCCGTTAGTGTTCTCAATGGGGTGGTGGCTTATCTCCAGGCCAACCCTTCAACGAAAGTGAGCTTGAAAGGCTTCACAGATAATTCCGGCTCCGCAGAAGTGAACAAACGCCTGACTCAGCAGCGCATCAACGCTGTGAAAACTGCTTTGACTGGTGCAGGCATTGATGCGGATCGCATCTCCGCCACAAACTTTGGAGAAGCCTATCCGATCACCGATAATTCCAACCCGCAAGCCCGCGAGTTGAACCGGCGCGTTGAGGTCGAACTGGCCAAGTAATTTTTAGACGCGTCTCAGTCTGTCGTCGAGTGCAGGGATTGGCCAAGCTGCCGATCCCTGCATTTCCATTGGAGCTTCCTCGTTGCGTCCAGTGACACCGTAGCCTGTTTTCCAAACAGGATTTCGCGCGCGAAATCCGATTGATACCGCTGGCGCGGACACATGAAGCGCCGGGTCAAGCAGAATACGACCCGAGGCTGCCGAGGGTGGAGATTGTGCTTGCACGCGGTGCGGTGGCCGCGCACGGGGCGTTGCGGGGTGTCCCCGCTAGAATGGGGTGTGCCGGAGACGCTTTGGGCTCCAGCCAGGGGAAAGGCTTTTCCCCGCCAAATAGGCAAGATGGAACTGTCACTCAAGCTAGTGAAAATCGTGGGACGATGCGTGGGTGCGACCGGCATGCCGCAGTCCTTCGATGCGGCTGGCCCTGATGTGGATGGTGCCCTCGGCAATCTGCACTCGACCCTCAATGAGCAGAAACGCTTCCTGCGAGATCATCAGCCGCAGTTTCTCGAACAGCGCGGGGGCCACAATGGCGTTGGCGATGCCGGTCTCATCCTCCAAGGAGATGAACACCACTCCATGGGCCGTGCCTGGACGCTGGCGGCAGATCACGTTGCCTGCCACCCGCACCGTCTGGTTGTTCTTTGCGTGGTCCAAGTCGGTGGCACGCCACACATCCGGCGGCAGATGTGGACGCAGCAAGACCATCGCGTGTGGCCCGGTGGTCAGGTTCATACCGTCATAATCGGCCTGCAACCGCTCGCCTGCATCCATGATCGTCAGGGGCGAATCGCAGGTAGGGGACGCGACCTGATCGAAAAGATCAGGTTGGTCCGGCAGCGGCTTTTCCACCGCCCAGAGCGCATCGCGCCGGTGCCCGCCGAAGGCGTTCAACGCTCCCAGGCTGGCGAGCGTGCGAAGTTCATCCCGATCAAAAACCGTTCGTCTCAGAAAATCCTGCTTTGACTTGAAAGGTTGATCCCGGCGCGCGTCG
>CAXSED010000107.1:0-13798 GCA_964236475.1 uncultured Chthoniobacterales bacterium
TGAGCCCCGAGCTGAGCATCCACACGCAGCAGGCCATTGGCAGCGACATCATGATGGCGCTGGACCAGTGCGTGCCGTCCACGGTGGACGAGGCGATGGCGCGGGCGGCGTTGGGCGTCACCCACCGCTGGGCCAAGCGGAGTCTGGTCGCTCGTGGGAACGAATCACCACAGGCCATGTTTGCGATCATCCAAGGGGCGTTGTTTCCTGAGTTGCGCCGGGAAAGCGCCGGACGTTTACGCGAGATGCCCTTCGATGGATTCGCCATCGGCGGCCTGGCGGTCGGGGAGGGCAAGATGCAACGGGAAGATACCTGCGAGTTCACAACCGACCTGATGCCAAGCGACCAACCGCGCTATCTGATGGGAGTGGGTACGCCGCTGGACATCCTGGAAGCGGTGCATCGAGGCGTGGACATGTTTGATTGCATCATCCCGACCCAGGTGGCCAAACGCGGCGGGGTGTTCACTTCTCGTGGCTATCTGCAACTGCGCCGGAGCGTTTACAAGTTCGCCGAGGAGCGGGTCGACCCGGGCTGCGAATGTCCGACCTGCGGGCGCTATTCCCGCGCCTACCTGCATCATCTGACCAAAACCGAGGAAACCTTGGGCTGGCACCTACTTGGCCAGCACAACCTCTATTTCTATCACCGGCTGATGCGCGAAATCCGCGAGAGCATCCTGGCAGATCGGTTCATGGAATACTACCGGACCAAGCGGGTGAGCCTGTGTGAGGACGACCCGGACAACGCGCCCATGGTACCTCGCCCGAAACCTGTCAAACCTCGCCGCCGGGGAAACTACGAAGTTCACGTCGCACCGGAAGGCTTCGCCAGCATCCGGCAGATTTCCTCCGGGGAAACCATGCATTCGCGCACACTTCCTTCGGAGGAGGCACGTCTGCTTTACATCGAGCAATCCCGGTTGGCCGAACGGTTGCGAGCCGGTGGCGACCGAGGTGTTGCCCCTCTGATCGTGTGGGATGTCGGGCTCGGGGCGGCGGCGAATGCCATGGGTGCCATCCACTGTTACGAAGCTCAAGCCGCGGCTGGTGGAGTCGTTCGCTCGATGCAGCTGGTCAGCTTCGAGAACGATCTGGATTCGCTGCGCTTGGCGTTCTCCAATAGCCGGGACTTTCCTTACCTGCGTCATAGCGGACCCGCCGAAATCATGAAAAGTGGACGCTGGCAATCGAAGGAATTCCCAGGCTTGTCTTGGACGCTGGTGGCAGGAGACTTTCTGGAGAACATCACCGAAGCAAAAGCATCGGTTGATCCAGCGCCGGAAGTCATCTTCTACGATCCCTTTTCAGGGAACTCGGATGGCCGCTTGTGGACACTCGACGCCTTCCAGCCGTTGCGGGTGGCATGTGCTGGACGCAACACCGAGCTTTTCACGTTCTCGGCCTCGACAGCGGTACGGGCAACGCTGTTGGCGGCAGGGTGGTACGTTGCTAGGGGGCGCGGCATCGGCGACCGGGCGGAAACGACCATTGCCATCAACTCCCCGGCAACTGGCGTGCTGGGGACTGCACACCACGAACTACTCGGAGCCAGCTGGCTGGCGAGGTGGAATCGCTCGGGAGCGAAGTTCCCTTCCTGGGTGCATCCCGATGAGCGAGCGGCTTTCGAAGCAGCCATTATGGGGCATCGGCAGTTCCGGGAGTCGCAGGCAGTCAGGTGACTGGGTTCAGCCTGTCTACAGAAGACCTCCTGGGGGTCCGTTGATCCAACGATCTCGCGCTGGAAATATTCGTTCGGTTCTGCTCTCATGCTTCTCCCATACGAGACGAAACCTGGCTGGTCGTGGACACCGAAGCCGATGGCGTCATGACACCCATACACACGGTTGAAATCGCTGCTCAGCGCATACGCGGCTGGCGCACATCCATGGACCGGGGCAATGGTGACCGGCTAATCACCGGTCGACATTCTGATCCGATGGGAACGGCTTGCCCCAGCAGATCAGTCCGTGACCACGGGGTGCCCACGTTGCACGAAAGTCAGCCCAGGTGAGTTCCTGTCGGCTACAGCCCCACCGTGGCTGGTTGCAGATGAACACGCGGGAGGGATTCCAGCCCACGCCGTAGATGACAACAAAATGATCGCCGGTGTCGCAGACCTCCCGACCGATGCTAGTGATAATGGGAAAGCCGGCGCAGATCGTCGCCCACACCTTGGCAAAGGTTAGGTCGGTGCGGACGGAAACCCCGACGCCGTGAGAGCGCAGGGCACGGATGACCCGGGCATCGGTAGTACCGTCGAGCGACGGATCACAGGCCCGGTAGAAGCTGCGGAAGCTGGCCTTGGGATGGAAGGTCTTCACCACCGCCCAGCCCGCCGTGGCCCCGCACGAGTAGCCATCCAGTTGCGCGTATCCAGGGACGGCGAGTTTGTATTCACACGCACCGTTCAGATCGCCGGCGAAATCCGGCACGGCGCGTGACCAAGTGGGTCTGATGCGGTGGACGCCGGTCACGAGATGTTTTACAACAGTACAGCTCACGGAAAGCTATATGGTTCGTTATCATTCCTGTTGCATGAATGATCACGTCGTATCTTGGGCACGCCGGTATATGAGCTTATTAATCAAAATTTCGATCAGGGGTTTTCGACAAGTCTACCGTCTTGTCAATCATGATACGCAACGTCCATCCATACGGACTTACGTACGACCAGCATTGCATCCCTGAGAACGTCGTCGGAGTGACTTTCGGGATGTTGTAAGCATTGATAAAAGTCTGAGCAAATTCCTGTGGGGGTTGATCTTCTGTATTGAACAAAAGATCGCCCAGCTTTTTGTAGAAGAAAAAAACTGTCACCGTCCCGTCCTTCGGATCAGTCCAGATTCCACCCTGCATACTGCCGCTCGGAACATCGGGCGTTTGCAGGAGGATATCGTAGCCATGCTCCTTATAACGGGTGGTTGGTCGCAACGTAATTTTGCCGTGACCATCAACAATGATTGCTTTTTTGGCTTCCTCTCCAGGCATGCCGACGTACAGGCCTTTGACAATGAGTGTCGTGGCGGATGTTTGGGACGACGGCGGGATTGCAGGAATCAATGAATCAGACGTCGCCGGGCTAGACGGTGGGGTGGTCTGTGTCTTCTCGTCCGATAGGGGCTGCCACCCAGGTTCTTCGCCCCTGTAATGATGGAATACAAAGATCGTACATAGCAGTGTGAGCAAGCCAAATATCATTGCCGGTCGCCAACCACCAAGACGGGGGGTGTTCCTATTCAATTGCATGAGATCGTTCGGCCATACGGACTTGGCCTGCACACCCACCGTCTTGAGGATTGTCCAAGCAAGACATCGTAACTTGAGGATCGAGATTCGATCAGCAGAGACTGAAGCATATCCCGCCTCGCACTCCTTGATCTGAGCCTCAACTTTCTCAACGGCATCAAATTCCGTCTCGATACCGGTTGGAACCGATGAAGGTTGATATTCCCTACCAACCTTGATGAGCCATTGCTTTCGTTTTATCTCAAAGGCTTCAGCCTCTACCGCCGACTTTGTGTTGATCGTTGCGCCTCGAAAGGTCTGCAGCATCGTAGCGCTTTCGTCCGCGGCCGTCCCTGCCCTCTTGATCCTGATGGTTTCTTCCAATTCCAAAATCCCACGGTATTGATCTGAGAAACGATCCTGATCAATTTTTAGTTCGTACGCTTTTCTTCCGAGCGCGTAATGAGCCTTGGTCAAATCGACGTGCTTTAGTTTCTCAATGACGGCTTTGATGCTGGCCAGCCGAGCGTTCTTCTTTGTTTCCGACAATACGGCTGAGCCGAACTGCGACAACTTGGCGAACAGTCCTTCTCCAGGTCGTTCGAGCCCGTCGGACGGCGGCGAATCGACCTGAACAAGATCCGCCGCAGAGCCAGCCGGGGACTGATTCGGCGGCTCCGGTCGAGGTAAAATATTCACCAAATGTGCGGCGAACGGGGAATCTGTCGCCAGCAACCAGTTTTCCGAACCCTCCGCGAGCATCCAGGTGGAGGAAGAGATGACCGACTGCCGAATCAACCCTTCAATTTCCTGTGCGTCCACCGGGCCGAAGGTCTGATTACGGTCGGCGTAAAACCATGCGTGAGTTTCGGTCATAGTCATCTGGGGGTTCGTGTGTAGACGAGGGAAATTGGTCGGAAAAGGAAATCAAAAGGAGCCGAAGCGAGCAAGCAAAAAGCCGCATATATGCGGCGTTCGATGGAACGCGTACCGGGCAGGCTTAGTGCCGTGCCGCCCCGCAAAATCTTCGGACGTAATGTGGCCCGGATTCGTGCAGAACTCGGGATCACTCAGGAGGGACTGTGCGAACTGGCAGAAATTGACCGGTCGTACTTGCAACGAATCGAGAACGGCACTTCGAACCCGACCGTCGAGGTCATTGCCCGGCTCAAAAAAGCGCTGAAGTGTTCGTGGGATACGCTGCTTCGCGATGTTGGGTGATTTAAAGCACACGGTGGATAGGAGCAGTCGTGGGGAATTGACGGTTCTGTAGGGGGAGCAGTAACTGTAGGTAAGGGGTCTGCCACCTCGCTGGAAATACATGACCCAGCATCTTGCTCTAAAACGGAGCAATTTAACCGCAGGATCTGGATACGTTCAAGCTCCGAAATGGAGCAACGCAGGAAGAATGCGGTGGGTGGCGAAATCCGCAAGCTGCGTGACTCGAAGGGGTGGACTCAGGAAGTGCTCGCTGCCCGTTGTGCTGTGGCCGGATATGACATCAGTCGCGGTACGCTCGCTAAAATCGAGGCACAAATTCGAG
This sequence comes from uncultured Chthoniobacterales bacterium, assembly GCA_964236475.1. Classification (GTDB taxonomy): domain Bacteria; phylum Verrucomicrobiota; class Verrucomicrobiia; order Chthoniobacterales; family SZAS-18; genus CAHJWO01. Next base: position 4,772 of record CAXSED010000107.1, read on the forward strand.
GGATTTCTGATGTTGAGATGTTCGTCATTGCCAAGACCCTGGGTGTGACGATTCCAGAACTGTTCCCGAAGGATTTTCCTGCGGAATTGAAGCGAGGCGTTTACGCTCGATCTTCAGAGTAAATTTTGCTGTTTCGGTTGAATTGTCATGCGTTTGGAAAGCTGTCCCAGCCGGGGCCGTCTCGCGGGCAAGAGGATGATCGGTGAGCGACCTGTGGAGGTAGAAAATCGCCTGGAAGCGGGCCACTGGGAGATCGACACGGTTATGGGCAGCACGAGCGAATGTGTGGTCACCCTGGTCGAACGCAAAACGGGTTATCTACTGGTAGGCAAAATGCGGGCTCGCACCACCGCCGAACTCAACCGGGCAACCTTCGCGTTGATGTGCCGCCACCCAGGCAGCTTCCGCACGATCACCGCGGATAACGGCACGGAGTTCCACGACTACCGCTCGCTCGAAGCGGCCACCGGCGTGCCGTTTTACTTCGCCACGCCGCATCACTCCTGGGAGCGCGGCACCAACGAGAACACCAACGGGTTGCTGCGTCAATATCTGCCCAAGGGCACCAGCCTGGCTGCGCTCACCCAGAGTCGTTGCGATGCCATCGCTGAAACCCTCAATACCCGACCCCGAAAAAGACATGCCTACCAAACTCCCAAAGCGTGCTTCAGTGTTGCACTACAAAGTTGATGCTACGCCGGGCGGCTCTCTGTCTGTGTGCCCAAAGCCAGTACAGCCAAGCGCCGTCCGCGACCAAGCACAGCGTGGCGAAACCAAAGTACGCCCGGTGATACTCTACCAAGTCGTGGCGCAACTGCACATTGATGGCGGTTTGCTGGGTGGCTGACGGGTGGGTCGCCATCGCACGCAGAAGCTTCCATGCTTGCGGCGACACGGGCTGAACTTGGTAATCCATGCCCAACAGCCAAAGGGCATTTAGATACACCGTCAGGACGATCAGACAAATTTTAGCGAGTCTTGATCTCATGCGCGCGTTTGGGGCCTAAGAGCCTGTCTAAAAAGTAAGGGTTGCGCCAGTTTTTCGTCGTGGCAGGCAAGAGGATGCCGACACGAGAACGTGAACCATACCCGAGTGACCTGACCGACCCCGAGTGGAAAGTGCTGGAACCGCTCATCCCCGGCCCGGCCAGGCTGGGCCGACCGCCGCGCTACGAGAAGCGGGCGATCCTCCACGCCATTTTCTACGTGGTGCGCTCGGGCTGTTCGTGGCGCATGCTCCCTGGCGAGATGCCGCCCTGGCGCATCGTGTACTACTATTTCATGCGCTGGCGTCAGGATGGACAGTGGCTCTTGATGCACGACGCTTTGCGCGATGCTCTGCGGCGCTGGAGCGGTAAAAAAAAGCCCCTCGGGCTGCGATACTCGACGCGCAAAGCGTTAAATGCGCTCACCACCGAGGAAGCCGCGGCTATGATGCGGGCAAGAAGATCCTGGGACGAAAACGACACCTGGTGGTCGATACCCTCGGACTCGTTTTAGGCGTGCTCGTCACCCCGGCCAACGTCAGCGATCCCGCCGGTGCTGCCGTGCTCTTGCCCGAGGTGGTTTGCCGCTTTGGCTGGCTGCGCCACTTCTGGGCCGACCGCACGTACTCCGGCCTGAAAGTGGTCGGCCAACTAGCGGAGTGGTTCCCCCGGCGCGGGCTGCGCGTGGAGGTCGTCCGCGCCAAGGAAGGCAGCAAGGGCTTTGCCGTGCAGCCCCACCGCAGGATCATCGAGCGCACTTTCGCTTGGCTTACCCAAAACCGCCGACTCGTCAAAGACTACGAAGAGCGCGAGGTCAACAGCGAAGCCATGATCCTCCTCGCCATGTCAAAACTCATGCTCAAACGCTTGGCAAAATGGCATTATTAGACAGGCTCTAACGAATCCAAGCTCAGCGACAGAGGCTAGCCACGCAAGACTCGACTGACAGAAAAGACCCAACGGCCAGCCGCTGTTCGCTGGAGCGCGTGGTTAGGCGGCAGGGCTAGCGCGTGGCTTGGAGTCTGATAGGCGTGTCCAAGTGGATGAGATCCTCTGAGAAGGCGAGTGGCACTCTGGCCGACGAGTAACCCGGTGCCTGTACCACCAACGTGGCGGGCGGGATGGCAAGCTGGCCGGGAATGAACAAGGCCCAGTGCTTCTCGCCGGTCAGCAAAAAGCAGCCGTCTATCGCCGTGCGTACGGGTGCCATCGGCGCGGGCGGACGCTCAAACGCTACGGTGGCGGCGGTGACAGGAAGGCCGGTGCGAGCGTCTTCGACGCGGCCGAACACGGACGGGGCGTAGGTGAAATGGTAAGGAAAGCATCCGGTCAGCGAAAACGCTGCCAACAACGCAAAGAGAAAGGTGAACTTCATAGAAAACGTGCGTGCCGCCTAACGGACCCAAGCTCAGCGACGGCTCATGGCGCGGTGGACGTGGATTGCAGAGAAACGCCGACCGCCATGAGCCGTTCGCTGGAGCGCGTTGTTAGGCGACTGGATCATGGCGAGTGCGTGATGGGATAAAGATGAACCAAAGAGAGGAGATAAAGCAAGAACAGCAAGAAGAACCCACCTGCCATCCAAACGGCACCCGCCACGAACCAAAAGGTCATGGGAGCGCGCTTCGCTAGACAAGGCCACATGGCATAGAAGGCAACCGCGAAGAAAAACGGGATGAAGGCGACCTCTGGCACATGGAGGTAGAGAAAACTCAAGCCGGTGACGGAAGGAAAAAGAGCGACGCCAAGGAGATGCCGCCAATCATGGCGAAGCGCGACACCCAAGCTCGGTTTCAGTGGAGCGGAAACTGTGTTCACAAGAGAGACGCGAAGTCGCCTAACGATCTCAAGCTCAGCGACGGCGGGAGGAAAGGCGAGCCATCAAGAACGGACGCTGCCCCGCCGTTCGCTGGAGCGACTGGTTAGACGACGGGCGATGGGCCGTTGCATTGTGACGATGGGAAATGACTCTCCGCTTGGTGAAACCTTGTGGCCATGTCCGGTAACAACGAATCCGCAGGCAAGATAACACTGGTAAGCGCGAGGGTTATTTGAGCGAACCCGCAACACCACCGAATCAATCCCAAAGCCCTGTTCTGCCTCCGCAACGATCAAACCCACCGCGTGCCGACCAAAGCCTCTGTTCCAATATTGCTCGTCTCCAATCATGATGCCGAGTAAACCCTGCGTGGCAGCCACCCCCTCCTTCTCGATCCAGACGTGGCCGATGTCCTGGCCGTCGTGCTGGATGATGCGGCGTAGAGTCGAGTCGGTGGTTGGATGAAACCGAGACATGAAGCGAAGGGAATCAATGCCCATCGCCCAAGCGGCTACTTTCGCTTCGTCTTCCGGTATCATTGGGCGGAGTGTAATCACAAGTCGTCTAACGGCTCCAAGCTCAGCGACAGAGGCTGGCCACGCAAGGCTCGACAACGAGAAAACGCCTGCTGCCAGCCTCTGTTCGCTGGAGCGCGTGGTTAGGCGGCGGCTGAGAGGGTGGAACGTGCCTCTGGAGACAAGTGGTGGGCCATCTCAGGGATGAAGCACAGACGGAGGCGGCGAAAAAAGCTCTGAGCGGTGGCGCGCTCGTAGGTGAAGACCGGACGCTCCGCCAGCACGAGAGGCCAGATGATGCGGCTGGCGAAGTCGGTGGAGTTGGCTAGGCCGAGCGGCAAGGAGCAACCGACGGCGACGGAAAGCTGCTGGTGCAAAGCCTTGCCCTCGTCGTACAGGGACAGCTCGATCCAGCGACCATCGCGGTGGACGAGCACCAGAAACCAATCGTCCGCGAAGGGACCATCCTGGGTGGTGGCCTCGCCAATGAGGGCGATGTCAGAAATCGGCAGGGTGAGCGAACCGATGTGGAGAACGTCCGACTCTGTGGAAAGCTGATTCATACGGTGGACGTGCCTTGCCGCCTAACGGACTCAAGCTCAGCGACAGAGGCTGGCCACGCAAGACCCGACCGACAGAGAAGACCCGCGGGCCAGCCTCTGTTCGCTGGAGCGCGTGGTTAGGCGACTTGGATGTTGGCAGGCAGGTCGTCTCTGCCACCTTGCTCGCGTGAGCGTACAGTATGGAGAAGCCAGACAACGGCGACGCAGAAAAGCACTGGAGAAATGAGTCCGGGGAGATGAAACCACAACTCCGAATGCATCCTAGAATTGTGGGAGATACTGTAAATGAACGTGGCTTGGTTGTATGCGGTCACCGCCAGGCACAGCCAGCCAAGGAGAAGACCATGCAAAAGACAGTGCGGCCGAGCATAAAGGAGACGAACGCCCACGAGCACGCTGACCGCACTGAAGAGCAATCCCACCAAAACCTGTGTCCAAACGTACAAGGGGGCATCATGCGGCCAAAAGCGGAGAGACGAAGCTAGGTAACTGACCATCTGAGCTGAAGCGACGAGAAAAAAGGCGGCGCACAAACCGTAGATAGCAGAAGTAAAAGGAAGTCGAATGTTCATAGTCTGGAGTGTGACTTTAACTGAAGTGTTCTGAGTCGCCTAACGCTCAAGCTCAGCGACGGCGGGGTGAAAGGCAACTCTCAGGAACCGAGCAGAACCGCCGTTCGCTGGAGCGACTGGTTAGGTCTGGCCCGCGTGTCTTTGGGGTATGCTGCGGCCAAAGTTGTTGTCCACTCCATCGGGCAATTTCCCTCGGAGTCGCACCGCCTCAGAGATGATCCCGAACCAGTGGATCTGCCGCTCGTGCTCAAGCCATGGACGTACCTGTGACAGAAACGCCTGAGCATGCTGCCAACTCATAGGCAGCTCTTGCCCAAGCAGACGATCCACTATCACCGGGGCTTCATAGCCGAGCCTCTCGACCTCTCCCGAGGCGAGGCGATTAAGGCGTACAGGAAGGAACAACCAATACTCGCAGCTGTCTGTCCCCTGGAAGGCCACCGCCAAAGAACCGCCGTCTCGGATCATCTCTACGCCGAGAATCAATCCGATGGGTGGAATCATAAAAGACCTAACGGACCCAAGCTCAGCGACGGAGGCCGGCGATGCAAGGGCTGACTGACAGAGAAAACCCCACCGCCAGCCTCCGTTCGCTGGAGCGCGTTGTTAGGCGACGGGTCACTGGCTGCTGGCCGCAACGTGGGGATGGTCGGAACGCCACCCCTGGTACTCGTAGTCAGCCCAGCTCCACGAAAAAATCCGCAATGACATGCGTGAGTCGGAGAAAGGAAGGCTGAACTCAACGAAGTTGCCGGCCTGAGCGCGTGGGGCGCGATCTGGAACAAAATTGAAGCCGTGCTGAACGATGAAACGCTGCCGTGGACCCCACGAAATCGTAAGAACCGGAGGACGGCTGATGAAGTGGATGCCTGCCCCATCGTCTCCGTAGCGAGCGGTGGCAAAGAAGCCAAGCGGCGGAAGGACGAGCACGAGCGCGACACAAAGCAGAAGGATACGTTTGGTACGCAGTTTCATGATTGTAGGACGGTGTGAGGTCGAGTCGCCTAACGGACTCAAGCTCAGCGACAGCCCTACTGAGGACAAGACAAAAAGGACAGACGAGCCAGGGCTGTTCGCTGGAGCGCGTGGTTAGGCGCTACGGGTGGCGGGTGTGTCGAGGTCGATCACGGTACGCGCCCAAAACCGGATAGCACCTCCCATGGCCTCGAAGTCGCCGACCCGCACGCCAAGTCCGTCGAGACCGCGCTGGCGTACATCGGCGATATACATGCCTGCGCCATGCGGAAAACCCTCCTCGATAGAAATGTCTTGGGGGCTGAAGAAGCGCAGGCGACGAACGACCTGCTCATGCTGGAGCGATAAATCAAGGTACGCCTCCTCGGAATCGTCGAGCGTGCGGTGAAAGCAGAAGCTGACGACGCGATACCTGAAAGGGTGCTCGATGATGGGATGATCTGGATCGTCGTCGATCATGGGATGCGGTAGTAGCGCCTAACGAATCCAAGCTCAGCGACGGCTCATGGCGACGCAAGACGTAGAATGCAGAAAAGACGTGACCGCCATGAGCCGTTCGCTGGAGCGCATGGTTAGGCGCATTCGTCGTGCGTGGAGTTTAGTTCGGCATACCATGCAGGTGGCGGCTGCTTGGAAGTCCAGCCCCAGTCGCAGAGCATCTCCACGAAGCTGTCACGCTCGTAGGCCGGATCGTCGCTGAGCACCGAGAAACCAAAATGCTGTTCCTGCGCAACACGCATCGCTTCGGTGTAGTCGCGGTCGATGATGACAAGCATACCACGCTCGGAACCGAACTCAGGAAGCAGGGCGGCATAGACGACGCTGCCACCGGTGGCACGGCGAAGCTCATAAGGTGAGACAAGCGTGAAGTCGAGTTCATCTGCCGCTTGCTTCCAAGTGCGGAGGGTTTCTGGGGAAAACGTGCTCATGCGCCTAACGAATCCAAGCTCAGCGACAGGCAGGGCGAAGACAAGGGTGGAAGAACAGAGAAACTCCTCATCGCCCTGCCTGTTCGCTGGAGCGCGTGGTTAGGCCGCGGGTGTAGGAGAAGTGGCCTCGCACAAGAATTCTGGCTCGACGTGGATGTCGTTCATGAAGCCGCCAAAACGGTGGTCGATGTCGGCGCTGACATCAAGAACGGCTGCGCCCCACTGGTCGATCTCCTCGACGCGGTAGGTGCGCCCCAAGCAGAAGCGGAACACGCGCAGGCTCTCCTCGGGCAACGTCTCGGTGCCCGGCGGCATGGTGACGAACGTGACCAGAGAACCGGCTTGGATCATAGCGGGAAGAGAGGAGAACCGTAGCGGCCTAACGGCTCCAAGCTCAGCGACAGAGGCTGGCGAAAAAGGACGTGGGATGCAAGAAAGACCTACCCGCCAGCCGCTGTTCGCTGGAGCGCGTGGTTAGGCTCTGCGGGTGTGATCAGCGGTGTAGAGCGTGGAGCCAGAACGGGATGACGCGGCAGAAACTGGCAGCAAGATATAGCAAAAGGAACCCGGCCAGCGGAGCGAAAGCACGCCAGCCTCGGGTGGCAAAGAGATAAAGAGGGACGGAAACAGGCCACGAGAGGAAAACCAACATGCCGAGATCGTAGGGGAGGCTGCGCTGGCGACGGCGAGCGTCGGCGAGAAGCCAAAGAGCCACGCTGCAAGGAAAAAGCAGGCTGATGATCAACGCGGCGAGGGCAGGAACGCCCCCCGGCGAGCCAAGACCTAGATAAAGGTCGTAGCCGACGAGGGCGTAGAACATGGCAGCGGGCTGGGAAACAAACCAGCGAAAGACAGAGAGCGTCATAGGAAATGCTCGATTATAGATGGCGCGTAGCAGGGCCTAACGGACTCAAGCTCAGCGACAGAGGCTGGCGAGGTCAAGCGTGAAGATCCAAGGAAGCCCCACCGCCAGCCTCTGTTCGCTGGAGCGCGTGGTTAGGTCGCGGCGGGGTCACTGGCGACGCAACCACTGAAAGCGGCCTCGCTGCACCTGCCAACGGGCAAACGCTCGGCCACCCACGGCAGCCGCACCGACGAAACCACCCATGAGGCCCGAGCAGGAGGAACCCGGTAGCTGGAGCAACCTGGAGACCAAGCCGACGGCGGCACCAAAGACCACCATCAACGCCACCAGCGCGATGCCATAACGACGTTCGTTGAGTTCGTGCATGATTTGGGAAGGTGCGTAGCGGCCTAACGAATCCAAGCTCAGCGGCGGGTAGGGCGAAGTCAAACGGGGAAGACCAGAGAAGGCCCCGCCGCCCTACCCGTCCGCTGCAGCGCGTGGTTAGGTTGAGAGTCAGCGTGCCTTCTCGACTTTCCAACCTTCAACAATGGTGTCGCCGGGCTGTGGGCGAATAGCAACGCCAGCAGGCAGTTCGTCTGGATCGCTGGGAGCATGTACCTTCCAAGTAATAAATTCCACGCTAGGCAAGCTGTCGGCGGAATGGCCGGGGATCGTGCCCACAACAGGCCGCAATTCACCAAATAGACGTAGCGGGACGTGCTTTTCGGCTGCAACTCCGTAGACGGGGAGCAAGGTGGGACCATACTTTTCCGGGGTTCCTAGAAGGACAACCCGTCCCTTGGTGTTGCTCGCGACGTCTTTGTTGGCCCGGAAAAAAAGGACGCCTCCTTCAGTGAAAATCTCGCCAGTGAGCCAAACCGATTTGACCGGGTCAGCATCTCCGGCTGTCACTGTGCAAGGCAGCACGCCAAGTAATAGAAGAATCGGGAAGAATAGGAGGCGCATAAGAACCTAACGAAGCCAAGCTCAACGACAGGGGCCGGCGAGGTCAAGCGTGGAGTACTGAGAATGGCCGAACGCCGGTGCCTGTTCGCTGGAGCGCGTGGTTAGGCGCTGGTGCTACAGTCGGGGTGAATACGGCTGAAAGTCCGCTGGGGCTACCACCAAAGTAATCGTAAACACATTGCGGAAGTGCCAAGACTCCGACAAGTGCAAACCGCCTCTCGACTGGAAATGATCCACCTCTGGGGGCCAATCTCCGGCCCAAGAACCCTCTTCGTAGCCCTTGAAGATGCAGCGGCCCGAAGGGAGCATAGTGCTGATGTGAATGGTCACCGGTTTCGCAAGCTTGTGACCACTGACGGTATCCACAATCAGGGATTCAGTGGCTCGGCGGCCTTGCCCCGACTCGACACGGACGCCCTCAATGGTGAGATAGCTGCCAAGGGGATAACCGAGAACACCGACTGGAGGACGCTGGCTTTCGTCTGGCTGCGGTTCGGTGCGCTCGGCCAAGGTCTGGCATCGACAGGTGATGGCAAACAACAAGCAGCACAAGAAGGCAATGGAGGTTTTCATTGTGGTGGGATGTCTGCGCCTAACCAATCCAAGCTCAGCGACAGCGGCTGGCCACGCAAGGCGTGACAACGAAAAAGAGCCTGCCGCCAGCCTCTGTTCGCTGGAGCGCGTGGTTAGGCGACGGGCGGAGAACATGGCGCGGGGCCACTACGTGAGAACCGCGCCGATGACGATGAGCGCGATACCGCCTCCCCACAACCAGATGAGAAAGGGAAAGCGTCGCATGGTGATCGAGTCCCCGGCTTTGGTCCAGAACGTGTGAGAGGTTCGGTTCGGTGATAC
>CAXSED010000108.1:0-92 GCA_964236475.1 uncultured Chthoniobacterales bacterium
CGCGCAGCCGGGCGTCGCGGTCGGTCTCACTGATCTGGAGTTCGCGCAGCCGGGCGTCGCGGTCGGTCTCACTGATCTGGAGTTCGCGCAGC
>CAXSED010000108.1:192-13547 GCA_964236475.1 uncultured Chthoniobacterales bacterium
CGGGCATCGCGGTCGGCCTCGCTCGTTTTGAGTTCGCACAGCCGCGCGTCGCGGTCGGCTTCGCTAATTTGAAGTTCACACAGCCGCGCGTCGCGGTCGCTTTCGCTGGCCTTGAGCAACGCCGTCAGGTCCTTGACCTGATGCAGCCGGGCCACGCTGTCCTCGCGCTGGAACCGCAGTTTGGGCGTCGCGGTGTCGATCAGCGCACGCGCCCCGGTGTCCAGCCCCTCGGCCTCGAACACGGCCTGGCCGTCGTTCTCGTCCTGCAAAAATTGGCTCAGCGCACGCTGCACCGCCGCCGGGGAAATCGTGCGGATGCAGGGCGCATCGACGTAGTAACAATCCCACCCGCACCCGAAACACGGCAGCGGCTGCACGACGCTTAGCGACCGGCGTGCCACCGGTGCAAACCTCGGCCACGTCCCCCCGCCGAATACCGGCAGCACGGGCCGCCCCAACGCCGCCGCCAGGTGCAGCGCGCCCGTGTCGTTGCCGAAATAAAAGCGCGCCGCCGCCAGCAGTCCCGCCAGGACGGGCATTTCCCCGCTCTGCCCCAGCCAGAGCGCCGGGTCGCCACCCGCCTGCCGGGCCGCCTGCCGGATCGTTTCCAAATGCTCGCGCTCCGAGACGTGCCCCATCAGCAGTGAGCGGACGCCGCGTTCCCGCTCCAGCCACGCCAGCGTTTCGCCGTAATGCCCGGCGGGCCAGTGTTTGATCGGCACGTTGGCCGTGCCCGCCGCCGCGCACGCGACGAACTCCCCCGGGGTCAACCCGGCGTCGGCGACGATCCGCGCCGCCTGCTCTTTGGCCCCGGCAGGCACGGTCGCCAGCGGCCACCAACGCGGCACCTCGCGCCCGACCAGCGCGCTGGCCAGCCGCAGGTTTTTGTCCCATTCGGGCAGCTTCGATTCAACGAGAACCCGCTCCGGGTAGATCGCCGCCCAATCCACGGGCACCACCGCTTCCAGGGCCGCCCGGTCGAGGGGATCGGTCAACCCGCGCCCCAGGCTGATCTGGCGCGCCCCCGGCAAAAACGCTGCCACCGCGCTTTCCAGCCACGTCTGCTCGGCGCAGGCCGCCACCACGCAATCCGGCGCGAACGCCTGCACGACCGCGCGCAGGTCCGCCAGGGCGGCGGGGTGGTCCGCCGGGCCTTCGCGGTACGGGTTGCAGTCCGTCAGCAGCCAGCGGACCCCGTCGCCTTCCAGCAGCGGGACGGCGTCGGCGTAGGGTTTGCGGATCAGCACGGCCACCTCGGCCTCCGGCCAGGCGTCGCGCACGAAGCGCGGCACCGGCTCGAAAAGGAACAGGTCCCCGTAAGCATCCGGACGCAGGAACAAAAGGCGGGTCGGGGCGAGGGGAGGCATGAGCAAGGTTTCCGGCGCGGGGAGTCCGTCCGGGGGAGCCGCCGCCGTCCGCTGGCGTCCGGGCCGGGCGCAGACCCGGGCGAAAAACTCCTCGCAAGCTTCCCGTGTGCTGGCCGCCAGGTCAAGCAGGCGGTGGCGGTCGACCGGCGCGGCCTCGTCCACCGCGCGCAGGATCGCGGCGGGGTCATCCATGGCGGGCGCCACCGGCAGCCCCAGTTGCCGGGCCACCCCGGCCACCTTGTCGCTACGGGCGAACACGGCGACGCGCGCCCCCATCCACGCCCCGGCGAGCGACGCGTGGTAGCGGCTGACGAACAGCGCGCCGACGCCTTCCCAGCCCGCCAGCAAGGCGCGGGGGGTGCGGGCCAAGGCATAATCCGGGGTCCACAGCGGCGCGCGGGCCTGCACGTCGGGCGGCAGCAGGCCGTGGAGCCGCGTTTCCGAGCCGTGCATCGGGCGGACCTCCTGCGCCAGCCAGCGCACCCGCCACGCGTCCGCCGCCCGCACCAGCGCGGCCAGTTGGTCCAGGCGGAACTGCGCGGGGTCCTCGAAATTCATCACCAGTCCCAGCGTCCCCGGCTCGGGCGGCGGGAACCGCATGGCCGCCATGGCCAGATGCCCCAGGTCGGCGTGGGCGGTGGCCTGCCCGGGGGTCGTGAGCGTGCGCAGCATCTCGACCGACGCCTCGTCGCGCATCCACAGCCGTTCGGCCTGTTCGACGAGAACCCGCATTTGCGGATAGTCCGCCGTTCCCCGCTCGTTGACGCCCACTCCCAGGTAAAACATCGGCACGTCGAACTCCCGGCACCACGCTGCCTCGTCGCATAGATGATCGAGAAACCAGGTGTCGCCCCCGGTTGCCTGGAACGGCGTATCCCCCAGGCCCAGCCACGCGTCGCACCGTGAGATACTGGCGGCGCGGCTCAGCGCGTTGTACGGCAGCCATTCGATCTCCGGGAACCGCCGGGACTGGCTGCGGATGTCCTGCGCGGTGCAACAGCTCAGCGTCGCGGTTTTCAACCAAGCGGGCCGCGCCGCTTCCAGGAACCCGGCCAGCATCAGGTCGTCCCCGGCGTTGCCGGAGCCGAAGAAATGGTGGCCGATGTGGACGTGCAGCTTGGGCATGGAAAACGCGCAGATCAGCGGAACATCCCGCCGCCGTGCCGGGACGCGGGGAGGCGATATTCTCGCCGGGTGTCGGCAGATGATCTAGCCGATGCGGCCCGCCCCCGCCACTCCCTTTCTCCCACTGCGGGCGGGATCATCCGGGCCGGGCGGGCGGCATCGTGACCGCGCGCGGCAGGTCGAACTCGGCGTCCAGATCGCAAATGCCCTGGAACGTCACGGCGCGCCGGTCCCAACTGACGCCGAACGACGCCACCCCGCCGACGCGGTGGTAAGACAAGGTCGGCGAACCGGCGGCGTCGGGCAGGGTGCCCAGGCCAAGGTCCAGCAGGTATTCGCCCGAGCCGAGCCGTCCTGCCAGCGTCAGGAACATGACGTACAGGCGGTTCTTCTGCAGGGTGGGCAGCGTCAGGTTCCGGTTCACGCTGGTCTGCGCGGCCACTACGTTGTTGAACTTGTCGCGGACCGCGAACCCGATCATCACGTCGGCTGCATCGACGCGGCTGCGGAAGGTGAACCCGGCGCGGATCGGATCGCCGGGCGTGAATTCACGGCACGGTTTCCCGGCGGAGTTAAAGAGTTGGCAGCCGGTGATCACCACCTCGCGGCTGCCGATTTCGTCCTGAATCTGGCCCAGGCCCTGCGGGATAAGCGCAGCCTCGCCCGTCGCCTCGGCGTCTGCCTGATCCTCGCCGGAGTCCGACAGCACGCTCTCCGGCGCGCCGGGCGAACCGTCCCGGCGGCGGTCGCCGAGAGCGTGGTAGACATTGACCGCCTCGTCGCTCGGCCCGATGAAGGCGCACCGTCCCCGGTCCAGCACCAGCCCGCGCTGGCAAAGCGTGCGGATCGCCGCTGGGCTGTGGCTGACGAGCAGCAGCGTCAGCCCGTCATCGAGCTTGCGGCGCAGCAGCTTGTTGCACTTGTTCTGGAAATAAATATCCCCGACGGCCAACGCCTCGTCGATGATGAACACCGTCGGCTCCACCGCCATCTGCACGGAAAACGCCAGGCGCACCATCATGCCGCTGGAGTACATCTTGACGGGCTGTTCGAGGAACTGGCCGATGTCGGCAAAGGCGGCGATGTCGTCGAACTTGGCGTCCACTTCCGCTTTAGAGAACCCGAGCAGCGAGGCGTTCAGGTACACGTTTTCCCGCCCGGTGTACTCCATGTTGAAGCCGCTGCCGAGTTCCAGCAGGGCGGCGATGCGGCCATACACATCGACGCGCCCGGTGCTGGGCCGCAGCGTTCCGGCGATGATCTGCAACAGCGTGCTCTTGCCCGCGCCGTTGCGCCCGATGATGCCCAGGCTCTCGCCGCGCCGGACCTCGAAGGATACCTCCTGGAGCGCGGTAAAGTCCTGGTGCAGCGCGTCGCGCCGCCGCCGCAGGGCTGCCAGCGGGGCGGAATCTTTATCCAGCATCGTGCGCAGGGTCCGGTGCGCCTGGCTGAGCACCGAGTAGCGCAGGCGTTCGGACGGTGAGGTCCAGAGCTTGTACTGCTTGCTGACACCCTGGATGGACAGAACGACATCATCGTCCTCTGGCTCGTGGTCGGTGGGAGCGGCGGGAGGCGTTTCGAGGATGGGCGAACTCATCAAAAACCGTGGTCCCGGCAAGTTAAAACCGGCAAAAACGAGTACGGTGTATGTACCGGCGGGGAGCCTGCCCGTCAAGTTGCCGGGCGCGGAAAAGCGCACTTGTCGGCCCGGCGAAGTTGCCCGTAATTAGTCCCGATGTCCGTTCCCGTCTCGACCCTTCCCGCGCGTCCCCGGTCTGCGGCGCGCCCCCACGTGCCCGTGCGCGCACCCGGCCTGTTGGAAGCCCTGCGCCGCCATCGGTTCCTCATCGCGCAGCTGACCCGGCGCGAGGTGGTCGGACGTTACCGTGGCTCCCACCTGGGCATCTTCTGGTCGTTCATCAATCCGGTGCTCCTGCTGTGCATCTACACGTTCGTCTTCAAATACATCTTCAACGCCAAGATGACCCCCGGGCACCCCGAGGAAGGCTGGGCGGATTTTGCGCTGTTCCTGTTTGCCGCGCTCATCATTTTCAATCTGTTCGCCGAGTGCCTGGGCCGCGCGCCCAACCTGATCCTGCTCAACGCCAACTACGTCACCAAGGTCGTTTTCCCGCTGGAACTGCTGCCGCTGACGGTGGTGCTGGGCAGCTTGGTGCATCTCCTGATCAGCTTCGTGCCGCTGTGCCTGGGGGCGTTTGTCACGCGCAACGGCCACCTGCACGCGGCGGTGGTGTACTGGCCGCTGCTGCTGCTGCCGATCACGCTCTGGGCGCTGGCGATCACCTGGATCGTCGCCGCGCTGGGGGCGTTCCTGCGCGACCTCAACGAGGTCATGCTCGCGCTGACGCAAATCCTCATGTATGCCAGCGCGGTGTTTTATTCGCTGGCGGGGTTGGACCAGAACAAGAACGTGCCCGGAGCGGTGCGCACGTTGATCCGGCTCAATCCGCTGGTTTTTTTCTCCGAGCAGAGCCGCAACCTGGTGGTCTGGGGCATGCCGATGAACTGGGCGGCCTACGGCTGGGTGACCGGCACGGGGCTGGTGGCGATGATCATCGGTTACAAGCTGTTCATGAACGTCAAACAGGCGTTCGCCGACGTGATCTGATCCGGCGCGTGCAAGTCTCGATCATCACCCCGCTCTTCAACCGGCTGGACCTCACCCGGGCCTGCCTGGAGAGCGCGCGCCGCACGCTCGACGGCTGGGACTACGAGTGGATCTTCATCGACGACGGCAGCACCGACGGCACGCGGGAGTTCCTGGGCGCGCTGGCCGGGGAAAACGCGCGGGTGCGCGTGGTGTTCAACGACGCCCGGCGCGGCTACGCAGCCAATAACAACCACGGCGCGCAGATCGCCCGCGCGCCGCTGCTGTGCCTGCTCAACAACGACACCATGCTGCTGCCCGGCTGGTTGGAGCCGATGGCGCGGCTGGCGCGGCGGCTGCCGGACGTGGCCTGCGTGGGCAACGTGCAGCGGGAACCCGTGACCGGATTGGTGGACCACGCCGGGATCTATTTCGATGACGACGGCGAGGTGAGGCACGCCGCCAAGGACCTGCCCGCCCCGCCGCGCGAGGATTACCTGGAATGGCCGGCGGTGACGGCGGCGTGCTGCGTGGTCCGGCGGCAGGTGTTTCTGGACCTGGGCGGGTTCGACGAGGCGTTTCACAACGGGGGCGAGGACGTGGATTTCTGCCTGCGCGCCCGGACGCGGGGCTTCCGGCATTTCGTGGCGAACCGGAGCGTCATTTACCACCACATCAGCGCGTCGCCCGGGCGCAAGCAGAGTGAGGACAGCAACCGGCGGGTGTTCCGGGAGCGCTGGCTCACCTACCTGCAAACCGCAGGCCGGGCGCGGCAAACGCTCGAAGGGCAACGGCAGGAGGGCCGCCGCTACCTGCACAAGCATCGCTGGCATCCGTGGCGGTTCAACGGGTGGCGATTCTGCCGCGCCGTGGAGCAGGTCCTTTCGCCGCTGCCGCCGAACCGGCAGCTCGACCTGGGGCTGCGGCGGTGGTTTCAGGTGCAGGATTTTCTGCGGTGGCGGCGGACGTCAGCCGCCGACGAATCCGCGCCGGTGGCCCGCGCCGGTGGCCCGCCGGTTTTCCTAGTGGTAGGCGACACGGTGGCTTCCGCCGGGCGGGCGGGGGTGCCGACGGTCGTGCGCAACCTTGCCGGGGCATTCGGACGGATCGGCGCGGCGGTGCATCCGGTGGCGTGGAAACCGGCGACATGCAGCCTGCGGCTGCTGCCGTCGGAGTGGTCGCTCGGCCTGGACGCCGAGCGGCTGCGCACGCCCGAGGTGGCGCGCTGGGGCGAGCCGTCCGCCGCGTCGGTGGGCGACCCGTCGATGGCAGAGTGGCGCGAGCCGTCCACGGACACCCCGTCGCTCCACGAACTGCCGCCGGGCACGATGCCGCCCGGCGCGTGGATCGTGCTGCCGGAGGTGCTCTACCGGGGCCTGACCGCGCAGGTGCTGGGCTACGCGCGGCGGCACGGCTGGCGGCTGGCGGTGATCTTTTACGGCGCGATGCCGACCAACGAGCCGCCGTTTTTCCCGAGGGAAATTCCGTCCGAACACGAGGCGTACCTGCGGGCCGTCAGCGGCGCGGACCTCGTGTTGCCGGTGTCGGATTTCGCGGCGGCGGACTGGTATCACTTCACCGTGGCCAAGGGATTTTCGATGCTGCCGATGACCGTCTGCGTGCCGGGGGCGGACACCTGTACGCGGACCCGGGGGAGCGGCCCGGCGCGCCGGGAACTTTCCGCGCCGGTGCGGATGCTGTGCGTTTCCGCCGTGACGCCGCCCAAGAACCACCGGGCACTGTTGGCGGCGTTCGATCTCGCCGTGGCCGCGCGCCCGGACCTGGCCCTGGAGCTGACGCTGGTGGGAACGCCGCAGGTTTTCAACGACGACAACGTGCCCGCCGCCGTGCGTGCGTTCACCGAGCGGCATCCCCACCGGGTTCGCTGGATCGAGTGGGTGGAATACAGCGCGCTGCGCCAGCTCTACGAGGCGGCGGACTTCACGGTGTTTCCCTCCGTGTTGGAGGGTTGGGGGCTGCCCATCGTCGAGAGCCTGTGGTTCGGGAGGCCATGCATCTGCGCGAACTTCGGGGCGATGGTAGAAACGGCGGCGGGCGGCGGGTGCGTGCCGGTGGACGTGCGCGATCCGCAAGCGTTGGCGGACGCGATCCTGGCGCTGGCGGGTTCGCCGGAACCTCTGGAGGCCTTGGCGGCGGAGATCGCGGCGCGTCCGCTGAAGACCTGGGAGGAATATGCCCACGAAGTGTTGGGGGTTTTGCTGGCATTCGACGAGAAACGAGCGCCGTCGCCGCCGTTGCCGACCTGACGAAGAAGGACCGGGCGGTCACGGCGGCGCCTGGTCTCCGCTTCGAGGCCGCCCGTTCGCGCCGGGAAACACGCCGAAGCACATGCGCGGGCGCGGGTTGTTGCGTATAGTTCTTCTATGGACACCACCCAAGCCAAAGCCTACGCCGCCCAGAGTGCCACCGACCGACTAGCCCCTTTTGCCATCCCCCGGCGCGGACCCGGGGCGACCGATGTCGCCATCGAAATCCTGTTTTGCGGCGTTTGTCACTCCGACCTGCACACGGCGCGCTCCGAATGGCCGGGCACCCGTTATCCCTGCGTGCCCGGGCACGAGATCGTGGGCCGCGTGACCGCAGTCGGCGACAAGGTCGGCAAGTTCAAGGTGGGGGAACTGGCGGCGGTCGGCTGCATGGTCGATTCCTGCCGGACGTGCGCCACCTGCCAGACCGGTCAGGAGCAGTATTGCCTGAACGGGTTCACCGGGACGTACAACGGCGACGACAAGGCGCTCGGGGGATACACCTTCGGCGGCTATTCGACCGGCATCGTGGTGGAGGAAGCGTTCGTGCTAAAGGTGCCCGAGACCCTGGAACTGGCCGCCGTGGCCCCGCTGTTGTGCGCGGGCATCACGACGTACTCGCCGCTGCGCCACTGGAGGGTGGGCAAAGGCTCGAAGGTCGGCGTGGTCGGGCTGGGCGGACTGGGCCACATGGGAGTGAAGTTCGCCCATGCGTTCGGCGCGCACGTCGTGTTGTTCACGACCTCGCCGAGCAAGGTGGAGGACGGCAAGAAGCTCGGCGCGGACGAGGTGGTCATTTCCAAGAACGAGGACGAGATGAAAAAGCACACCGCGAGCTTCGATTTCGTCCTCGACACCGTTTCCGGCCAGCACGACATCAACGCGTACCTGAACCTGCTCAAGCTCGACGGGACGCTCTGTCAGGTCGGCCTGCCGGAGACGCCGCTGCCGGTGGGCACGTTCAGCCTCGCGCTGCCACGCCGCAATTTTGCCGGGAGCGCCATCGGCGGTATCGCGGAGACCCAGGAGATGCTCGATTTCTGTGCGGAGCACGGGATTGTCTCGGACATCGAGATGATCGCCATGGATCAGATCGACGAAGCGTACGAACGCCTGCTCAAGCAGGACGTGAAGTACCGCTTCGTGATCGACATGGCCTCGCTCAAGGGCTGAGTTGCCGGGCTGACAGGAACGCCTTCCCTCTGGGGGTAAGGCGGGCGTTTTGCCAGCCGGTGATGCACTCGGGTGGTCGCCTGACCACCGGAATTTTCGTCGGCGCGCTCTCCGGTTGCAAAAGAAACGGATCGGAGCTAAACGAACTTTTCTGGATTGTTGCGAGTCGTTCGACCGGGCCGGGCACCATGGCTTCGTTGGTGAAATCAATCTTCCATCTCATGCCGGATTTCAGAAAGCTTCTTTTGTTTACGCCGTGCGTGGCTCTGCTCGCCGGTTGTCATCACGCCCCGCCACCGGCGGCTCCGCCTCCGCCGGTCATCACGGTGGCCAAACCCGTGGCCCGGAAGATCATCGAGCACAACGAATACACGGGCCGGATGGCAGCCATCGAAAACGTGTCGGTGCGCCCGCGTGTGAGCGGATACATCACGCAAATCCCTTTCAAGGAGGGCAGCATCGTCAAGAAGGACGACCTGTTGTTCGTGATCGATCCCCGGCCCTACCAGGCGGCGCTGGAACAGACGCAGGGGCAGGTCAAGCAGGCGCAGGCGCAGAAGGAACTCAACGACCGGAACTTCACCCGTGCCGAGAAGCTGAACGCCACCAACGTCTCTTCCAAGGAGGAATTCGACACGGCAGCGAGCGCGCGCAACCAGTCCGACGCGGCGGTGGCCACCGCGCAGGCCGCCGACGACGCCGCCAAGCTGAACCTGGAGTTTACTCAGGTGAAGTCGCCCATCGACGGGCGGGTGAGCCGGTACGACGTGACCATCGGCAACCTGGTGGCAAATGATTCCACGGTGTTGACCAACATCGTGAGCGTCGATCCGATCTACGCCTACGCGGACGTGGACGAGCGCACCGTGCTCAGCTACCAGAAACTCGAAGCCGAGGGCAAGGTCAAGGACGCGCGGGAGGAGGCAGTGCAGGTGGCGGTCGCGCTGGCAGGCGAACAGGGGTTTCCGCACAAGGGCACCATTGATTTCGTGGACAACCAAATCAACGCCGCCACGGGCACGCTCGCGGTCCGCGGCAAGTTCCCCAACGCCGATGGCAACCTGCTGCCGGGCATGTTCGTGCGGATGCAAATCCCCACGAGCGGCGAGGTGGACGGGCTGCTGATCACCGACCGGGCGGTGGGTTCCGACCAAGGGCAGAAATTTGTTTACGTGCTCGACGGCGACAAAGCCGAACGGCGACCGGTGACGCTGGGGCCGGTCATCGACGGGCTGCGGCTGGTGCGGCAGGGCTTGAAACCGGATGATCAGGTCGTCATCGACGGGCTGATGAAAATCCGGCCCGACTCCCCCGTGAAACCCCAGCCGGGCGACATGAACAAGTTTGCGTCGGATCAGCTCGAGATGAAGCCGATGATCAGCGCACCGGGCAAGAGCGGCAACGGTCAGTGACCACCCCCGTTTTGCAAGCCGTCCAAGGATTTCGGGCTGTCAGCGCATGAAATTTTCCCACTTCTTCATCAGCCGGCCGATCTTCGCCATCGTGTTGTCCATCGTTCTGGTCATCCTGGGCGGACTAGCTTACACGACGCTGCCCGTGGCGTCTTACCCGGAGATCGCGCCGCCCACGGTCGTCGTGACGGCGGTGTACCCGGGGGCGAACCCGCAGACGCTCGCCGACACCGTGGCCACGCCCATCGAGCAGCAGGTCAACGGCGTAGAGAACATGCTGTACATGAACAGCCAGAGTGCCAGCGACGGCACGATGACGCTGACCATCACCTTCAAGCTCGGCACGAACCTCGACATCTCCCAGGTGCTGGTGCAAAACCGGGTCGCCATCGCCACGCCGCAGTTGCCGCAGGAGGTGCGGGCGGTGGGTGTCACCGTCCAGAAGCAGTCGCCCAACATCATGTTGGTCATCAACCTGCTCTCGCCCAAGGGCACGTACCACTCGCTCTACATGGCGAACTACGCCATCCTGCAAATCCAGGAAGTGCTCAAGCGCGTCGAAGGCGTCGGCAGCGTGCAGATCTTCGGCGCGAGCGAGTATTCAATGCGCCTGTGGCTCGACCCGGACAAGATGTTCTCGCGCGGCATGGTGCCCGGGGACGTGATCTCGGCGGTGACCGCGCAGAACGTGCAGGTCGCCGCGGGCACGCTCGGCGCGGAACCCGCCCCGCCGGGGACCGACTTCCAGCTCATCGTGAACACGAAGGGACGGCTGACCGACCCGAAGGAGTTCGACAGGATCATCGTCAAGCGCGGCAGCGACGGCCAGTTGGTGCGCTTCGGCGACATCGGCCACGCGGAACTCGGGGCGCAGACCTACGTCAACGGTTCTTACCTCAGCGGGCAGGAGTCCGTGGGCCTGGCGATCTTCCAGTTGCCCGGCGCGAACGCACTGAAGACTGCCGCGAACCTGGAGAACGCGATGAAAACCCTGGCGAAATCCTTTCCGCCGGGGTTGACGTACAAGATCGCCTACAACCCGACGACGTTCATCTCGCAGTCCATCAGCGCGGTGGTCGAGACGCTGTTCGAGGCCGTTGTGCTGGTAGTCATCGTCGTGCTCGTGTTCCTGCAAACCTGGCGCGCGACGATCATTCCGCTGTGTTCCATCCCGGTCGCGCTGATCGGCACGTTTGCGGTGATGAAGGTGTTCGGGTTTTCGCTGAACAACCTGTCGCTGTTCGGGTTGGTGCTGGCCATCGGCATCGTGGTGGACGACGCCATCGTGGTCGTGGAAAACGTGGAGCGATGGTTGGAGGAAGGGCACTCGCCGGTGGAGGCCACGACGAAGGCGATGGACGAGGTCAGCGGGGCGGTGGTGGCCATCGCCGTGGTGCTGACGGCGGTGTTCGTGCCGACGGCGCTGATCTCGGGCATCACGGGGCAATTTTACCGGCAGTTCGCGCTGACCATCGCCGTGGCGACGGTGATCTCGGCGTTCAACTCGTTGACGCTTTCCCCGGCCCTCGCCGCGATGCTGCTGAAACCGCGCGACGCGAAGAAGGACTGGTTCACGCGCGCGCTCGATTTCCTGCTCGGGTGGTTCTTCCGGCTGTTCAACAAGACGTTTGAAGCCACCAACCGGGGTTACACCTGGCTCGTGCAAAAGTTCATCCGGTTCGCGGTGGTGACGCTCCTGGTGTACGTCGGCCTGCTGGTGCTGACGGGCCTGGGGTTCAAGACGATCCCGACGGGGTTCATCCCGGCTCAGGACCAGGGTTACCTGATCGCCATCGCGCAGTTGCCGGACGGAGCGTCGCTGCAACGCACGGAAGCGGTGCGCGCGGAGTTGTCGGCGGCGGCGCGCAAGATCCCGGGGGTGGAAAACACGGTGGAAATCGCCGGACTCTCGGCGCTGGATTCCACGAACCGCACCAATACGCTGACGATGTTCCTGACCCTGGCCCCCTTCGAGCAGCGCGACGGGCACCCCGAGCAGGGCAGCCTGGCCATCCTGCAAAAAGTACAGGCCGCGACGGCGGCGATCCAAGATGCGTTCATCCTCGTGATCCCGCCGCCGCCGGTGCAGGGCATCGGCAATGCGGGCGGGTTCAAGCTCCAGGTGCAAGACAAGAAGGCGGCGGGCGTGGACGCGCTCGCCACGGCGACGAACAACCTGATCGCCGCCGCCACCAAAGAGGGCGGATTGACGGGGTTTTTCACGTCGCTGCGCACGCAGGTGCCGCAGATTTATTTGAACATCGACCGCGACAAGGCGGAGGCGCTGAACGTGCCCATCGAGTCCGTGTTCCAGACGCTGCAAACCTACCTCGGGTCGTACTACGTAAACGACTTCAACCTGCTGGGCCGCACCTATCAGGTGAACCTGGAGGCGGACGCCGGCTTCCGCGTGCGGCCCGACCAGATCCGCAACCTCTACACGCGCAACGCGGCGGGCGGCATGGTGCCGCTGGGGACGCTGCTGGACGTGCAGGAGATCAACGCGCCGGACAAGATCATGCACTACAACATCTACCCATCGGCGGACTTGAACGGCAATACCCTGCCGGGGGTTTCGTCGGGCGAGTCGATCCAGAAGATGGAAGCTGCGGCGGCGCAGACGCTGGGTGACCAGTTCGGGTACGAGTGGACGGAACTGACGTTGCAGGAAAAGCTGGCGGGCAACACGGCGTTGTTCATCTTTCCGTTGTGCGTGTTGTTCGTGTTCCTGGCGTTGTCGGCGCAGTACGAAAGCTGGAGCCTGCCGCTGATCATCATTTTGATCGTGCCGATGTGCCTGTTGTCCGCGTTGGCGGGCGTGTACATCCGCAACTTCGACAACAACATCTTCACGCAGATCGCGTTCGTGGTGTTGGTGGGACTGGCCTGCAAGAACGCGATCCTGATTGTGGAGTTCGCGCGGCAGCAGTCCGACGAGGGCAAGGGCCGGGTGGAGGCTGCCGTGACCGCCGCACGCCTGCGGCTGCGGCCGATCTTGATGACGAGCTTCGCGTTCATTCTGGGGGTGTTTCCGCTGGTGACCGCCAAGGGTGCGGGCGCGGAAATGCGGCAGGTGCTCGGGACGGC
The DNA here is from genome assembly GCA_964236475.1 of uncultured Chthoniobacterales bacterium. Lineage (GTDB taxonomy): Bacteria > Verrucomicrobiota > Verrucomicrobiia > Chthoniobacterales > SZAS-18 > CAHJWO01. The sequence goes on from CAXSED010000108.1 coordinate 13,232, forward strand.
GGTGTTCAGCGGGATGATCGGCGTGACGCTTTTCGGCATCTTCCTGACGCCGGTGTTCTACGTGGTGATCCGCTGGTTTTCCGAACGGGGAGGAAAGGCTCCCGTTCAGGGCGAAGCCGCGCCTGCCCAACCCGTGCCCAAGGCAGCACAGGTATAGGATCGGAACGCGCAGACGGTGGTCCGGCACTTTTTATCATGGATCACCCGGGCGGCTACTCTTTCCTGTGGCGGGTGGCCAGCGTCGTCGGGCTGGGCTTTTTTCCGCTGGCCGAGGGCAATTTTGCCGTACCCGCCGGTTTGGCGTTAGGCATGAACC
>CAXSED010000109.1:0-13093 GCA_964236475.1 uncultured Chthoniobacterales bacterium
GTCGGTTTTTTGCCAGGTGCGGTAGTGGTGGGTATCCTGCGCGGCCTGCCGACCGGAGATGGCCTCGCTCGCGCCGAACACGGCACCCGGCCCGGCCACGAGACCGCTCGGCGCGACGGTCGCGGCGGGCACGTACACCGTCGAGCCGTTGTTGAGCAAGAGTAGCAACGGCCCGAGCAGCAGCGCGGAGCCGAACGCCCCGAACAGGATGGCCACCTGTTGATAGCTTGGCGTCGCGCCGACGAGAAAGCCGGTTTTCAAATCCTGCGACGTGGTGCCGCCGTTGGAAGCCGCGATGCAAACAATCGCCCCGACCGAAAGCGCCGTAACGTAATAGGGCGGCTGGGTCCACCCGATGAGCAGAAAGATCAGGCAGGTGAACAGCAGCGTCGCTACGGTCATGCCCGAGATCGGATTGGATGAGGAGCCGATCTCACCCGTCAGCCGCGAGGACACCGTCACGAACAAAAACCCGAAGACGATGATAAGCAGCGCGCCGAAGAACCCTACCCGCAGGATCGGCAAAAAGGAGATGACCGCCAGCAATAACACCATGCCGATGCCCACGAAGCTCAGCGGTAGGTCGCGGTCCGTGCGCGGGGTGACGGCGGAGGTTTGCCCAGCGGCCCGGTCCGCCCGGCTGTTGCGCACGTCCCGCAGACCGGCGATCAGCCCGTGCCAGATCGTCGGCAGGGAACGCGCCAGGGCGATCAGGCCGCCCGCCGTCACCGCGCCCGCGCCGATGTAGAGCACATAATAGTAGCGGATGTCGTCCGGCCCCATCTCGCTGATGGGAATGGTCCCCGGGGCCAGCGGACCGCTCAACCCCTCGCCGAAAAACTTGATCATCGGGATCAGCACCAGATACGCCAGTACGCCGCCCCCGCACATGATCGAAGCGATGCGCGGGCCGATGATATAACCCACGCCCATCAACTCCGGCGAAATGTCCACCGAGACCGATCCGGCCTTCAACGGCGCGCCGAAAATCTTTTCCGGCACGTCCTTCCACAACCGGAACGCCGCGTAGGCCGCCTTATAGAGTAATCCGATGCCGAACCCGGTGAAGATCACCGCCGCCCCCGGCGATTCGCCCAGCCCGGCAGCCTGCGCCGCCGCAATTTCTGCCTGTGCACTTGGCGAAGCCAGCGCGCGGTCCTCCGCCGACGCGCCCGCCTTGAGCACCGCCGCGCAGGCGGTTCCCTCGGGGTATTTGAGAATGCCGTGTTCCCTGACGATGAGCGCGCGCCGCAGCGGGATCATCATCAAAATACCCAGCAACCCGCCGAGCACGGCCACCAGCGCGACGCGGGTCACCTCGAGATCGAACCCGAGGATCAGGATGGCGGGCATGGTCACGCCCACGCCGAACGCGATGGATTCGCCCGCCGACCCGGCAGTCTGCGTGATGTTGTGTTCCAGGATCGTGGCGTCGCGCCAACCGAACACACGGGACAGCGCGCGGAAGATCGTCAGCGAAATCACGGCGACCGGGATCGACGCGCTGACCGTCAGGCCGACTTTGAGCGTCAGGTAAAGCGACGATGCGCCGAAGACCATGCCCAGGACGGTCCCCATGAACACCGCCCGCCAGGTGAACTCCCGCATGGGAGTGCCGGGCGCGATGAAAGGTTCGTGATCGGTGCTCAATGGGAGAGACGTGGCGGCCATGGGGCGCGAGTGTGGCAGAGTTCGCGGCGTTCGGCTAGTGGTTCTCGCGGAGGATTTGGAGAGGGCGTGATGAAGGCACTTCAGTGATGCTTCCAAAAGCTCCGCTCAAGAGAACGGAGGGTTGAATTTGTCCCAAAACCGGAACGTGGGTGTTCCATTACCGGGATGTTTCTCCATCGCTTCAATTAATGGAGAAGATTACAAATAATTCTTATTGAATGGTTTGTATATTGTTCGCTGGCTTGGCATGCCGCTTGCAAAGATGCTTCTCCAAACAAAACATTACATAATCCCGGCGTCCTTACCCCACCACTCCGCCGACGGCTCACGATTTTGTTCGCAGTACACCGTTCGGTCCAGATTCCATCCATGTTCACTTCCTTCGCCCGATTCCTCTCTGTGCTGGCATTTACGCTGGTTTTGCCCTTTGCTGCCCTCGCTCAGGATGCCGCCAAGCTCCCGAACACCACGCGACTGCTACGTTTTCCGACAACCAACGGCTCGCAAATCGTCTTCGACTATGCCGGGCAGCTTTACTCCGTGGACAAAGCCGGTGGCACCGCTCGCCGCCTGACCAGCGGCCCCGGCTACAACTCTTTTCCGCGCTTCTCGCCCGACGGCGCGACGATTGCCTTCACCGGCCAGTACGACGGCAACACCGAGGTCTACACCATGCCCGCCGACGGCGGCACGCCCAAGCGCCTGACCACCACCGCCACCCTCGGGCGAGACGACATTAGCGACCGCATGGGGCCGAACAACCTCGTCATGACGTGGCAAAACACCAAGCCGCTCGTCGTGTTCCGCTCGCGGATGAAGTCCTACAACTCGTTCATCGGCCAGCTTTACACGGTTGGCAACGACGCCGACCTGCCGCAGCAACTTCCCGTTCCGCGCGGTGGGTTTGTCTCCTTCTCGCCCGACGACTCGAAGATGGCTTACAACCGCGTGTTCCGGGAGTTCCGCACCTGGAAGCATTATCGCGGCGGCATGGCTGACGATATCTGGATCTACGACTTCAAGACCGGCCAGACCGAGAATCTCACCAATAACGCCGCGCAAGACATCTGCCCGATGTGGGGGCCAGACAACAAGGTGTATTTTATTTCCGACCGTGACGGGCGCATGAACCTTTTCAGCGTCGATCTCGCCTCGAAAGAAACCAAGCAACTGACCGCCTTCAAGGATTTCGACATCAAGTTTCCTTCCATCGGGAAGGATGCGGTGGTCTTCGAGCAGGCCGGATATATCTGGAGCTACCCGCTGATGGGTGGACCTGCCGCCGTGGTGCCGATCAACGTGAAGGAAGATTTCGCGTCGGGCCGCGATGCGTTTGTAGACGCCAACAAACACGTCGAATCCGTCGATCCCTCGCCGGACGGCAAGCGTTTCGCCGTGGTCGCACGCGGCGAAATTTTCTCCGTGCCCGCCAAGGACGGCACGCCGCGCAACCTCACCAACACCCCCGGCGTTCACGAGCGCGACGCCGTCTGGTCGCCCGATGGCAAATCCATCGCCTACCTCTCCGACGCCACCGGCGAGAACGAGATTTATGTCCGCAGTCAGGACGGCAAGGGCGAGCCGCAGCAGATTACTCACGGCGCCGACACTTATTATTTCGCGCCGGAGTGGTCGCCGGACAACAAGAAGCTGCTGTGGAGCGACCGCCTAGACCGCCTGCGTTTCGTAGACATTGCTAGCAAGGCCGTGACCGAGGTAGACCACGCGCCGGTCATCGAAATCCGCGATTACGATTGGTCGCCCGACAGCCAGTGGATTGTCTGGTCCCGGCAGGAGGAGACCGTGCTGCCAAAGGTGTATCTCTACGGCCTCAACGGAGGCAAGCGCATCGAAGTGACGGACGGCTGGTACGGCTCAGGCGTACCGACGTTCAGCGACGACGGGAAATTCCTGCTGATTTCTTCCGCGCGCGATTTCAAGCCGATCTTTGGCTCGAACGAATTCGCAAACGTTTACCGCGACATGGAACGAGTCTATCTGGTGACACTGGCCAAGGCGACAGAATCGCCGCTCAAGCCCCGCAGCGACGAGGTTACCCAAGGAGAAAAGGACGAAAAGAAAGACGATAAACCGAAGCCCGACGACAAAAAGGACGAGCCGAAAAAACCCGTGCCCACGGTGGTCGATGAAGAGGGCCTCAAGGATCGCATTGACGCCCTGCCGATCCCGACCGGCGATTATAGCACGCTGCGGTTGGTCGACGATCGCGTGTTCTACCTGCGCACCACCGTCGGCGACGATTCCGGCGACGGCGAAGAGGCCGACCCGGACGCCGCGAAGGCAACGCTTGCTTCGTTCAGCCTGAAGGATCGGAAGGAAACGGTGCTGGGCAAGGTGAGCGGTTATGACATCACCCGCGACGGCAAGAAAATGCTCGTCAAAATCGACAAGGATTACAGCTTGGTCGATCTGCCCAAGGACAAGCTCGAAACCAAAGACGCCAAGGTCAAACTCGACGGCCTGAACGAGTCGGTGGACCGCCACGCCGAGTGGAAGCAAATCTACGACGAATCCTGGCGGCAGATGCGCGATTTCTTCTACGCGCCCAACATGAACGGCGTCGATTGGAAAGGGATGCACGACAAGTATGCCGCGTTGCTTCCCTACGTGAATCATCGCAACGATCTAACCTATCTGTTGGGCGAACTGGTCGCAGAACTGAACAATGGCCATTCTTACGTCGGTGGCGGTGAACGCCCTGATCTCAAGCGCATCCCGCTCGGATTACTCGGTGCAGAATTCTCGCGCGATCCGGCGACGCGTGCCTACCGGATCGACCGTATTCTGCCCGGCGAGAACTGGGAGAAAGACACGGTTTCGCCGTTGACCCTGCCGGGTCTCAACGTCAAGGAGGGCGACTACTTACTCGCCATCAACAACGTGCCTATAGCCAAGCTGGCAAACCTGTACGACGCGCTCATCGATACCGCCGGAAAGCAGGTGACGTTGCGGGTCAACAGCAAGCCCACTGACGACGGCGCGCGTGACATCACCGTCGTGCCCACCGCCGATGAAAGTCCGCTGTACTACCTTGCCTGGGTCCGCAAGAACATCGACTACGTTAACAAAAAGACGGACGGCAAGGTGGGCTACCTGCACATCCCGGACATGGGTCGCCCCGGACTGGACGAATTTACGAAGCTGTACTTCCCGCAGATTCACAAGAAGGCGCTCATCGTGGACGTGCGCGGCAACGGCGGCGGGTTCGTCTCACCGTTGGTGATCGAACGCCTGCGCCGGGCGTTGGTGATGATCGAAATGTCGCGTAACAGCGCGGGTGGCGACACGAGCCCACCGCAGACCTTCGTCGGCCCCATCGACGCGCTGATGGACGAGTTCTCCGCGTCGGACGGAGACATTTTCCCTTATCGTTTCAAGACGCTGGGTTTGGGCAAGCTCATTGGCAAGCGTTCCTGGGGTGGGGTGGTTGGTATCCGCAACCCGCTGCCGCTGATCGACGGAGGTCAGATCTTCCGGCCCGAGTTCGCGCCCTATTCCAAGGATGGCAAAGGCTGGGTGATCGAGGGCCACGGCGTCGATCCCGACATCGTGGTAGACAACGATCCGGCGAAAGAGTTCAAGGGTGAGGATCAGCAATTGGACAAGGGAATTGAAGTGTTGCTGGACGAACTCAAGACGAAGGAATACAACATTCCGCCGATCCCACCCTACCCGGACCGGAGCGTGAAATAGGTCCGGCGTGATCCTGAACGGGGCGCTTAGTAACTTGCCAGCGGTCCCCGAACACAAATAGGGATGGCTCGGAGAGCTATCTCTATTTTGCTTTCTAAAACCCGTCGCTGATTGACCCAATGACCCGCGCCACTTCCTGATTCTGCCGCCAATCGCCCAGCAGGAACGCCCGCCAGCGCAAAAGTAGACTGTCCAGTTCTCGGATCGGCTGGTCAAACACGGTCTCCAACGCTAGCGGTGGCGCGTCGCCGTAGCCTTTGCAGAAACTCTCCGGCAACAGTTTCGGGAACAGCCGCAGCACGAATCCCAGCGTCGCCCACCACAAACGCGGCGGCAGGGTCGCGTCACCCGCCGAGGTTTCTGCGGTTGAGCGCAGCGCGTGCTGAAATCCGAGCGATTCCTGCCAGCGCGGGTCGGTGGCGAACGCATCGGCGATCCGGTCTTCCAACCGTCCGCCGCCGGGATTTTGCGTCGCCTCGTGCGCCAGGCTGAACGCCCGGTCGAGCACGTCTGGCAGGGCGTTGGCATCCCCGGCCAGCAGCAGCCGCAACGCCACCACGCCCAGCGAGTACATGTCGAACGGCGTGCTCAGCGGCGACAGAATGTTAAAACTCAACTGGCTGAATGTTGAGCCTTCCGCTGCGCGCAACGCCGACGCCAGCACGTCGGGAAACGCCTGCGGCACCGTACGGAACACCGCCTCGCCTTCCGAACGCGCTTCCATGAAATCAATGTGCCCGAGCAGGTCGATGTTTCCCTCGCTGAGCGGCAGGTGGATCGTGAGCAGGTCGTTCTCGTCGTTGGAGAGCCGCTCGCTGCTGCGGATCGTGCCTTCCACCGCGATACCTTCCTCGGTCGGCGGGAGCACCTTTCGGATCCGCACGTTCGCCGTGCCCTTGCGCGAGATGCCCACGAACCCGGGCCGGTAGACCGACGCCGTCACCGGCTCGATCCCCTGGAAATAGCGCATGGTCGTGTTGCGCAACGGCAGCGCGAACGCCTGTCCTGGCTTGACCAGTTCGGCCTCGTTGGTCCACAGGAACGGTAGCCCGAATCCCGACGCGTTGAGCCTCACCTGGAACGAATCCGCCGCGAGGTTGAGGAACGGCAACTGGCTCGTCTGCACGTGCCGCCGCACCAGTCGGCACAACTGCGAAAACACCTGCAACTTCAAGTAGAGCGCCTCGGCCAGCCGCCCGCTGCGTCCCTGCGCGGCGGAAAACAGGTGGGCGTTGCCGCAGCGCATCGCGTCCTCGTCTTCCAGCAACCGATAAACGCCCGGCACGCGGAAGATGCGCTTGCCGTTATCCATGCCTTTCCACGCCCGCCCGCTGACCACGTCGGAAAAATCCTCCAGGCTCAACGGCGCGAACCGCCGCACGATCACCGAACCGCCGCCCAGCCCGAGCGTCGCCGCGCCGGTGGCGGCGGGCAGGGTCCCGTCCAGGTCGATGGTGCGGTCGTTGCCCGGCGAGTCCTGGCGCAAGCGCACGAATTGCATGGCCCCCGGGTCGCCGCCGGGCGTATGGAGGTAGCGGTGTGCGGAAGTGGCGTAGCCCGGCAACCCGGCGTCCGCGAGCAGGTAGTCGTCCACGCACAACGCCAGCCGTCGTCCCTGCCTGCCTTCGGTCAACGGGGCAAAATGGCTTTCCCCGACGTTCAGCACGGCGGGCAGGAGATGGCCGCGTTCAAGCGGTGTGGTCACGACGGCGTGGTCTTCGCCCCGGTGCATGGCTTCGGCCAACTCGCGCCAGCGGGCATCCCAGGCGGCGTTGGTCGCGGTGGCGGCGTAGGCCGGGTCCGCGCCGTCGAGATAGTTGGTGTTCTGGACCCAGAGTTCGAGCCAGTCCAGCGGGCGTCCGTCGCTGCCCGCCGTGCAGCCGAGCACCACCCGTGCCTGCGGCGTGCTGCGGATCAACACGAAATGACCCGCTGCCGCGTCGGCAATCGTGCGCACCACCACGCAAATCTGGAGGGCCACCGGCGGGGCCACGCTCTCGGCGGGCTGGAGCGGCGCCAGGGTAAAACCGCTTTCCAATCCGCTGGCCAGGTCTTTCTCGGTGAGGGTTTGCATGGTGGGTGGTCTGATTCTTAGCAGGAAACGGTCGGAATGGTCCGCAGATTACGCAGTTTTTCGCAGATTGCGGAGCAGAAGGTAAAAATCCGATGATTTTCTCATTCTACAATCCGCGCAATCCACGAACGATCGGTGTTCGCGCCAACGCGCCGACCATGGGTCCGACCTTCCGTAAGACGACGAAACGCAAAGGGTTTTGCCATGCCTGGAAGCCGGATTGAGCCAACGGGTTGCCCGATTATCTTGTTGATTCCTCCCCCGCGCGCCGCTACAAACACAGGAAAGCCGGTTTTGCATTTCTGATCAGTCATCTTTATGAGAAGTCTCCTCCTTACCACTGTCGCCACCGCCGCCTTCAGTCTCTCGCTGCTGACGGGCTGTGGCTCCTCGCTCAACACTGTCAACCTCCAGGGCAGCCCGACGGTCACGGCGGCGTCTGTCCAGGTGGATGTCGTCGGCATCGGGCCGAACAACCAGAGCCTCAAGCTGCTGCCCGTGCCCAAGTATTGGCAGGGTGGCAACGCCCAGGCCAAGACCGACGCCAAGAGCTTCCGCTTCGGGCCGAACTCTCCGCAGACATACACCGTCTCGAAGGATGACCCCATCTGGAAACATTGGCACGACATCGGCGCCAAGGAGATCATGGTCATCGCCGACCTGCCGGGCGTGTTTTCCGACCTGCCGGGCGACGCCGACCAACGCCGCAAACTGATCCCCATCGCCGGCAAGGCCACCAGCGCGACCATTGTCGTGGACCGCGCGGGCCTCGTCCGTTCCACGCAATAGCCGGGGGTTTCGGAGGTCCGTCCACGAACCGCCGCCCGGGGAGCTTGCGAGCCGCCGGGCGGCGTTCTATTCCAGCAGGGAAGACCCATTCTCAAAGAGCGGTTTGGAGAGATGCTTGTCGTCGAGAAATACCGCTGTCAACGTGAGGTGGGTTGGAGCGACGAGGCGGAGGTTCACGCCGGTCCGCCCGACGCCACCCACGGGGTGCCCGTTGCCGTCAAAATCCGGCACGGCCTGCCCGGCCCGCCCCGGCCCGACGGGCGGCGCGACCGCTTTCTGCGCGCGGCGAATGACCAGCAAGCCGCCGTGCTCGCCGGGTGCAAGTCCATCGCCCCGGTTTTCGAGACTGGCCAAGAGGGCAATAATGCCTTTTACGTCAGCCAGCATTACCCGCGCTCGGTGGATTCGCTCATCCAGGGCCGCGTCGCGCTGGAACCGGGGGCGCTGCACCGGCTGACCGACCGCATCCTCAAGACGCTGGAAGACCTGCGCGACAAGCACGGGCGCGCACACGGCAACCTCAAGCCGACCAACATTTTCCTCGACGGGAAGGGAGTGGCGTCCGCCGCCGTCGTTCTGAGCGACCTGTCCATCCGCGAGGAGGGCGCCAACCAAGGCACGGATTGCCACGCGCTCGGGGCGGTGCTCTACCAGTTGATCCGTGGGCGCACGGTGCGCAATTTTGACTGGCCCATGGTCCACGGGCCGGATTGGGAGAAACTCGGCCCCGCCGCGGATGGCTGGCGGGAATTTTGCAACGTGCTCATGTCGCCGGAAAGCCAGGCGAACCCTGACGCGCTGGGCGCGGGACGGCTGGCGTTCAAGAACATGCGCCGCCTGGCCGCCGCCGGTCGGCGCAGCGCCAGCGCCGATGCCGGTGACGGGGTTGTCCGCCGCGCCGCGCCGCCCAGGAAAGGGTTGTTCGCCGGGATCGGCACGGCGATCATGGCGGGGATCAGTGCCGTGGTCCTCGCCGTGCAACCAGCGGATTCCAAGGCGAAAACCTTTCTCCGCACGTTGCCCGTGGTCGGCCTGTACGCCGCCCGGTTTTTTCCCGTGCCGACGCCGACGCCCTCGCCGACGCCGGACGCGTCCGAAGAACTCGCGCAGGCCACCGTCACGCCGACCGCCACACCGGAAGAAATGGCGACACCCGAGCCGACGCCCGTCACACCGCCGCCCACCCCGACCGCGCCGCCCACCCCCACGCCGGACGCCACGCCGACCTACGTCGGCTACGCGAGTGTGCTGGAGCGGTTCAAGACCCACGTCGATTCCCCCGAAATGGTCGATGCGCCGGAGAACCTCAACGGTTATCTGAATTCGCTCCGCGAAGACATCAAGTTTTCCTCCGTCGCGGGCGACGCCAAGGTGCAGGCGTTCGCGAAAAAGCTCCCCGCAAAGATTCCCGCGTCCAACAGCGTGCCCGACCTGCCCGGCAACCTGTGGGCCAAGGAGAACGCCGGGCGGGAAGGGGACGTGCAATTCGTCCGATACCATCTGAACGGCGCGCCGGGCATCCAGATGCAGTTCAACCGGGTCAATTCGCCCAACAACGGTCCGGCGTTTTACCTGAGCGCGACGACCGTGCCGCTCAAGCTGGGCGTGCTGCTCGCCAAGAGCGTCGAGGGGAACGGCGGGCCGCTTTCGGGGGCGTCGTCCACGCGGGGGCCGGTGACGTGGCAGGTGGTCGGCGGGAACTATGGCCGGCGTGGGGTCTGGATGGTGCCCGACAGCATCAACGGCGAACTTTACAAGGCAAGCAACGAGAACCCGCCCACGGAAGACCACCCGATGAACGGCCTCAGCGGGCGGGACGCCGTGCGTCTGGCGCAGGCGGCGGGCTGCGCGCTGCCGACGCTCGCGCAGTGGAACGCCGTGCTGGCGTCCGCTTCCGGACAGGCGTGGGAGAATGCCTGGAAAAGCGAGGGAAAGGTGCGCGGCCCGGTGTGGGCGAAGTTCGCCCGGGATGCCCAGGCGCGCAGCGTCGCCAACACTGGCACCAAGCTGCCCAACGACCAGTGTTTCGGCGACAAGGTCAACCTCGAACCCATCGGTTCGGGCACCGATGCCAACCTGTTTTTCGAGCCGGTGGGCCAGCGGATGATCGGCTCCTACGCGCAACTGATCGGCAACGTCGGCCAGTACGTCGTGGACAACGCCGCCAGCCCCACAAAGTTTTATTTCGCGGGCGGGTCCGCCGAGTCCGCCCCGTCGGTCTTCCAGAATCTGAGCGCGCCGCCGGTCGCCTCTCCGTTCATCGCAGCCGCCGACGCCGGGTTGCGTCTCGCGGCTGCTGCCAAGGGCAACGGCAGCGATGGCAATCCCGCGCTCGACAAGCTCAAGGTCGATCTCGCCGCGGAAATTGCCCGCGTGGAGAAATTGCCGTAAAAATTTTGACCGTCCGGCACTTCCGCGTGCCGGGAATTCGCTTGACACCCCGGCGGCGTTTTCACGAACCTACTCCTCTCATCGTCGGCCCGGGACCCCCGCCGCCGGCCGCACCCGACGCGATGGCTACCTTTACCTCTGACGAACTCAAATGGGCGGCGCAAACGGCCGCGCAACTGCGCTTTCTCCAGGCGGATTGCACCGACGTGGAACCCACCGAACGCGAGCATTACCTGCACGACGAGATCCGTCGTGCCCTCAAGGACGTGGTGCGCGACAAGCAGCCGCATTACCTCGAAGCCCTGGCCACGCAGTTTCCCACCGGCGAGGGAGCGGCAGCGCCCGGCGGCGAACGCCCGGCCTCCGGCGGCGCGCCGTCCGCCGTGGAACTGACCCCAGAGCAGTTGCTCGAACAGATGGTTAAAATTGCGCCGCTGCTGCCCCCGCGCAAGCTCAAGGAATTCGGACTCCAGCTCCAGCAGGCGGGCTATCTCGAACTGCAAACGACCACCCTGGCCGACGCGCCGCCGGAGGAGTTGCTCAAGCGGTTCCCGATGGACCCGCTCGCCCAAGTCGATCTCCAGCGGGTTTACCGGCTGCTCACCGCGCTGGCCGATTTCGTTCTGAGCCTGGACCAGCTCGGTTGGAACCTGTGGAAAGCCATGTCGCCGCGAAGCCAGATCCGCCGGGATCAGACGTTCGGCGGCGACCTGCGCAAAGCGGGCGGGCTTTACCTGTCCGGCGACACCGAGGTGTCCATCGGCCAGATCTCCCAGATCATCGACCGTTTGCGCCAGCTCATCGCGGGCATCATGGGGGCCATCGGACCCGCCGGACGCTCATTCTCCCAGCGGCATCTCGCCCGGTTCGGCCCCGACGCCATCAAAGACCTCGCCGCCGCGGAGGGTGGGGGGATGTTCGCGGGCGCGGAACAGAAAAACTGGCGCAAATACGTCCAGCTTTCCAAGGATCTCAACGAAGACGCCATCGAGTCCGAAATGGTCGAATGCGTCGCCCGTTACGCCGAAGGCCTGATGCGCGGCACCAGCACGTCCAATCTGTAGAGAAAGGATGAAGGATGAAGGCAGAGTGAATATTTCTGCGCACCCGCTTTCTTTTTCCGCCTTCATCCTTCATCCTTCATCCTTCATCCTTTTCTTCTATGCCTCTGCAAATCCACTGGGAGGAGGGCCTGTTCCTCCAGCCGCACCACCTGCAACGGATGCAGAAAAGCATGTTCGACATGGTGGGGCGCGAACGCGGGCTGACGTGGTCTTATCCTTACGGTGTCATCGAAGGCTCGCTTTCCGCCGACGACCTGCGCGCGTTTCGCATCCAGTTCAACCGCCTGCGCGCCATCATGCCCAGCGGGCTGGAGGTGAATTTCCCGGAAAGTTCGGAGTTGCCGACCATCGACATCAAACAGGCGTTTGCGTCGAGCACGGGCGGTTTCATGGTGTACCTGGGCGTGCCGCTATGGATCGACTCGCGCGCCAACACGCTCAACGGCCACGGCAACGGCGACAGCCGCGCCAAGCTGATCTACCGCGTCAACGAAGTCGAGTGCGCTGACGAAAACACCGGCGAAAATCCCAAGCCGCTGCTGGTGCGCCGCATCAACGCCCGCATCCTGCTCGAAAACGAGGATCGCTCCAATCTGGAGGTGTTACCGTTGTTCCGGGTGATGCGCTCGACCACCGAGGAAAGCTCGATGCCCAAGATCGACCCGGACTTCGTCGCGCCGTCGCTGATCCTCAATGCCTCGCCGGTGTTGCGCGAGATCGTGCGCGACCTGAGCAGCCAGATCGAAGCCAGCCGCAAGGAACTCGTCGTGCAGGTGGCCCGGGGCGGGTTCAGCATCGAGACGCTGCGCGGGTTGCAGTTCGAGCAGATCATGCGGCTGCGGACGCTGAACCGGTTCGCGGCGCGGTTACCGTCCCTCGTGGCCGCCGGGGCGTTGTCGCCGTTCGTGTTCTATCTGGAATTGCGCGAGCTTTATTCGGAGTTGAGCGCGCTGTACCCGGACAAGGACGATTTCGACGTGCTGCCGTACAATCACGACAACCCGGTGCTGTGCTTCCGGGAGTTGTCCACGAAGATTCGCGGGTACGTGCGCGGGTCGGTCGCGCCAAGCTTCATGAAGGTGCCGTTCGTCAACGACGGCCAGTTTCTGTCTGCCACGCTCACCGACGAACATCTCACCAAGCCCGCCGATTATTTCATCGGCATCAAGTCGAAGGAAGACCCGCGCGGGCTGGCCGCCTTCGTCGAGGACGCCGACAAGTTCAAGCTCATGCCGCGCTCGCTGGCGACGCGGGCCATCTGGGGCGTGCGGCTCAAGGAGGAACGCATCGTGCCGCTCGAACTGCCCGCTGCCGGAGACCTGCATTATTTCCGCCTGCTGCGCGCCGACAGCGCCCGCGTCTGGGACCTGCTCAAGATCGAGAAGCAGGC
>CAXSED010000110.1:0-12829 GCA_964236475.1 uncultured Chthoniobacterales bacterium
CGTCCTTGCCGCTGAAATTTTCGAGGGTGACGAGGCTGCCCGCGCTGGTCATGAAACGCAGATCGGCGGAGGGCATCTGCGCGGCGAGCCGACGGCAGTAATCGTGCAGGACGGGGGTCAGGTAGGCGTCGAGAACGGTCGTGTCGCCCCGGTAGATGAGCTTGGGCAGGGGACTGACCCGGTGGGAAAGGGAAACGTGCCCGAAGCCGAGTTCGGCGGCGAGCTGGCCGACGCGTTGCTCGTGGACAGGGTGACGATAGGCGTGCAGCAGGCAGACGGCCAGGGACTCGATCCCTGCGGCGCGCAGGGTGGTGAGTTGCGCGCGGGCGGCGGGCTCGTCGAGAGGCAGGAGGACGGTGCCGTCGGCGGCGAGACGCTCGGGAAGTTCGACGGCGGTCTCGTAGAGTTCGGGGGGTTGGGAGATGTGGAGGTCGAACAGGGCGGGGCGGTCCTGATAGCCGATGCGCAGGGCGTCGGCGAAACCGGCGGTGGCGACGAGCGCCGTGCGGGCGCCGCGCCGTTCGAGCAGGGCGTTGGTGGCACGGGTGGTGCCCAGGCGGACGTGCATCGCGCCGAGCGGTTCGTCGAGTCGGCGGCCCAGCAGCCAACGAATGCCTGCCACCGGGGCTTCCTCGCCGGAAGAGAGTTCGGCCCGCACGCCGGGGGGCGGGAGAATCGGCAGCGGGGCGTCGAGGGCGAGGGTGCCCGCCACCGCATCGAACGCGACGACGGTTCGCACGTTCTGGCCGGGGCCGGGGAGGTCGCAGGCGAAGCGATAGCCAGTGAAATAATCGGCGGGTGCGCGGCACAGGGCAGGGTCACACCAGAGCGCGGAGGTGGAAGCGGCGTCGGCGTGGGTGGGATAGACACCCGTGCTCAGGAGTTTGTGCGTGCGCAGAGTGCCGCCGGGCAGGCGGGCGATGCAGTCGGTGAACGTGCCGCCCACGTCGATCCAGAAATGCGGGGCACGGGGAGCAGGCGGCATGGGTGCGAAGGCGGATCGGGCCAGGAAATTTCACGCGAAGCGGATGACTGCCAAAGGAGCTGGCGTGCCGGTCTGGCACTTTCTGTTCATTTAATAACCCAAGCTTGGCAAAAGCCGAAGGCTGCTTGCCGGAACGGCGGTCAAGCTCTCAGCGCGAAGACTCCAGCAAATCGTCGTAGAAGACGCTGAGATCAGGGGGAGTGCCCGCACCCGCATCGAAGCGCGCGATGATCAGCCTGGGGTACTCGGAACCAGTCGTCAGATCCAAACGGTGCCATTCTTCGCGGGTGATGTCACCGTGCATGAAACGAGCCTTGTTCAACAACTGTTCCGACATCAACACGGATGACCTCGGCACCGTGCCGGTTGAAAACTTCGAGTGGACATCATCCGAAAAGCCTTGCACAACGGCAAGCTGCTCGTCGCTGAGCCGCACGCGGAGCGGGTGCCGCGATGATTCCAAACGTGACAGATGAATTTCCCGCCAAAGGAACATGGTCGCAACGAGGGCACAGGCCGATAGCAACAACGCTGAAATGGGTAGCACGCGGTTCATGGACAAGTCATCCGGGTTGAGATTTCTCCGAGCCTGGCGACCCCAAGCTCAGCGACAGGCACCGGCAAAGTCAAGCCTTGCTAGGCGGAAAAGATGAGAACGCCGATGCCAGTTCGCTGGAAGGCGCGGTCGGGATCTAGCGTCGCGTCAAGAAACCCAACCCATCGTCCGTAGTTCCTCCAGCGGCGGCACGGCGGGGTAACGCTGCTTGAGAGCAGCATAGGACTCGACGTACGCGTTGTAGATGTATTTCCGGGTGTCTTTGGGATTGGTGCGGGAGACGAACGGCAAGGTTACCTTGCCCGGGTTGAGCGAGCTATTGTGCCAGGATGAGAGCTTGTAATTGTCCAAACGCGCGGCACCGCCGGGAAACTTCAACGCGCCGTAGCTGGCTTTTTCCGTGTTCCCAGTGGTTAGGTAATCAAAGAAACCGCCGTCTATGTACAGCACCTGCAAGGTGCAGATCTTGCCTTCCGCTTCCGTTCCGAGAAGCTCTTCCTCCTTGGTGATCAGTTTGTCACCCACCCACTCCTCCGTGTAGAAGACGACGATTTCATCGTGCTGCGGCGTGACCTGCCACACGTACTTGTGGGCTCCGACATCCTCTGGCTTGAGAAAAATTTCTGTCTTCGCGGTTTGGGCGCACAGGCAGGTGCGTCCGGACAGCAAGCCAAAGATGGCCAGGATGAGGATGCGCATAGATTTGAAACTGCTCAACGAGCTTTGGAGGAGCGGTGGTGGCGACAAACAAGATTGGTGGCGAGCAGTCCTGCTGCCAGCCCCGTCATAGGCCACGAAACGGGGCTCAACAGTGACCAGCTCTGGAAGGCGGATGGCAGAGAAGAGGAAGGAAGTGTGAACAGAAGAAATACACACTCGTAAACAACGGCACCCGTCAAGATGGTCGGCAGGAACCTACCCGGTGTGAGCCAGAGGGTAAGAGCAACAATCCAGAGAAGAGCTGAAAGTGCTTCCATGAGCGTAAGTGTGCTTCTGCGCCTAACGGACTCAAGCTCAGCGACGGGCCATGGCGATACAAGGGGTAGAAAGACAGAAATGATGAAACCGCCATGGCCCGTTCGCTGGAGCGCGTTGTATGAGGCGATGTGTGTAGATTCGTGGTGCCGTGCGTGTGTGCGCGTGGCCACCAGAAGAGCCGCAGGCCAGACCGGCCAGTCCAGCCTGCGGCGAGCCTGGGGTGAGTTCAAGAGCGCGTGAGGAGCACGGCCGTTGCCGACCGTTGCCCGTCCCCTGCAAGAACCACCTCGGGCTCTCTGGTGTGGGACTCGAACAGTTGCCAGAGCGGCGAGTTTACCCTCGCCAGCTCGCATAAACAAGGCAGAGCCAACCCCATGATAACGACATCCACTCCCACGCCTGTTTCCACGACCCTCCATGTCGGTCTAGACGTAGCCAAACTCACCCTCCAGGTCGATCTCGCGGGCCGCGATCTCGCCCTACCCAACACCCCGGCGGGCCACCGCTCGTTACTCGCCCACCTGCGCCGTTGGCAGGCGAAGACCGGACGGCCCACGCATGTCGTCTGCGAGGGCACCGGCGGCTACGAGCGCGCCGTCGTGCGCGCCCTGCAAGCGGCGGGTCAACCTGCCAGCGTGCACAACGCCGCGCGGGTCCGGGCCTTCGCCCGTGCCAAAGGTCGTCTGGCCAAGACGGACGCGCTCGACGCCGCCGTCCTGAGCGCTTTCGGTGCCGTCATGCAGCCCGCGAGCGACGAGCCGCCCAGCGAAGGCGAGGCCGCCCTGGCGGCCCTGGTTGCCCGGCGTGACCAGCTCAGGGAGCTGGTCGCCCTCGAAGCCCGGCGCACCGAGCACCATGAGCACCCCGCCGTCAAGCGGGAGGCGGCCTTGCTGCAAAAACAACTCGCCGCCCACCTCGAGAAGATCGAGGGGGAGATCAGCGCCGTGCTCGCGGCCAGCACCGAGGTCAAGGCGCGCGTGGAACGGCTGACCCAGGTGGCGGGCGTCGGAGCCGTCAGTGCGTACAGCTTGTTGGCTCACCTGCCCGAACTGGGCAAGCTGCCACGCGGGGCCATCGCCGCTCTGGCGGGCGTGGCACCCATGAACGCGGACAGCGGACCCATGCGAGGGCAGCGTCACATCCGTGGTGGTCGGGCACCTGCGCGCAAAGCCCTCTACATGACCGCGCTCTGCGCCACGCTGCACAACCCGCTCATCAAAGCGTTTTACCAGCAGCTACGCGCCAAGGGCAAACCCGCCAAGGTGGCCCTCACCGCCGTCATGCGAAAACCGCTCCTCCACCTCAATGGCCTGCTCAAAACACCTCTTCCTACCACCGCTTAATCATCACAGTTGCTGTTAGGCACTGCGGCTGAGGTGGGATTGACGAAGTGCGCAGACGATGACTGTGAGCATGAAACTCGGAAATGCCGCCAGCAAGAAAATGTACGGACTCGCCCACACAAAAAGCCCGGGATCGTTATCAACTGAGGGATGAAGGAAAACGGAGACACCGATCAGAGCAATAAGGGCTACTCCTGCGAGTGAGCCAACCGCCAGAGCGACTTTGAAGACGCCCCAAATGCTCGTTCTTTGCGTCAGTGGATTTTTCATGGGGCGCGAGCAGGGCCTAACATCATATTAGGTTGCACTTCTGAAGTTTTACAAGATGTGTCTCTTCGCTGGACACGGGTGGAAAAACTTCATTTCCGCAGTAAAGCAGGCAAAAAACTGCATTTTTGCAGTATTGCAAAAATTGTTACCACTGAGGCGGGCCGAATTTACGGCATGGATGGGGAGGTGCAGAGAAGTCGAAGCAAATAAGGCAAGGGGCGGCCCGAGCGACGATTCCGGTGATATGAGCTTGCTACATCCTTTCAGAGATCGCGCCGATGGCCGCAAAGTCCGCTACGCCGTGATCGGCGCAGGCTGGATCGCCCAGGAAGACTTCATGCCCGGCGTCGAACACACCGGCAATTCCGTGATGACCGCCATCGTCACCGGCGACCAGGAGAAGGCCCGGTTGCTGGCGAAGAAATATGGCATCGAACACCTGGCCGATTATGACGGGTACGACGCCTTGCTCAAATCCGGGAACATCGACGCCATTTATCTCGCCACGCCAAACTCCGACCATACCCCGTTCGTCGTCAAAGCGTTGGAGGCCGGGATTCATGTGTTGTGCGAAAAACCGATGGCTCCGACCGAGGCGGAGTGCCAGCAGATGATCGACGCCAGCGAGAAAAGCGGCGCGAAACTGATGATCGCCTACCGGCTGCATTTCGAGGAAGCGACCATTGAAGCGTTGGAAACCGTGCGGGCTGGGACCATCGGCACGCCGCGCATTTTCAGCAGCGTGTTCTGCCAACAGGTGGCGGCGGACAACAGCCGCACGGACCCCGCCAGCTGGGCTGGGCCACTGCCCGACATGGGGCCGTACCCGATCAACGCCGTACGGCAACTTTTTCAGGCCGAGCCGACTGAGGTGTTCGCGTTCCGGGCGAGTTTGCCGGAACCGAGGTTTTCGCAGGTGGAGGAGATGATCACGGCGATTTTGAAGTTTCCCGGCGAGCGGCTGGGGACGTTCACGATCTCCTACGGGGCGAACGCGATGGGGCAGTACCGGATCGTGGGAACGGAGGGGGACCTGGAAGTGACGCCCGGCTATACGTGGCAGCAGGGGCTGACCCACAAGTTGACCGTCGGGGAGAAGACCACCGAGAAAACTTTCGGGCGGTCCGATCATTTCGGCGGCGAGACGAAGTATTTCTCGGATTGCGTGTTGGACGACGTGCATCCCGAGCCGGACGGCGAGGAAGGACTGGCGGACGTGCGGGTGATCAAGGCGATTGAGGAATCGCTCAAGACCGGGCAGAGCGTGACCGTTGCGCCGTTGATCCGCAAGCAATGGCCGACGCGCGCGCAGATCATGAAGCTCAGCCCGGTGAAGCCGGGGGAGATGGTGCATGCGGCCCCGCCGGAGGGGTAACCACCGGACGCGGCAGACGCGGGGATTCAAAGGTGCGGACCGGACGAGGTGCGCGCCTGGCGGGAGCGTGTAAAGTGGTCGCTGACCATGCCGCTTCCACGTCCTTCTTTTCGTCAGATTTTTGTCGGCGGGATTGCCCTCGCGGCGGCGGTCGCTGGTTTTTGCCTGTACCTGCTGTGGCGCGACCCGGGGATCTTTTTCAACGACGACGACCAGATTTCCATCCTGCCGGTGTTTGCCGACGTGGCGCGCTCGTGGGGGGAAGGACACTGGCCGTTGTTGAGTCCGTATTCCTGGGCGTGCGGCAACCTGGCGGGAGAGTATCAATACGGAACGTTTTCCGTGTTCATCAACTTGCTGGTGGTAGGGGTCTGGAAGCTGCCGCTCGGATTTGCCCAACAGGCGGCGGCGTTGTCGATCACGCACCTCGCCGTGCTGGCGGCGGGGGCGTACTTGCTGGCGCGGGAACGGCGGCTGCCGGGGGTGCTGGCGGCGGGGGTCGGGGTGATTGCCGCGCTCAACGGTTGGATCATGGGCTGGGGGGCCATCGACTGGTTCGGCGCGCTGGCTGCCGAGGCTTGGTTGCCGTGGTGCTGGTGGGCATTTGAGGTGGCGTTGCGCGGGCGGCGGGGTGCAGTGGGTTGGCGCGAACGGTTGCGCTTTCTGCTGCCGGTGCCCTTTGTTTACCTGCTGCTGACGGCAGGATTCCCGTATACGGTGGTGATGCTGGCGCTGGTGACGGTCTGGCTGGCGGCGCGGACGTGGTTCCAGAGCGGACACAATTGGCGGCGGTGGTGGCCGCTGGTGACGGGTTGGGGACTGGGATTGCTGCTGTCGGCCCCGGCTTGGCTTTCGCTGCTCGACGCGATCCACGGCTCCCATCGTTCCACGGAAGGGGTGGGCGTGGGCAACGTGGCGTGGTCGGTGCCGCTGGCGTCGCTGCCCGCACTAATCCTGCCGAACTGGACGGTGCCGTGGGCGGATTTTGCCAATGTTCCCGTCCCGCACGCTTCGCTGGAGTTGGCGGGTGGGTTCGTGCCGGTAGCGGGACTGCTGACCGCGCTGGTGTGCCTGCGCGGCAGGTTAGTGCGCGCGTTGCGGTGGGAATTGGGACTGGCGGGCGTGGTGCTGTTGTTGTGTTTGCTGCCGAGTCCGGGTTTGTTCCGGTGGAGCTTTCGCTGGTTGCCGTTGTTTCACCTGATCCTGGCGTTGACGGCGGGGCGGGCGTTGCATCTGCTCGCGTCGCGGACGAGACGGCGGGATTGGCTGAGCAACGCCGGGGTGTGGGCGAGCTTGTTGGCGGCGCTGGCTTGGCTGGCGATGGTCATTTTCCATACGCAATACCGGCGTTATCCCGGGACGAACGCGATGCCGCCGTTCACGCTGGGGGTAGCGGTCGCCTGGGCTTTGCTGGCGGCATGGCCGAAGCAGCGGCGCGGGTGGCCGTTGACGGTGGCGGGACTCGCGGTGTTCGCGGCGACGGCGGGAACTTACCGGTTCCTGCCGACGAACCCGCACCTGCCAATTTATCCGATGCCAGCGGGCCTGAGCCGGGTCGAACCCCTGTCCCCTGACCGGCTCTACCTGAGCTTCTACCGGGAGGCCGACCAGTATTACCGGAATTGGCAGACGCCCAAGGAATTCGGCTCGCTGGTGCGGATGGGCAGCACGGGCATGATCGCGGGCGTGCACATGATCAACGGCTACAGCCCGATCATGCCGCCGGGCGCGGGCAAGATGCTCAACATCGAAACCCACGGCAATGTGCCGGACCCGGACGGCGAGGATTTGTTCAAGGAAGACACCGAGGGGCCGGGCGGGTTGTTGGATTTGCTGGGCGTGGACGGGCTGATCATCACGCATGATTACCGGCTGCCGGTCCCGCCGTCGCCCGAGAAATGGGAGGAGGTTCTCAACGTAAGCGAAGGCACCGTTTACCTCTGCCGGGCGGGGAAAATCAGCGACATTCGGGAGGTGAATGCCCCGGAGCAGGGCGGTGAGACGACGATCCGGCTGGTGGAGAACTCCCGGCTAAAGGCCGTCGCGGATGTGGAGGTGCCCCGGGACCGGAAAAACGCGGTGACGTTGTCGTTCCGAAGACCGTTTTTCGACGGCTACCGGGCGGACCTCGACGGCAAACCGCTGGCAGTGGCATCGCAGGATGGGTTGATGCCGGTGGTGGCGTTGCCGCCGGGCAGCCGGGGACGGCTGACGTTGCGTTACCTGCCGCGCGCCGTGGTCTGGGGGGGCATCCTGGCGGCGGGTGGGTTGGTGGCGGCGGGCTGGCTGGCGCGGCGGGCGTTGGTCAGAGCGGATTAAATGCCAGCCGGTCCACCTTGCCGCGGTCGGTGTCGAGCGAAACCTCCAGCAGCCACTTCGCAGAGCCGAGGTGGACCCAGTAGTGATATTCGGTGTTGTCGCCGACTTCTGCGCGGCTGACCAACTCGAACTCGCCGAATAGCGGGAGAGCGGACAAACGCGCTTTCTGCTCGTTGAGCACGTCGGCGTTGTAGGCGTTCGCTCCGTCCTCGGTGAAGGCGTCGGCCTCGAGGCGGCCCTCGCGCAACTCCCCTAATACTTGTTTGAGCAAGCCGGTGACGGCGGGTTCGCGGTCCTCGATGGGATGGTCGGCGGGCGGCTTGAGGTCGGGGCGGATCAGCCCGGCGACGCCGTGTGCGATCTGCCACGGGTCGGCCTGCGCTAGGTTCGCCAGCACGACGACCGACACCCGCGCCCGGGGGAAGCGCAGAATGTGCGACGCAAACCCCTGTAAATGGCCGCTGTGCTCGTAGTACGGCGCGCCGTTCTGCTCGCGGATGAACCAGCCGAAACCGTAAGGAAACGGCTTGCCGCTGTTGAGGGTGACGGGCGTGAAAACTTCCTTCCAGCGGTTCGGAGGAATCAGCGCGCCGGACTGGATCGCGGCGTCCCACTTGGCCAGATCGACGACGCTGGAAACCAGCCCGCCGTCGCCGGTGCCGCCGACGCTCGGGGACATCCAGTCCTGGTTCTTGAGGTGGCCCTCGGCGAGCTGGTAGCCGCTGGCGCGGTAGGGCATCAGGTCGATGTCGCTCAGGACCCGGGTGCTGCCCATGTGGAGCCGGGAGAAGATGCGTTCGCGCAGGAAATCATCGTAAGCCTCGCCGCTGACCCGGTGAACGATGATGCCAAGCAGCACGTAGGCCGTGTTGCTGTAGCTCCATCGCGCGCCGGGCTGGAATTTGAGCGGCAGGGTGGTGGCCAGCTTGACCAGTTCGTCTTCGGTGTAGTCGTGATGCAGATCGAGCGGGCTGCCGGCGTCATCGTAATCCGGGATGCCGCTGGTGTGCGTGAGCAGGTGCCGGAGCGTGATTTTCTCCCACGCCGCCGGGGTGCCTGAGAGCCGTTTGCCGACCGGGTCGTCCAGATCGAGCTTGCCGTCCTGGGCCAGCAGGAGGATACCCATCGCCGTGAACTGTTTGGTGATGGAGGCCACCTCATACACGCTTTCCGCCAGGGCGGGGAACTGGAGTTCGACGTTGGAAAACCCGTAGCCTTTGGTGAAGATGAGTTCGTTATCAACCGTCACCGCCAGCGAGAGGCCCGGGATGCGCTGTTCCTCCATCTGCTGCTTGACCAGGGCGTCGATGGCCGGTTGCGAGGGATCGGCGGGCGGTTCGTCCTGGGCGCGGAGGCCGGGGGCCGAGGTCACGGCGGCCCACGCCGCGAGGAGGACAAAGGCGCGTAGAATGGAAAAACCCATGCGGCAGGCAACGTAGTCACGCCCGCTGGAAATTCGAGCGCGATTTCTCCGCCTGATCCCGTTGATCGCGGCGTGAAGCCATGGCATCATGCACGCGTCATGGATATTCAGGAGCGTACGTTGCGGGTTTTGAGCGAGGTCACGGACACCCAAGGGCGCGACCTGCCAGCGGACTACCTGCTTTTCGACCGGGGATTGATGGATTCGATGACCACCGTGCAACTCATCGCGGCGTTATCCGAGGAGTTCGGCGTGGACATTTCCCCGGCGGACTTTGACCGCAAGGCTTGGGCGACCCCCGAATTGCTCGTCGCCGACATCCGGCGGCGTCTCGAAACGTGAAGCCGCTGCCTCCGCCAAGTTCCCCGGTACGGTTGTGGGCAGCCGGGTCCGCGGTGGCTGCCGCGCTGGCGTTGTTCGGCGCGTTGCACGGGATCGTGCAGGCGAGCATCCAGCGGCACATCGAGCGGTTCAACGTGTATCCGCAGACGGAAAAATTGATCGGCGTCGCTTTGCCGCAGCAGGCGTTCAGCGACCCGGCACTGCTGCCGGTGTTCGGCAGCAGTGAATTGACCCAGCCACAGGCAAACCGGGCCGACGAATTCTTCGGCTCGCACCCGACGGGTTTCGGGGCGTTCCTGATGGGCAACCCGGGCGAGACGTGCCTCATTATCGCCACGAGGCTGGCGGCTGCCGGGCCGGAGGCGCGGGGCAAGAAAGCGGTGGTGTTCCTGTCTCCCGGCTGGTTCCTCGCGCCGGAACTGGACCACGCAGGCTTCGGCGTCAATTTCTCGCCGCTCCAGGGGGGCATTTTCGCCTTCGAGAGCCGGTTGAGCGCGGACCTCAAGCGGGACCTCGCGCGGCGGCTGCTCGATTATCCCGAAGTGATCGGCCAAAGCCCTCTGTTGGAAACGGCGCTCGCGTCGCTGGCGGGCCGCGCGACGTGGGGGGACCAGTTGCTGGCGGCCGCCGCGCCGTTCGGCGAGACGCAGAACCGCGTGCAGCGGGAAATGGACTATGTCCGGGTCGGCTTGTGGTGGCATGAGCATCCCGCGAGCGGGACGATGCCGGGAGCCACCGGGCCGATTGACTGGGCCAAGCGGCTCAAAGAAGCCGACGCGGCGTATGCCCGGCAACCGGCGTTGACCTCTTACAGCACGGGACCGAGCACGGGATTCGATGCGAATCTCCAGCGCCGTTTCGTCGATCCCAAGCACCCGGAGGTGACGCCGGACCAGAATTTCGAGACGGCGTGTCTGGCGTCGAAGGAGTGGACCGATTTCCAGTTGCTGCTGCGGACGGCGCGGGAAATGAAAATCCATCTGCTGGTGGTCTGCCAGCCGCTCAACGCAAAGTTCAGCCAGTTGCAGGGATTGACGGCGCGGTCCAACGCCTTGTTTTACGACCGTTTGCGGCAGGCGGTCGCGCCGTTTAAAGCCCGGCTGGCGACGTTCCCCGACGGGGAACCCGACCCGCATTTTTACCGGGACTGCGTGCATCCCAGCGCAAAAGCGTGGATTGCGTACGACGCGGCATTAGACGCGTTTTATCACGAGCCGGTGCCAACGGATCGTTTGTAAGGCGACCGGGCCAACGGACCGGGTGGGCAGGCAGCGAAAGCTGAAAATTTTCTCCGTTCAAGGAAGCTTGGTTGCAGAGGATGAAACGATGTTCTACGGAAACAAACTCATTTTTTAATCATGAAACTTCGCATTTCGAGCTTCCACGCCCCGGCACCCTGTCCGAACCACGCCAGCAAACTGTCGCGGATTTGCGCGGGGTTGATCTTGGCGGCCAGCGTGGCCGGGCAGGTCCACGATGCCGGGGCCGCTCCGAAGGCCAAGGCAACGCCCACTCCCTCACCCACGGCCACCGCGACGCCGACTCCCACGCCGACCGCGACGCCGTCGCCCGTTGCCACCCCCACGCCGACTCCGGCCGCCACGCCCAACTACAGCGGGACGCAGCAGGCCCAATACATCGCCACCGCCCGAGATGCGTTCGTCGCCTTGCGCACGCAAAAGACCCAGCCGTTTCTGGAGGCGCACAAGGCCCTGGACACCGCCGGGGCTTTGTCGGCCAAAGGATTGAAGACCAAGGCGGACATCGCCGCGCGGCGCGATCTCATCGCCAAGACCTCGGCAGCCAACGACGATTATCTGGCGTTCGTCAAAACCCAAGATGACACCTACCGGGCCGAGCTAGCCAAAACGCCGTTGATTGCTGGTGACATCGACGGACTCGTCAAAGAGTTTTCCGAGCACGCCAACACGCCCACGGTGGTCAAAATACGCGAGGACGAAAAGGATGTGCTGAAAATGGGGGACGACTCCATGGCCACCCTGGACAGGAAATTCGGCGCGTGGACGGTCAGCGACGCGGGCAAGATGACGTTCAAGAAATCGGCGGATGCCAGCGCGTACGGCAAGTCCTTGGCAAACCTGAGCGCCAAAGTGACGGAGATCGACAAACTGCGCGCCCAGATCGCTGCAACGCCCAGCCCGAGTCCGGTGGTCAGCCCCGGAGCAAGCCCGGCGGCAAGTCCGACCGGCGCGCCGGCCACGACGCCAGCCGCCGCACCGACGGCGAGCGTGAAGCCGTAACGGCAGCGCGCTGTGGAAGGAGCGGGCGGGGGAAGTTCCGACCCGCGTTCCGATCAGGAGCCGAAAATTTGCAGGAACGCCACTTCGAGGGCTAACGCTTCCTGGATGTTGCGGTCCAGGTTTTCGCGCAGTTCCTCAATGGCGGTCAAACGGCGGAGAATGTCGGTCGCGTGCGGTGCGGCGTCGGACAGGTCGGCTTCGGTCATGACCCGGCGCAGAGCATCGCCCCACCAGCGGGCGAGGGTTTCGATGAGCAGCGCGCGCCCGGCGGTGTAACGGGCTTCGGTGAGGGACTTGTAGTAGCCTTCGCGCTCGGCGAGCCAGGCACCATCGGTCGTCTGGGCGTAGCGCTTTTCCTCGCGTTCGAGGGCGGCGTCGGCGTCCCCTTGCAGGCGGCTGCGGACGGCGGCGAGCAGGCCATTGAACTCGCGCAGGAGCCGGTAGGCGACGGCGACCGTGGAGTCCGACGAGGCGCGGGCATGGCGTTCGAGCAGTTCGCGCAAGGCGCTTTCCTCCGGGGATCGCGTGATGTCCGCTTCTTCGGGAGCCTGAAGCGTGACTTTGATGCAGCGCGACAGGATCGTCTCCATCAAGGTTTCCGGCTGGGCGCTGACCAGCAGCAAGAGCGAATCGGCGGGCGGCTCCTCCAGCGTTTTGAGGAAGGCGTTGGACGCCTGGGCGTTGAGACGGTCGGCCTCGAAGATGATGCCCACCTTGCGTCCACCCGCCGCCGAAGCGCGCAGGCGCAGAGCGTTTTCGAGGTCGCGGGTCTGGTCGACTGTGATGCGGCGGGATTTCGACTCCGGCTCGATGACGTGCACATCGGGGTTCGTGAGGACCGCCGCCGCCGGTGCGCCCACGACCAAGGCGGCGAGCTGCGTGGCAAGGTCCGTTGCCGGTTGCCCGCCGGTGAGCAGGTAGGCGTGGCCGAGGCGTCCGCCGACGTGGGCGCGGCGCAGGTAATCAAGCGCGATGGG
>CAXSED010000111.1:0-12659 GCA_964236475.1 uncultured Chthoniobacterales bacterium
TGAGCACGGCGCGTTGCGTGCTCGCGCCATAGAGGGCAGCGGCAGGCACGGGCATCTCGCCCATGCTGTCCTTTTCGGTGCGGGTGGCCGGTGTCGTCATCGGGGGAGACGGCGGATGACCTGTGGGTGTCAGCGCACCGGCGAATCGGCGGCGACGGCGCGGCCTTTGCGGGTCTTGGCGTGCTGGCCATTGCTGCCGTTGTTGCTTCTGGCAGTGCCAGTGGCGGTAACGGCGTCCTTGTGGAACACGGTGATAAACATCGGCGGCACGTTGATCAGGCAATATTCGCTGTCGGCGCGCGGGAAGATTGCCGGAACACAGTGGCGGAGCAATTCGTTGGTCACTTGGTAGATAACGAAGTCGCCGCCTGGAGCCAAGGCATCATAGGTGTTCTGGAGAACCTGACGCTTCTTGTTGATCTCCAAGATGCTGAACGGGATGCCCGACAACACGTAATCACAGTGGGAAAGGTTCTGGCGCGCCAGTTCCGCAGGCAGAGTGGCACAATCGCCGTTGATGACGGTCACACGCGGGTCGGGCGCGAATTGCCGTTCCAAATCCTGGCAGAATTCCGGGTCCAGTTCAAAGAGCAAAAACTTCGATTCCGGGTGGGCGCGTTTGAGCATTTCGCGGGTATGACAGCCCTCGCCAGGGCCGTATTCCGCCACCACTACCGGCCGTGAAAGGTCCATCTTATCCGAAACCCGGCCAATCATGGTTTTCGAACTGGGCATGATGGACGCCACCTGAAAAGGACGCTGGATGAACCGGATAAGAAACAGGGCAAAAGATGGCATGATTAAAATGGGGTCGTCGGCGGGCACTTTGACAGATCATGGCGGCTTGTCCAGTCTCGGAATATAAGCAGCCAGCCACCCCGGGCCTGATGAAAGCGGCGACATTGCATTCGTTTGCCAGCGGGCAGCTGCATGGCTTTATCTCCCTCCGAACATCAACCGGCAAATGACCACTGACACGACCACCCCCGTCAGATCGGCGAGCAAACCCGCTACAACGGCATGGCGAGTCCGCCGGATGGCCACCGAACCGAAATATACGGCCAGTACGTAAAAAGTAGTTTCCGTGCTGCCAAAGATGGTCCCCGCTGTCCGCACAACCAGCCCATCTGGATCGAAGTGGTTGAGTAGATCGACGAAAATTCCCTGCGTGCCGCCACCGCTCAACGGACGCATTAACACGAGCGGCAGCAGATCTGCTGGGAAGCCGATTCGATCAAGCATCGGGCGCAGACGCCCCTCGGTCAGCATGCGAAGACCATCGCTGCCGCGAAACATGCCGATGGCCATCAGCATCGACACCAGGAAAGGGATGATTTTAACGGCGACCTGCACCCCCTCCTTTGCACCTTCCACGAACTCCGCGTAAACCTTGAGCCCACGCAAGGCAGCGTACAGTGGGAAAAAAGCGAGCATCAGTGGGATTGCCATCAATGACACTGTGTTGACGACCGCTAGAAAAGGATGCCCGCCAGTGGTGTGAGTAGTGAAAAAGGCCTCGTGGATGAACGTCGCCAGAACCAACAGGCCAAACACTCCGACCACGATAAAGCCGCCTCTGGCCATCGGCGGCACCACGAGCGTTTCCTCTGTCGTGCTCTCCCGCAGTTCGTTTCTCCGCTCCTCGCGCCCCTGCACGTTCAACGGCGGCAACGCGAACACCGGCAGTTTTTGCAGAAATTTGGCGGCGGTCACCCCGACCACGCAGGCACAGGACGTGGCGACCAAGGCCGTTCCCACGATGGCCGTGGGTTCCTTTGCCCCCTTGGCTGCCAGCAGAGTAACCACGGTAGCCGGGATCAATTGCACGCTGCTCGTGTTGATCGCCAGAAAGGTACACATCGCGTTCGTCGCCGTGCCCGGGCGTGGATTGATCCGCTCCAGATGTTCCATTGCCTTGAGCCCCATCGGCGTAGCGGCGTTGCCCAAGCCGAGCATGTTGGCGGCAACGTTCATCACCATGGCACCCATCGCGGGATGGTCCGGCGGCACGTCTGGGAAGAGAAAGCGCATCACCGGGCGCAAGGCACGGGCGAGGACCCCGACTAGGCCGGATCGTTCCGCCAGCCGCATGATCCCCATCCAGACCGCCAGGATGCCGACCTGCAACAGGATCACGTCCACCGCCGACTTCGCGCCGTCGAGCGCGCCTTTGGTCACTTCCGGCAGATGGCCGTTCCAGGCTCCGATGCCCACGGAAACCAGGATCAACGCCAGCCAGATATAGTTTAGCATCGAGTCGGTAGGCGATCAGCGATTGGCGACCCGCACCGGGATCGGCTCGCCGAGGAATTTCGGGCGCGTATGGAAGACCCACAGGTCCAGGCACGCCTTGAGGTCGGCCCCGCACTCGCGCACCCGGGATTTCAGCGAGGCGCGCACTTCCACGTCGCGCGACGGAAAAGCGACGGCGTCCACGCCGTTATGCTTGGCCAAGAACACGGCCCGGTAGACGTGAAATCGGTCGCTCACCACCGTCAGCCGCGTTTGGCCGAAAACCGCCCGTGCACGCACGACGGAATCCAGCGTGCGAAAACCGGCGTCATCCAAGGTCATCGCTTCAGCAGGTACGCCGAGGCCAAGCAAGGCGGCTTTCATATCGGCGGGTTCGTCGTAGCCACGCGTGCCGTTGTCGCCGCTGAGCAACAGATGGCGGACGCGCCCAGCGTGGTACAACTGTGCGGCGGCAGCCATCCGATTGTCGAAGTGCAGGTTATGTTCGCCGCTGGCCGTGCGCGGCGAGGTACCCAGGACCAACCCGACATCGTTCAAGGGCAAGGTCGCCAGATCATCATACACACGACCCCCGGCAGCACCGTGGACCACCCAGACCGCGCCTGCCGTCGCTACCCCGACCGCCAAGGCGCAAGCCGCAAACCAAAACGCGATTCGCAGGCTTTTCCTCGTCATCCGCCCGTTTATACGCGGGCGGCGTTGTTCGGGTCCAGCAATCCTTCCTGCTCGAACCAACGAGTTTCTTTGAGCAAAGCGACAAATTGTTTCTGCGCCGGAGAGATGGCGCGATGGCGGCGGTAGATCACCCCCAGCGGACGCCACATCTCGAAGCTCTCGATTTCCACGGCGACCAGGCTGCCGTTGCGCGTTTCGTCGGCGACGCTCGTCTGCGGCACAATGGACACGCCGTTCTCGATTTCGACGGCGCGTTTGACGGTCTCGATGTTGTCGAACTCCATGGCGTGTTCGATCTCGATGCCTTCTTCGCGCAGCAGGCGGTCGATGACCTTGCGCGTAGGCAGGTCCGGCTCGAACGAAATGAATTTCTCGCCGCTGAGTTCGCGCAGGCTGATGCGTTTGCGCTCCGCCAAAGGATGCGACGGAGGACAGATCAACACCAGCTTGTCGCGCCAGAAATCCTCGATCACCAACCCTGTGCGCTTGGCCGGAAACGCGACCAGACCGAGGTCCACATCGCCTTCGAGCACTTCGTTGTACACCTGCGCGGACCGACGGTAGTCGATGAGCACCTCCACCTCCGGGTACACCGCACGGAATTTTTTCAGGAACGGCGGCAATTCGTGCAAGCCGATGCTGTAAACCGTGGCCACGCGCAACTGGCCCGCCACCACGTTTTGCAACTCGCGGATGCGGTCACCCAGGTTGCCGTAGGTGTGCAGAATTTCTTTGCTTGCCGCGAGGAAGGCCCGGCCTTCCTGCGTGACGGAAAAATTCTTTTTGCCTCTCTCGATGAGGCTCACGTCGTACCGCTGCTCCAGGGCGCGGATTTGTTGACTGACCGCGCTCTGCGTGATCGAGTTCAGCGAAGCAGCCCGCGAAAAGCTGGCTGTCTCTACGAGGTCACAAAAGACTTTAAAGGTTTCAATTTGCATTCACGAAGATGCTCAGCATAAGGAAAACTTATCGCTGGGTCAACCGCTTAATTCCAACTAATGCAATCCCCTGTTGAGTCGCTCGCTGCCGTGCGTGAGAAAATCGCCATGGCTGCGAAGAAGTCGGGCCGTCAACCCGACGAAATCGAGTTGGTGGCGGTATCAAAAACGCATTCTCCCGAAACCATCCGAGAGGTGGCAGCTGCCGATCAAATGGTCTTCGGAGAAAGTCGCGTGCAGGAAGCCAGAGCGAAAATTCCCCTGTTACCCGGGAAGTTGGAGTGGCACTTTATCGGGCATTTGCAGAAAAATAAAATCCGGGCAGCGTTGCCCTTGTTCGCATTATTTCACAGCGTCGATTCGTTGGAGTTGGCTCAACAATTCCAGCGGATCGCCGAAGAAGACGGCCATCGGCCCCGCGTTTTGCTGGAAGTCAACGTGGCAGGCGAGGCAAACAAATTTGGTTTCTCTCCCGCAGCGATCCAATCTCAAATGGAAGAGATTCTTGCTCTTGACCGATTGGACGTGGTCGGACTGATGGGCATGGCCCCGTTCGCCCCCGAACCGGAATTTTCGCGGCCTCACTTTGCGCGGCTGCGGGAGATCCGCAGCGAATTACAAAACGAGGGCGGCATCGGGTTGCCGCACCTTTCGATGGGGATGAGCGGCGATTACCTCGTCGCCATCGAGGAGGGCGCCACCATGGTTCGCGTCGGCAGCGCCATTTTCGGCACCCGCTCGGGGAAGCAATGGTCGCCGACGGGCGACATTGAATAGCGGCGTCAGGCCGCGGGAGCAGCGGCGGCAAGGAATTCGGCTTTTACCCAGGCCAGCGCGGCGTCACGGTCAGGGAACGCGCCTTCCAACTGGCGGGTCTGCGCCGCTTCAAGAATTTCGCCGATTTTCGGGCCGGGTTTCAGACCGGACGCCAGCAGATCATGTCCCGTCACGAACGGCTTGGGAATCAGCGGTTCGTGGGCAAACTCATCTTGCTTGACCCGTAGGAAAACGTGGTTGTCCAGAAATCCGTGGCTGCCAAGGCAATCGACGCGGTGAAGTTCCATCTCGTCCTCGAAACCCGGGCGCGCCATGAACCGTTTGAGCTTGGCGACGCGCATTTGCGGCACGTCCTTGAACGCCATGTGCTGCCGGACGGCTTCCACGGTCAGGTCCGTGGTCGCACGGGAAAAACGCAGACGTTCCATCACGCGTAGGGTCATGTCCGCGCCGACGTGTTCGTGGCCGTTGAAACGGATACGTCCGGTCGGGTCCACCTGAGCGGTCGGAGGTTTGCCGATGTCATGCAGCAGCACGGCAAAGACGAGCGGGACACTGATCTCGGAGGGCAGCAGCGAGAGCATCAAACGCGTGTGAACGAACACGTCTCCCTCGGGATGGAATTGCGGCGGCTGTTCGCAGCCCTTGCAGGCGTCGAGTTCAGGCAAGACATGGCGCATCAACCCGCTGGCGTCGAGCAGATCGAAACCGCGCACGCGGGTCGGCGCGGTGAAGATTTTGACCAGTTCGTCCTGGATGCGCTCCGCGCTGACCACACCGATTTCCCCGGCCTGCGCGCGAACGGCGGCCCAGGTGGCCGGATCGACCTCGAAGCCGAGCGTGGCGGCGAAACGCACCGCGCGCAGCAGCCGCAGACGATCCTCCCGGAAGCGGGCCTGCGGATCGCCGATGGCGCGCAGCACGCACCGATCCAGGTCGGCCTGTCCGCCGACGTAGTCGATGACCCGGTCGGCCACGGGATCGTAAAACATGCCGTTGACCGTGAAATCGCGTCGTTCGGCGTCGCCTTGGGCGGTGGTGAACGTGACGCCCTCCGGGTGACGGCCGTCGATGTAAGCGCCGTCCGCGCGGAAGGTGGCAACCTCGAACTGGTAGCCGCCGTCCAGCACCCGGATGACGCCAAAGTGCGCACCGACAGCCACGTTGCGAGGAAAAAGGTTCTGCACCTGATCGGGCCGCGCGTCGGTGGCCACATCGAAATCCTTCGGTGGAACGTTGCGCAACGCGTCGCGCACGCAGCCCCCGGCGAAATACGCCGTGAAACCGGCTTTCTGGAGACGCGCAACGACGGCGCGGGCGGCGGGTTCCATTTCCATAAAGACGAAGATCTCAACATAACACGGGCCGTCCGGCGGCGGACGGAAAAACATCGAATAGTTGGCCCTCGACAGCCGTTGAAGAATCACCCGGAACGCGCCAAGGTAGGCGGGCGCGCTTTCGCCGGGGATCGACCCGCTGCCCTCCACATGACCGAACCTGCCCGAAGCTTTCAGCATTACGAGGTGCTCCGCCGGGACGACGGCACGCCCTGGGAGCTTGGCCGGGGAGCGATGGGCGTCACGTACAAGGCGTTCGACGTGAACCTGTGCTGCGAGGTCGCGCTGAAGGTGGTCAGTTCCGCGCTGGTGGAAAACCCAGAGGCCCGGGAACGGTTCGTGCGCGAGGCGCGGGCGGCGGCGGCGCTGCGGCACCGCAACGTCGCCAGCGTTTACCACCTGGGCAACGACGGCGAGCACTTCTTCTACGCGATGGAGTTCATCAACGGGGACACGCTCGACGCCGTGGTCCGCCGGGGCGGCGCGTTGTCGGTGGAAAACACCCTGCGCGTGATGTTGCAAGTGGCGCGCGCGCTGGCGGCGGCGGAGCGGCAGCACCTCGTCCATCGTGACATCAAGCCCGCGAATCTGATGGTCACGCACGAGGACGCCGACGAGGAAACCGTCGTCAAAGTGATCGACTTCGGGCTAGCCCGCGCGGCGGCCACAGCGGAAAACGCCCCGCCGCTAACGATGGGCGGGTTCGTGGGTACGCCGCAATACGCCAGCCCAGAGCAACTGGAGGAACGCCCGCTGGACGCCCGCTCGGACATTTATAGCCTGGGTGTCACCGCCTGGTTTTTGTTGACCGGGCGCGCGCCTTTTGCGGGGTCGCTGGCCACGGTTTGCCAGCGGCAGTTGACGCAGCCGCCGCCGTGGGAGCAACTGCCCGCCGGACTGCCGCCGGGCGTGCGCACCTTACTCGCACATCTGCTCGAAAAGGACGCGGCGCGCCGTCCGCAAAACGCGGGGGAACTCCGGGCAGAAATCGAGGCATGCCTGGAGGAATTCCGGGGGACAACGCGCCAGCAGGATTTGCGTTTACCCGCGCAGACGTTGACGGCGGCGGGTCCGGGAACGGGGGCACGCCCCGGAGGGCGACCCATCCATACCGGCACGCTGCTCGGCGCACGCTACCGGCTCTTGCACGAGATCGGCGGGCGGGACGGCGTCCGCGTCTTCCAGGCGCGCGACGAGTCGGCAGCGGACAAGCTGGTGGCGGTCAAGCTGTTGCCGGAAACGATGTTCTCCACTGCCAGCGGGCAGAACGAGCTGGCGGAGGAGGTGCGGTTGGTCCAGGCGGCGGCGCACCCGCGTCTGGTGCAGATTCTCGCGCTCGAACGATCCCCCTCCCCGGCCACGATGTTTCTGGTGGAGGAATGGCTCGCAGGATGCACGGTGCGCGACCTGCTCGCCGCGCGGGGCGGCGCGTTGCCGGTGGCGGAAACGCTCCGGTTGCTCGAACAGGCGGCCTCGGCCACCGACTACGCGGCGCGATGCCGTTTGGCGCGGCTGGACCTCGCATTGACGGCGTTGCACCTGACCTTCGCCGGGCTTGGCATCCCGGTGGAGGACGGCTCGCAGGTGCGTGCGCTACTGCCCCGGAATTTCGCGGAATGGCCTGACTGGTCGCTGAAAGTTCATGCGTTCCGACCCCGTCGCGATCTGCGGGCGCTCGACACCTGGGCGGGCGGCGCGACGTTGGTGCCGGGAGCTGCGCTGGACGAGGTTCCGCCTGCGGGCGCTCAGGACGTACAGGCATTGGCGACGCTGGTTTATGAATTATTGGGTGGAACGCCAAAGGTCCATCATTCCAGCGGCGAACGGCAGCAGACGCGTTATACCTCGCTGGCCGTATTAAATGAAGAGGCCAATCTGTTGTTGCGGCAGGCGTTGTCCGGCGGGGGAACGTTTCTTTACGGCTGGCAGTTACACGAGGCGTTGGCCACGGCCATCGGTGGAGAGCCGACCCGTGGCGAGGCCCGCCCGCCAGCGGCCTTGTCCGACCGTTCGCCGGAACCCGGCGCGCCCGAGGTCCACGAAAGCACGGTGGCGTCGTTCGCCCTCGCGGAAGCGGTTCCATTGATCAGCGAGTCGGTTGCGCCGTTTTTTCAGGATGGAATCGGGTCGGAGGCACACGACCTCGTAGACCCGACGGCAGGCAGCGCGTGGGATCGGCTCTCGCTGGTCACCGGGAAGCGATCTCATCCGGGCCGCTGGCTGGCGGGGATCATCGGATTGGCGGCGGTGTTCGTGCTGGGGTTTGCCGGGGTGCTCGCGTGGTTGTTGCAACAGACTCCAACCCATGACGCCACGGCGGCTACCGTAGCGAAAAAGAGGCTGGTGGAACCAATGTCGGGGGCAAAAGGCAGGCGGGCGACACCCCATCCTGCGACCCCGGCTCCTCTCGCAGCCGCTCCGCCAGTTCCTACGCCGGAGGCGACGGTCCCCGAACGCATGGCAACTGTCGGGCAGGAAAACACACCCACGCCCGCAGCAACGCCCTTGGCAGCGGAGGCAACTCCTCTTCCAGCGGCAGCCCCGACCGGAGAACCGTTAGAGTGGGTGCGCCTGGAAAGCGTGCCGCCGGGGGCGCAGATTTGCTTGGGGACCGAGGTGCTGGGCATCACGCCCTGCCGGGTGCGCCTGCCGCACGGCGACCACCAGTTGATCGCGCGTTATCAGGACTGGCCGGAAACGCGCCAGAGCATTCATCTCGACGGCACCGGAACCCGGACGGCGGTCGAGATTCGGCTCATGCGGCCCGACCTGATTCCCGGTCTGGCCCTGCCCCCGGATCGTCACACCCGGCACGCCTCGGTCCCGGCCACACGTCACCCGCCTGTGGCGGAACCTCCCGCGCCGCCGGTGCATCCCACGCCGGTGGAGCCGGAGGTGCGGCCAGCGCAACGGGTGTTGACTCCCTTCCAGATCGACGGACCAGCAGAAGCGACGCCTACACCCGCCGGGAACCGGCAGCCGTTTTCTACGGACGACGCCGACCGTAATTAGGGCAAACCGTTGATTACATCCTGACGGAAGAGGCGGGGAAGTTCGTTCAATCCTACGGTGAGAGCAGCGGTGATCGCCCAGAACATGAGAGGTACCACCGGCATGAGGTAGCGGTCGAGGGGGCGGCCTACCGTGCTGAGCAGCACTAGATAATAGAACCAGAGCAACGCGCTCCCCATCCAGAAGAGACGTTCCCGGCCCCGGCGAATCCAGACGAGCAGCGGCAGCGATAAGGTCGTCAGGAACACCGGGGAAAGCAGCCGCAGCCAACCGGCTATTTTCACGAAACGAGAATAGCGGACGAGCGAGCCACTCTTGGCGGTGGCTTTCTTCACGACAGCGTGCGCTTGAGGCAGGTCGAAGACCCAGGCGATCAGGGCCGCGTCACCCGTGGCGTGGGCTTCGGCGTACTTATCCGCGTCCTTCATCGCCGAAGTGAGTTGCTTGGGTTGGAAAACGACGAACCGCTGAGCCGAGATGAAATTTAAGTAATACAGGTCGTGACCGAACTGGCGCGCATACGCCCCCGGGTGGTGTGCAACGGCTTCTAAGCCAAGTTTCCAGCAGAGTCGGTTGACATCCACCAAGGTCTGCCCTCGTTCATCGATGAGAATCGTCTTGAGGCTGGGAATGACCGTGCGTTTGACGATCTCGTTGTTGTCGAGCTTGCCCGTACGGCGGAAACGGTTGCCATAGGCGGTGGCTTGATCGTGAATCCGCGTTTTGATGTCGGGGACGATGCCGCCTTCGAGATAGGTCCATTGGGCGGTGCGCCCGTAGAACATCTGGCCGTCCTCCGGTTCCGGTGGGCGGGTGGTGCCGCTCAGGCGGTTATAAAGTTTTGAGCTGAAGAGTGGCAGCGAGAACAACAGGAGATAGCAGCTTGCCAGCACCACAGCACGGCGCGGGCGATGCCGCCAGTTCCAGACGATGAGCAACGTGACAATCAGCGGAAAGACCGGGAAAATGCCTTTGAGCAGTTGCATCAGGCCAGTGAAGAAGCCGCTGGTGGCTACCCAGGCCACGGAGCCTCGGCGCAGGGCGAAAAACCACGCGCCAAATGCCACCGTGGAGAAAAGGGTCAGCAGCGTTTCGTTGCGGATGAGGCGTTCCAGTTCCAGGGGCATGCCGTAGAACGTGTAGAAAAGGGAGCAGACTAGCAGCGGCCAGATCGCCCGTCGGCCCAGCCAAACGCGCGCCATCCAGATCGTCAAAAAAGCGGTGAGTGCGCCGATGACAGTTTGCGCGGTGGCGATCGTCGCCAGCGTGCCGCCCGCGTTCAGGATCGCCGCGATGAACAACGAATAGACCGGCCCGCGCCGCGCGCTGGTGATCCAATGGCCGGTCTGCATCCAGGCGGTTGCTGGCGCGAGGTAGCTGCCGCTGTCGCGCGTCCAGACGTACGTGGGTAGGTGCGCCGCCACGAACCAGCGATTCCCGATCAGACAGGCGGCAACCAGCAGCCAGCCGATGCACTCCGCCGTGGGCGATGGAGAGCGCAACCAGCGCGGCAGACGGCTGGCGGGGACAAAAGTCCGGCGAAAGGGGACGGCGGGCATCTCCAGGCAGGTTCGGGGATTCACCGTCCTGAAAGAAGGAAAAATTTCAACCACCTTGGAAAAGAAGACCCGTTGCTTGCTGATCTTATGGGGCGCGTCGAAAGTTTCTCCTTCTTTCCGGCGCCGCTTTGCTTTGAGATTCGCTCCCACCTTGAACCCGCCGCTTCTCCAACGCTGGCACCGCCGACTCCATGACCGCCGGTTGCATGAATTTTTGTGGTACTGCGTGCCGGGAGTCGTGGTGGCCGTACTGATTCGAGTCTGGTTGACCGCGTCGATGCCCTACGGGCAATTTCATTTCGACACGCCAGACTTTCTGCAAACGCCCTACGACCTGCTGCACGGACACCGGTTGACGCTGCACAACAAGAAGACGTTTCTCACTCCACTGCTTTACACGCTGCCATTCGTGCTGCACGTCCCAGCCCTCCTGGCGATTCCCGCCGGTCAGCATCTGCTCGGGACGTTGCTCGTGTTGATGGTTGGGGCGTTGGCTCGGCTGTGGTTCGTGTTCTGGCGGGTGATCATCGTGCCGTTGACTGTGATCGTTGCGGTGCATCCGTCGCTGCTGTGGTTCGAGCACACGCTGCTGGCCGAATCGCATTACGTATTTTGCGTGGTCTGGACAGCGTTGGCAGGCACGCTTTTCGTGCGGCGGTCGGGCTGGGAATTGCTTGGTTTTCTGCTGGCAGCGTTGTTTTTTACCGCCGGGGCACGGCCCGAGGGGCGGTTGTTCCTGGCGTTCGGGGTGTTGCTGGTGGCTGGCGTCTACCCGCGCTCGTGGCGGCTGGAACTGATCAAGCTGGCGGTAGTCGCCATTTTCTGCGTGGTGACCCTGCTGGCCACCCGTACCGCGCAGGCGGGAATTCTTTTGTATTCCTCAATCCTGCACCTCGCGCCGGACCAGTCCCGCGTCGCGCCCGACCTGATGACCTGCCTGCGCCCAATGCGCGACCGGCTGCGCCGCGAGCGGGCACGCCGCATTTCCAACGACGTGGTCCGGGTCGAGAAACGGTTGTCCGAGCAAATCATCGCCTGCTTTGCGCCGCAACACCCGGAGATGAACCTCGGCGAACCAGACAAATACAACGCCAAGAACCTGAATAAACTCTGCCTGCGGCTGGCCATCGAAACAGCGCGCCAGAACCCCTTCGCGCTGCCGAGGATTGTCGGCACGCGGTTCCTGGCGCGGATCGGAGATGATAGCGGCGGAGAGTTCACCAATCATGACTTGCAGACCCGGCAATACCGCGCGCTCAAACGCGGGATGAACCGCAGCGACGTGCTCGGCGTCGGGTTGGCAGGCGTCCCGTTGAACACCGAGGAGGCCCTCACGAGCTTCGTTTATGGTCACTACGATGAACGGAACGTCGCCTGGTACAACCACTGGGAGCACGCGTGGATGGAGACTTTGGGTTCTCTGCACCTGCCGGACCGTCGTTTCAGCGAGGACTACGATCTCCCCGGTCTGCCGTGGTTTTACGTGGTGGCTTTGTTGGGCGCGGGCGCGTCGCTGGCGGTGCCGGGGCGTTTTCGCGGGTTTCACTGGGCGTTTCTGCCGGTGCTGGCTGGCGTGTGGTTCACGGTGACGCTGACCGGGGCCATCATGCCGCGCTACCGCTTTGTGCTGGAACCTTTCTGGTGGTTGTATTGCTTTGCTTTTGCCGACGCCGTGGCACGGTGGGTTACCAGCCGACGCCGTTTTTCCCCTCCCCTCCCCGCATGATCGACCTCACCATCGGCATCCCCTGTTACAACGAGGCATCGACCATCGGCAAGGTGGTGGAAGACTTCGGCGCGGCGTTTCCCGAGGCCCGGCTGCTGGTTATCGACAACGCCAGCACCGACCGCACGGCGCAGATCGCCCGCGAGCACGGCGCGGAGGTCGTGTCCGAACCACGCAAGGGTAAGGGCAACGCCGTGCAGCGGCTTTTCCAAGAAACGTCGTCCGACTACCTCTTGATGGTGGACGGGGACGACACCTATCCCGCCACCGAGGCGCACAAACTCATCGCCACCCTGCGCGAGGAGGGCGGCGATACGGTGTGCGGCTGCCGGGTTTCGCCCGACGGCACGGCGTTCAAGAGCACGCACCAGTGGGCCAACCA